>JAEZCD010000011.1 GCA_023430145.1 Pseudomonadota bacterium
CCGACCCACCCGCCCCCGGGGGGCGCCGCCGGCCCCCCGCGGATCCCTCCCTCCCGCGAGGCAGCCGCGCCATGGCCCCCAAGACGCTCGGTCCCATCCGGCGGAAATTCGCTCCCTGGAACGATCCCGCCGTCGAGCCGCTGATCCGCTTCGACCACGTCACCAAGCGCTTCGGCGACTTCGTCGCCGTCGAGGACCTCTGCCTCGACATCTACGAGCGCGAGTTCTTCGCCCTGCTCGGGCCGTCCGGCTGCGGCAAGACCACGCTGATGCGCATGCTGGCCGGCTTCGAGCGGCCGTCCTCGGGCCGCGTCATCCTCGGCGGGGAGGACATCGGCGCCGTGCCGCCCTACCGGCGCCCGGTCAACATGATGTTCCAGTCCTACGCGCTGTTCCCGCACATGACCGTCGAGCAGAACATCGCCTTCGGCCTCAAGCAGGACCGGCTGCCGAAGGCCGAGATCGCCGAGCGCGTCGCCGAGATGCTGCGCCTCGTCCGCATGGAGGAGTTCGGCAAGCGCAAGCCGCACCAGCTCTCCGGCGGCCAGCGGCAGCGTGTGGCGCTCGCCCGCAGCCTCGCGCAGCGGCCGAAGGTGCTGCTGCTCGACGAGCCGCTCGCCGCCCTCGACAAGAAGCTGCGCGAATCGACGCAGTTCGAGCTGATGGACCTCCAGGTCAGCCTCGGCATGACCTTCCTGATCGTCACCCACGACCAGGAGGAGGCGATGACGGTCGCCGACCGCATCGCGGTTATGGACCGCGGCAAGCTCGTGCAGGTGGCGCCGCCGGCCGAACTCTACGAGCAGCCGAACTCGCGCTATGTGGCCGATTTCGTCGGCGACATCACGGTGCTCGAGGGAAAGGCCGCCGGCATCGACAAGAACATGGTCCGCGTCGGCTCGGCCGAGGCGGGGACCGAGCTCGTGGTGCAGTCCGACGAGCGCCCCGCCCGCGATTCGGCGGTCTGGCTGGCGATCCGGCCCGAGAAGATGCGCATCTCGATGGAGCCGCCG
This sequence comes from Pseudomonadota bacterium, assembly GCA_023430145.1. Lineage (GTDB taxonomy): Bacteria > Pseudomonadota > Alphaproteobacteria > Rhizobiales > Methylopilaceae > JAEZCD01. The sequence continues at coordinate 1,014 of JAEZCD010000011.1, forward strand.
CCGCCCGGCACCGCCAATGCGCTCGCCGGCAAGGTGTACGACATCGGCTATCTCGGCGACTGGACGACCTATCTCGTCGAGCTGCCGTCCAAGAAGGTGGTCAAGGTTGCGCGCGCCAACGAGACGCGTACCGTCGAGCGCCCGATCACCTGGGAGGATCGCGTGCACGTGCATTTCGAGCCGGACGCGGCCGTCCTGCTCACCCGCTGAAGTCGCCAAACATCGAAGGAGTGCCATTCGTGGCGAAGACCGTCGAACGCAAGGCCCGGCCGAAGGCGGCCCTCGAGACGCCAACCGATCTCGGCGCCAATACCACCAAGGACGTGACCGGGGCGCTCAACGCGCTGCTCGCCGACGTCTTCGCGCTCTACCTGAAGACCAAGAACTTCCACTGGCACGTCAGCGGGCCGAGCTTTCGCGACTATCACCTCATGCTCGACGAGCAGGCGGACCAGATCTTCGCCATGACCGACGACATCGCCGAGCGGGTGCGCAAGCTCGGCGGCACGACGATCCGCTCCATCGGCCACATCGCCCGGCTGCAGCGGGTGCTCGACAACGACGCCGACTATGTCGACCCGAAAGACATGCTGGCCGAGCTGCGCGACGACAACCGCGACCTCATCGCGCGCCTCCGCGAGGCGCACGACCTCTGCGACGAGCACCGCGACGTTGCCACCGCGAGCCTGATCGAGAACTGGATCGACGAGGCCGAGCGGCGGCACTGGTTCCTGTTCGAGACGACGCGCGGTCGGTGACCACGCTCCCGCACGATCCGGCGATCGGACCGGCCGAGGCGGTCGCCGCCGCGGCCGAGATCCCGGCCGAGCCGGCAAAGGCGCGCCGCACCCTGCCGGGGTGGACCCGCTGGCTCGTGGTCGCCGTGCCGTTCCTGTGGCTCGGCTTCTTCTTCCTGTTGCCGTTCCTGATCGTCCTGAAGATCTCGTTCTCCGACAGCGTCGTCGCGATGCCGCCCTATGTGCCGGTGCTCGACCTGTCGGCCGGCTGGGAGGGTATCAGGCAGTTCTGGTCGGAGCTCGACTTCGAGAACTACCTCCTCCTCACCGAGGACAGCCTCTATTGGGAGTCCTATCTCTCCAGCCTGCGCATCGCCGGCACCTCGACGCTGCTGATCGCGCTCGTCGGCTATCCGATCGCCTACGGCATGGCACGGGCCCCGGCGGGCGTGCGGCCGATCCTGTTGATGCTCGTGATCCTGCCCTTCTGGACCTCGTTCCTGATCCGCGTCTACGCCTGGATCGGCATCCTGAAGCCCGAGGGCCTGTTGTCGGCGCTGCTGATGGACCTCGGCGTGATCGGCGAGCCGCTGCGCATCATGAACACCGAGATCGCCGTCTATATCGGCATCGTCTACTCGTACCTGCCGTTCTTCGTGCTGCCGGTCTATGCCAGCCTCGAGAAGATGGACGACACGCTGCTCGAGGCCGCCGCCGATCTCGGCTCGCCGCCGATCCGCGCCTTCTGGCAGATCACCTTTCCGCTCTCGCTGCCGGGCGTCATCGCCGGCGCGCTGCTGGTCTTCATCCCGGCGGTCGGCGAGTTCGTCATCCCCGACCTCCTCGGCGGCTCGGAGACGCTGATGATCGGCAAGACGCTGTGGAGCGAGTTCTTCTCCAACCGCGACTGGCCGGTCGCCTCGGCGGTGGCGATCGTGCTGCTGTTCCTGCTGGTGGTGCCGATGGTGCTCTACCAGAACATGCAGGCGCGATCGGCGGAGGGCGGGCGTTGAGGGCCGGCCGGGCGGCCTTCCTTCTCCCCCTGCAAGGGGGAGACCGGACTCGCGCAGCGAGCCGAGAGGGGGTTCTCTTCGGCGCACGAGACCCCCACCCGGACGGCTTCGCCGTCTCGACCTCCCCCTTGCAGGGGGAGGAAAGAGGAGACGGCCCGGAGACAGCACGCGAGGGAGCCCGCCCATGAAAGGCCGCCTCTCCCTCTTCAACATCGTCTCGCTGGTGCTCGGCTTCGCCTTCCTCTACGTGCCGATCCTGATCCTCGTCATCTACAGCTTCAACGCCTCGAAGCTCGTCACCGTCTGGGGCGGCTTCTCGACCGAGTGGTACGCGGCCCTCCTACGCAACGAGCAGCTGCTCGACGCCGCCTGGGTGACGGTGCGGGTCGGGCTCCTGTCGGCGACGGTCGCCACCGTGCTCGGCACGCTGGCGGCGATCGCCCTCGTCCGTTACGCGCGCTTCCCGGGGCGAACCCTGTTCTCCGGCATGACCTATGCGCCGCTCGTCATGCCCGAGGTGATCACCGGCCTGTCGCTGCTGCTCTTGTTCGTCGCCATCGGCTTCGACCGCGGTTTTTGGACCGTGACGCTCGCCCACATCACCTTCACCATGTGCTTCGCCACCGTGGTCGTCTCGTCACGGCTCGTCACCTTCGACCGCAGCCTGGAAGAGGCGGCGATGGACCTCGGCTGCCCGCCGATGAAGACCTTCTTCGTCATCACGCTGCCGATCATCGCCCCGGCCGTGATCAGCGCCTGGATGCTCTCGTTCACCCTGTCGCTCGACGACCTCGTGATCGCCAGCTTCACGACCGGGCCCGGCGCCACGACGCTGCCGATGCGCATCTACAGCTCCGTCCGGCTCGGCGTGACGCCGGAGATCAACGCCGTCTGCACGATCCTGATCGGCATCGTCGCCATCGGCGTCGTCGTCGCCTCGATCGCCATGCGGCAGGCGGAGAAGGATCGCCGGGCGCAGGGAGCCGGCTAGCGCCCTCGCGCTCTCGGTTCGCTTCCGGCGGCACGCCCCGTCCTTGACAAGCCCGCAAGGGCCGTGCGCTTGTCCGGCGCCGCCGCGGGCGCCGGGCGTCGTGGCGAAAATCATCTCGGGACACGCCATGCACCGTTATCGCAGCCACACCTGCGGAGAGCTCCGCCCGACCGACATCGGCAGCACCGTGCGCCTGTCGGGATGGGTCAATCGCGTCCGCGACCATGGCGGCCTCTTGTTCATCGATCTGCGCGACCATTACGGCCTGACGCAGATCGTCGCCGATCCGGACTCGCCCGCCTTCAAGGCGATCGAGGAAGCCCGCTCCGAATGGGTGATCCGCATCGACGGCACGGTCCGCGCCCGGCCCGCCGGCACGGAGAACCCGGACCTGCCGACCGGCCTCGTGGAGGTGTTCGTCACCGACATCGAGGTGCTCGGCCCGGCCGCCGAGCTGCCGATGCCGGTCTTCGGCGACCAGGAGTATCCGGAGGAGACGCGGCTCCGCTACCGCTTCCTCGATCTCCGCCGCGAGCGGCTGCACAAGAACATCATGCTGCGCGGGAGCGTGATCGACTCGCTCCGCCGCCGCATGCGCGAGCAGGGTTTTTTCGAGTTCCAGACGCCGATCCTGACCGCTTCCAGCCCTGAAGGCGCGCGCGACTTTCTCGTCCCCTCGCGCATTCATCCCGGGAAATTCTACGCGCTGCCGCAGGCGCCGCAGCAGTTCAAGCAGCTGATCATGGTCGCCGGCTTCGACCGCTACTTCCAGATCGCGCCCTGCTTCCGCGACGAGGACGCGCGCGCCGACCGCAGCCCGGGCGAGTTCTACCAGCTCGACATCGAGATGAGCTTCGTCACCCAGGACGACGTGTTCGCCGCCGTCGAGCCGGTGCTGCGCGGCGTCTTCGAGGAGTTCGCCGACGGCCGGCCGGTGACGCCGGTCTTCCCGCGCATCCCGTTCCGCGAGTCGATGCTGAAATACGGCTCCGACAAGCCGGATCTCCGCAACCCGCTCGAGATCGTCGACGTCACGGAAGAGTTTTCCGACGCCTCGGTGACGTTCAACGCCTTCCGCCGGGTGATCGATGCCGGCGGCGTCGTCCGCGCAATCCCGGCGCCGGGGGCTGCGACGCAGCCGCGCTCCTTCTTCGACAAGCTGAACGACTGGGCGCGGGGCGAGGGCGCCGGCGGGCTCGGCTACATCGTCTTCGACGAGGCCGCCGCCGGCGGCGTCGAGGGCAGGGGGCCGATCGCCAAGTTCGTGCCGGCCGAGATCCAGCGGCGTCTCGCCAGCAAGGCCAAGCTCGGCCCGGGCGATGCGCTGTTCTTCGCCGCCGACGCCGAGATGAAGGCCGCCAAGCTCGCCGGCCAGGCGCGGCTGAAGCTCGGAAAGGATCTCGGGCTCGTCGACGAGGACCGCTTCGAGTTCTGCTGGATCGTCGACTTCCCGATGTTCGAGTGGAGCGAGGAGGAGAAGCGGGTCGACTTCTCGCACAACCCGTTCTCGATGCCGCAAGGGGGGCTCGATGCGCTCGAGAGCAAGGACCCGCTCGACATCCTCGCCTACCAGTACGACGTCGTCTGCAACGGCATCGAGCTGTCGTCCGGCGCCATCCGCAACCATCGCCCGGACATCATGCGGAAAGCGTTCGCCATCGCCGGCTATGCGCCGGAGGATCTCGAGAGCCGCTTCGGCGGCATGCTGCGGGCGCTGACCTACGGCGCCCCGCCGCACGGCGGCATCGCGCCCGGCGTCGACCGCATCGTCATGCTGCTCTGCGGCGAGGAGAATTTGCGCGAGGTGGTGCTGTTCCCGATGAACCAGCGCGCCGAGGATCTCCTGATGGGCGCGCCCTCCGAGGTGACGCCGAAGCAGCTGCGCGAGCTGCACATCCGCCTGAACCTGCCGGAGAAGAAGGCCGAGGGGTAGGGGCTTCCTCGTCCCTCTCCGGCTACGGGATTCACACATTCGCCGGGCGCTCTGTCGCAACGGGTCGGGAAGGCCCCCATCCTCCCCCTGAAAGGGGGAGGCGGACTCGCGCAGCGAGCCGGTGGGGGGTTCTCTCGCCGCCGCCGAGGACCCCCACCCGGACGGCTTCGCCGTCTCGACCTCCCCCTTTCAGGGGGAGGAGAGGACAGCGGGGCGAGCTCCGTCCGAGATGTATGAATGCCGCAGCCTTCTCTGGGCATGTCACGAGGCGGATGAGCCCCGGACCGGGCAGCGAAATCCAGCGGGGCGTCAGGGGTGATGCACGCTCGAATAGCTGCGCCGGTAATAGACCAGCGCCGGGCCGGGCTCGCCGATCGCCGTCTCCAGCACCTCGATGAAGAACACGCTGTGCGTGCCCACCTCCTGCACGGCGACGATGCGGCCGTCGAAGGCGACGAGGCCGTCGCGCAGCACCGGGCTGCCGGTGGCGAGCTTCGTCCACTGCGCGTCCGGGAAGCGCTCGGCCATCGGCACGCCGCGGCTGCCGGCGAAGGTTGCCGAAAGCTCCTCCTGGCCGGCGCGCAGTGTGCTGACGGCGACGACGGAGTTCGCCTTGAACACCGGGTTCACCCGGCTGCGCCGGTTGAGGCAGACGAGCAGCGTCGGCGGATCGTCGGTCACCGAGGCGACCGCGGAGGCGGTGATGCCGGCGCGGCCGGCCGGCCCGTCGGTGGTGATGATGTGCACGGCCGCCGACAGCCGCGCCATCGCCTCGCGGAAGTCCGCCTGCCGCTCGGAAAGCTCCTCCTCGGGCATCAGCGGATGAACTGCTGCACGAAATCCTCGCCGAGGCCGATCGCGGCGTAGTGGCGGCGGCACATGTCGATCTTGGTGAAGACGTCCTCGTAGCCCTGCTGCCTGCCGTCCGGATCGACGTAGATCATGCAGCCATTGACCTGGAACATGGTCATCATCTCGGCCACGTCCTCGTCGACGACGAGCGTGTGCGTCTCGCCCGGCGCCTCGTAGACGTAGGAGCCCTGCGTCGCCGTCCAGGCGTGCTCGAGGTAGCGCCAGCGGCCGCGCAGCACGTAGCCGTGCACCGGCTGCGGATGGCGGTGGCGGGACAGGACGCCGGCCTTGCGGACGCGCAGCACGTTCACCCAGTAGCCGCGCGAGGCGCACAGCAGCAGCGGCCGGAACGAGACGCTCTCGGTCTGCGGCACCCAGATCCGCTCGTCCTGCGGGATCGCGTCGGGAATGACCACTTCCGGCGGCGAGTCCGCCGGCTGCGGATGGCGATAGGGGATGCGGGACTGGTCCTCGGTCTCGGTCAGTCCGGAGCGGTTGACGGCTGCGGCCATGACGGCCTCCTTTTCTTGCCGGCGGCTATCAGGTGGCGAGATAGCCGCCGTCCACCGGAAGAATAACCCCTGTGACGAAACGCGCCTCCTCCGAGCAGAGGAATGTGACGGCGCCGGCGACGTCGTCGGGCGCGCCCCAGCGCTTCATCGGCGTCCGGGCGAGGATGGCCGAGGAGCGGGCCTCGTCGGCGACGAGCGGGCGTGTCAGCTCGGTCTCGATCCAGCCGGGCGCCACCGCGTTGACGCGGATGTTCTCGGGCGCCCAGGCGCCGGCGAGCGATTTGGTCAGCTGCGCGACGCCGCCCTTCGACGCGCTGTAGGCCGGCGCGGCTGGTGCGCCGAAGAAGGACAGCATGGAGGCGAGATTGACGATCGCGCCGCCGCGCCGGGCGAGCAGCGGCTTTGCCGCGACGCACATGCGCATGGTGCCGACGAGGTTGACCTCGAGCACGCGGCAAAACTTGTCGAGCTCGAACTCCGCGCCGCCGCGGAGAATCATGCCGGCGCAATTGACGAGGACGTCGAGCTCCTCGAGCCCGCCGATGCAGGCCGCCACGGAGGCCTCGTCGGTGACGTCGAGCGTTGCGGCCCGCAGGCCGGGGACCACGGGCAGGGCGGCGACCTCCGCCTCGGTGAGCCCGGTCGCGACCGTCTCATAACCCTTGGCGGCGAGCGCGCGGGCGCAGGCGAGGCCGATGCCCCTGGCGCCCCCGGTGACGAGCGCCCGCTTCACGCCGGCAGCCGGGCGAGGGCCGCTTCGACATCGGCCCGGCGCGGCATCGGCTCGACCGCGCCGAAGCCGAGCGTCTTCAGCGCCGCGGCGACATTGGCGTAGCGCGCCGCCGCGAACGGGTCGCCGGTGCGCAGCCACTCGACGAGGAAGGCGCCGTCGAAGGCGTCGCCGGCGCCGGTGGCGTCGACCGCCTCGACCGGGAAGCGCGGGATCTTTTCGCGCCGCGCGGGCGTCGCCACGAGGCAGCCGTCGGCGCCGAGCGTGACGGCGACGATCTTCGGGCCGAGTGCCAGCACCGCGTCGACGATCGCGTCCGGATCCTCGGTGCCGAAGAGGTGTTTCGCGTCGTCGACGCTCGGCCGGGCGATGTCGGCGAGGCGCAGCGTGCCGGTGATGATCGCCCGCGCCCGCGGCAGCGGCCACAGCGATTGCCGCAGATTGGTGTCGTAGGCGACGGTGCCGCCCGCGGCGCGTACCGCCTCGATGGCGGCGAAGACGGTGTCGCAGGCGTCCTGGCTGATCGCCTGGCTGATGCCGGAGACGTGCAGGATCTTCGCTTGGCGGAGATAGTCCAGCGGCAGGCCTTCGGGTCGCATGCGGCTCGCCGCCGAGCCGGCGCGGGCATAGGAGAAGCGGTGGCCGCCCGCACCATGGCTGACGAAATAGACGCCGGTCGGCGCGCGCGGGTCGCGGACGACATGCGTCGCGTCGACGCCCTCGGTCCGCCACAGCTCCATGAGCCGGTCGCCGAAGCCGTCGGTGCCGATGGCGCTGAGATAGCCGACCCGGCCGCCCTGGCGCGCGGCCGCCACGGCGCAGTTCGAGGTGTCGCCGCCGAGGCCGATATGGTAGCGCCCGTCGCCTTCGCGCTCGTTCAGCTCGATCAGCGGCTCGCCGAGGCAGACGATGTCCGGCATCGTGTCCCGTTTCTCCTTCGAGGCGGCGCACTCTGGTCGGCCGGGCGCCGCGATGCAATCGGCGTCGTGCTAGGATGGGCGCGACTTTTTGGGAGTGGCTCGCGGATGCAGACGTTTTACGTGCAGATCAAATGCGAGCTCGGCCGCACCTACGAGGTGGCGCGCGGCATCGCCGACCAGGAGCTGCATTCGGAGATCTACTCGACGGCGGGCGATTTCGACCTGATCGTCAAGTACCATCTCGAGGACGGCGTCGACATCGGCCACTTCATCGGCGAGAACGTGCAGCGCGTGCCGGGCATCAAGGACACGCGGACCACCGTCACCTACAAGGCGTTCTGAGGGCGTCGTCCGTCCCCCTTGCGCCCGACGGGCTCACGGGAACAGCGCGAGCTGCAGAAGCCCCTCCGTCTCCGGGAAGCCGGCGATGAGATTCATGTTCTGCACGGCGCTGCCGGACGCCCCCTTCACGAGATTGTCCGTGGTGCTCATGACGAGCGCTCGGCCTGGCCGGCGGTCGGCGACGACGCCGAGCTGGGCCATGTTGGAGCCCCGTACGTGCCGGCTGTGCGGGGCCTTGCCGAACGGCAGCACGCGCATGAACGGCTCGCCCGCATAGGCTTTATCGAGCGCTGCGTGCAGGTCCTTCGGCGACGCCCCGCCCGCGGGCTTGACGAAGATCATCGAATAGATGCCGCGGTTCATCGGCGCGAGCTGGGCGGTGAAGGTCGGCTGCACCGGCCTGCCGGCGGCGGCGGAGAACTCCTGGTCGAGCTCGGCGGTGTGCCGGTGACTGCCGACGCCGTAGGCGTGCAGGCCCTCCGACACCTCGCTGAACAGCATCTCCTCCTTGGCGGCGCGACCGGCGCCGGACATGCCGGTCGTCGAGACGATGGCGATGTCGTCCGGATCGATCACGCCCGCACGCAGGAGCGGAACGGCGGCGAGGATCGCGGTCGAGGAGTGGCAGCCGGGATTGGCGACGAGCCGCGCGGTCCTGATGCGCTCGCGATGGTGCTCCGGGATGCCGAAGACCGCCTCCGCCTGCAGCTCCAGCGCCTGGTGAGGATGGCCGTACCAGTGCGCATAGGCCGCCGCGTCGGCGAGGCGGAAGTCGGCCGACAGATCGACGATCTTCAAGGACGGCTTGCGTACGAGAAGATCGGCGATGACGGTCTGCGTCGTGCCGTGCGGCAGGCCGCAGAAGACGAGGTCGAGCCCGCCGAGATCGATCTCGGCGATCGTCGTCAGCCGCGGCAAGTCGACGCCGGCGAACTGGCCGAACACGTCGGCCATCAGCTGGCCGGCCTTGCGGTCGGCGGTGAGGGCTGCGATCTCGACCCGGGGATGGCGCAGCAGGAGGCGCACGAGCTCCGCGCCCGTGTAGCCGGACGCGCCCAGAATACCCACGCGAAGCTTTTGGTCGCCCATCGTTCCACCTTCCGTCTGCAGGCAGCCTTGTGACGCGGAGTTTTTCGGACGGCAAGCCCGCCTCTTCGGGCTACGGCATTCACAGATCTCCCCGTCTCCCGGGCGAGCGACGGCGTAGCCGGAGCGGAGACCCGGGATCCCGCGCAAAGACTCTTCGCGAAGCACATATTGTGCTTCGCGCGTGGTCGCTGGGTCCCGGATCTGCGCTGCGCTGCGCGCAGCTTGTCCGGGAAACGGAAGCGATGTGTGAGGGAGGATGGGAGCCCTGCCCGACCCGTCGCGATGGAGCACCCGGCGGAGGTGACCCTCGTAACTCGTGGGGAGGGGAGGAGGTGGCGGAGATTGTCGACAACATGAACAAGCTCTCGCCGAGGGGCTTGCGCCGTCACGTCCGGCATGACAGGTATGTCGACAATCAGGCCGAAGGGAGAGCGTAGCGAGCATGGCCGCACTGAGCACTAACGAGCGGCCGGCGCCGGACGGCGTCCTCGTCGACATCGCCGACTATGTGCTGAACTACCGGGTGGACAGCCGGCTCGCCTACGAGACCGCGCGCAACTGCCTGATCGACACGCTCGGCTGCGGCCTCGAAGCGCTCGAATATCCGGCCTGCACGAAGCTGCTCGGGCCGATCGTCCCCGGCACCATCGTGCCGAACGGGGCCAAAGTGCCCGGCACGCCCTATCAGCTCGATCCCGTCCAGGCCGCCTTCAACATCGGCACGCTGATCCGCTGGCTCGACTTCAACGATTGCTGGCTCGCCGCCGAATGGGGCCACCCCTCCGACAATCTCGGCGGCATTCTGGCCGTCGCCGACTGGCTGTCGCGCACGGCTATCGCCGTCGGCAAGCCGCCGCTGACCATGCGCGACGTGCTGACCGGCATGATCAAGGCGCACGAGATCCAGGGCTGCATCGCGCTCGAGAACGCCTTCAACAAGGTCGGCATCGACCACGTGATCCTGGTGAAGGTCGCCTCCACCGCGGTCGTCGGCGGAATGCTCGGCCTGTCGCGCGAGGAGTTGATCAACGCCGTCTCGCTCGCCTTCGTGGACGGCCAGGCGCTGCGCACCTACCGGCACGCGCCGAATGCCGGCTCGCGGAAGAGCTGGGCGGCCGGCGACGCGACGAGCCGCGCGGTGCGCCTCGCCCTCATCGCCCAGACCGGCGAGATGGGCTACCCCTCGGTGCTGACGGCCAAGACCTGGGGCTTTTACGACGCCTCGTTCCGCGGCAACACGTTCAAGTTCCAACGGCCCTACGGCTCCTACGTGATGGAGAACGTGCTCTTCAAGATCTCCTATCCGGCCGAGTTCCACGCCCAGACCGCCGTCGAGGCGGCGATGGCGCTGTCGGAGACGCTGCGGGCGATGGGCAAGACCAGCGAGGACATCGCCAAGGTCGACATCCGCACGCACGAGGCCTGCATCCGCATCATCGACAAGAAGGGGCCACTGCATAATCCGGCCGATCGCGACCACACGATCCAGTACATGGTCGCCGTGCCGCTGATCTTCGGCCGGCTGACCGCCGCCGACTACGAGGACGACATCGCCGCCGACCCGCGCATCGATTCGCTGCGGCAAAAAATCGAGTGCGTCGAGGAGCCGGCCTTCACGCGCGACTATCACGACCCCGAAAAGCGGTCGATCGCCAATGCGATCACGCTGACGCTGAAGGACGGCACGGTGCTGCCGGAGGTCGTGGTCGAGTACCCGATCGGCCACAAGCGCCGCCGTGCCGACGGCATGCCGCTGCTCGAGCAGAAATTCCGCACCAATCTCGCGCGCCGCTTCGTCGACAAGCGCCAGAAGCAGATTCTGGAGGTCTCGCTCGACCAGGCGCGGCTCGAGGCGATGCCGGTAAACGACTACGTCGACCTCTACGTGGCCTGAAGGCGCAGCCGATGGCGTATCTCGTTGCAGCCGATCTGCCCAAAATGCCCGCCGGCGAGCGGTTCCGCGAGCTCCTCGCCCGCGGCGGCATCGTCCGCATTCCCGGCGCGCACAACGGCATGGCGGCTCTGCAGGCGCGCGACGCTGGGTTCGAGGCGCTCTATCTGTCGGGCGCCGCCATGAGCGCCTCGATGGGCTTGCCGGACCTCGGCATCATCACCGTCGACGAGGTCGCCTTCTTCGTCCGCCAGCTCGCGCGCGCGAGCGGCCTGCCGGTGCTGGTCGACGGCGACACCGGATACGGCGAGGCGCTGAACGTCATGAACATGGTGCGCGCCTTCGAGGAGGCGGGCGCCGGGGCGGTGCACATCGAGGACCAGCTGCTGCCGAAGAAGTGCGGCCACCTCAACGACAAGAAGCTCGCCGAGCCGCGCGACATGGCCGCGAAGATCGCCGCGGCGGTGCGCGCGCGGCGGCACCTTTTCGTCATCGCCCGCACCGATGCGGCCGCCTCCGAAGGGCTCGACGGCGCTGTCGGCCGGGCGCGGCTCTATCTCGAGGCCGGCGCCGACGCGATCTTTCCGGAGGCATTGACGACGGCCGAGATGTTCCGCGAGTTCGCGCGGCGGGTGCCGGGCGTGCCGCTGCTCGCCAACATGACCGAGTTCGGCCGCACCCCCTTCTTCACGGCGGACGAGTTCGAGGCGATGGGATACAGGATGGTGATCTGGCCGGTCTCCTCGCTGCGCGTCGCCAACAAGGCGCAGCAGAAGCTCTACGCGGCGATCGCGCGCGACGGCGGCACCCATGCCATGATCGACGACATGCAGACGCGCGCCGAGCTCTACGCCACCATCGGCCTTGCCGATTACGAGGCGCTCGATGCCTCGATCGTCGCCACGATCACGCCGGACGCCCTGCCAAGGCGGAGTGCCTGAAGAGGGCCGGGGAACGTGAAGAAGCGCAGCGGGCCACGCTGCACATCGACCAAGGGAGGAAGACGAGCATGATGAAGGCTTTGACTGTCGCCGGCGCGCTCGCGCTGGCGATCAGCGCCGGCGCCGCGGTCGCCGAGCCGGCGAAGGTGATGATCCCGGCCAATCCGGGCGGTGGCTGGGACGCCGCCGGGCGCCAGACGATGGCCGCCTTCAACGCCTCGAAGACGTTCACCGACGGCGCCTCGTTCACCAACAAGGGCGGCGCCGCGGGCACCATCGGCCTCGCCGAGTTCGTGCGCACCATGAAGGGCGATCCGAACGCCCTGCTCGTCACCGGCGTCATCATGGTCGGCGGCGCCATCACCAACAAGACGCCGGTCTCGCTCGCCGACACGACCCCGCTCGTCCGTTGGACCAACGAGTACAACGCCATCGCGGTGCCGGCCGATTCGCCGATCAAGACGCCGCAGGACTTCGTCGCCGCGCTGAAGGCCGATCCGGGCGCGGTCTCGGTCGGCGGCGGCTCCGCCGGCGGCGTCGACCACGTGCTGCTGGCGCTGCTCGCCAAGCATGCCGGCGCCGACGTCTCGAAGATCAACTTCGTCGCCTTCTCGGGCGGCGAGGTGCTGGCGGCCCTCGGCGGTGGCAAGATCAAGGCGGCGATCTCCGGCGCCTCGGAGTTCAAGCAGTTCGCCGATTCCGGCCGCATCCGCATCATCGCCGTCTCGGGGCCCGAGCGGGTCGCCGGCGTCAATGCGCCGACGCTGAAGGAGGCCGGCATCCCGATCGAGATCGGCAACTGGCGCGGCTTCGTCGGCGCGCCGGACATGAGCGCCGAGGCCAAGAAGACCTGGCTCGACCGCTTCGAGAAGCTGCACGCCTCGCCGCAGTGGAAGGAAGTGCTGGCCAAGCAGGGCTGGGAAGACGCCTACCTGCCGGGCGACAAGTTCGAAGCCTTCCTGAAGGAGGAGAACGCGAGCTGGACGACGGCACTGAAGGAAGTCGGGATTCTGAAGTGACTTCCCTTCCTTCTCCCTGAGGGAGAAGGTGGCCGCGAAGCGGCCGGATGAGGGGGTACGGAGCTGGTTCTGAGGCTCGGTAACCCCTCACCCGCCGCCTTTGGCGGCACCCTCTCCCTCCGGGAGAGGGGAAGCAAGAGAATCCGCCGCGCGAAGCGGCCGGATGAAGGGGGTACGGAGCTCCGGCAAAAGCTCCGTAGCCCCGTTTTCTTGGAGGGGTAGGGCGCTCGTCCTGAGGCTCCGAAACCCCTCACCCGTCGCCTTCGGCGACACCCTCTCCCCCTGGGAGAGGGGAAGAGGGGGCGCTTTCACATGACGTCGGCATCCGAATCCACCAAGCGACAGCGCCCCGTCTGGCTCGGCCTCGCCGTGCTCGGCATGGGGGCGCTCTGGCTGAACGGCGCCCGCGGCATCGCCTCGACCACCAACTTCGTCGGCGTCGGGCCGGCGGCGATGGTGGTCGCCGTCGGCATCGGCCTCGTCATCCTCGGTTTCCTCCTGACGGTGCAGGCCTGGCGCGGCGAGCTCGTGCCGGAATCCGACGCGCCGCCCTCGCACCGCGCCTTCCTGCTCGCCTTCGCCGGCGTCGCGCTGCCGCTCGCCACCATCCAGTGGCTCGGCTTTCCGCTGACCGCGATGGGCTCGTTCACGCTCGTCACGCACGCCTTCGGCTCGCGCAAGACGCTGCTCGACCTCGCCATCGGCTTCGTCCTCGCCAGCGCCGCCTGGTGGGGCTTCTCCCATCTCGGCATCAGCCTCGGCGGCTTCCTGCCGTTTCTCGGGTAGCGCGCCATGGATATCCTCGGCCAGCTTCTGACGGGCTTCTCGGTCGCCCTGCAGCCGATGAATCTGTTCTGGGCGCTCGTCGGCTGCACGCTCGGCACCGCGGTCGGCGTGCTGCCTGGCATCGGCCCGGCGCTGACCATCGCGCTGCTTCTGCCGGTGACGGCGAACGTCGCGCCCGAGTCCGCCTTCATCATGTTCGCCGGCATTCTGTACGGCGCGCTCTACGGCGGCTCGACGACCTCGATCCTGCTCAACACGCCGGGCGAAAGCGCCTCGATCATCACCGCTCTCGAGGGCAACAAGATGGCCCGCGCCGGGCGCGGCGGTCCGGCCCTTGCGACGTCCGCCATCGGCTCGTTCGTGGCCGGCCTGATCGCGACGCTCGCGCTTGCCTTCGTTGCCCCCTACATCGTCAAGCTGGCGCTGGTCTTCGGACCGCGCGAATATTTCGCGCTGATGGTGCTGGCCTTCGTCACCGTTTCCTCCGCCTTCGGGAATTCTGCCCTGCGTGGGTTGACGTCGCTCTTCATCGGCCTGGCACTCTCGCTTGTCGGTATCGACCAGCTGACCGGGCAGAACCGCCTTTCGTTTGGCGTCCCGGACTTGCTCGACGGCATCGAAGTCACGACCATGGCGGTTGCCATGTTCGCGATCGGCGAGACGCTGTTTATCGCCGCCCAGGGCGCCCAGGCACCCGACAAGGTCGAGGCGATCCGTGGGTCTGTCTGGATGACCGCGAAGGACTGGGCCCGCTCCTGGAAGCCCTGGCTGCGCGGCACCGTGATCGGCTTCCCGATCGGCGCCATGCCGGCCGGCGGCGCCGAAATCGGCACCTTCCTTTCCTACGCCGCTGAAAAGCGCCTTTCGAACCACCCTGAAGAATTCGGCAATGGTGCGATTGAAGGCGTTGCAGGTCCGGAAGCTGCCAACAATGCATCGGCTGCCGGTACGCTCGTGCCACTGCTGACGCTTGGCCTGCCGACCTCCGCCACCGCAGCGATCATGCTCGCCGGCTTCCAGCAATACGGCCTGCAGCCGGGTCCGCTTCTGTTTGCGACCAACCCGCAGCTCGTCTGGGGCCTGATTGCCTCGCTGCTCATCGCCAACCTGATGCTGCTGGTGCTGAACCTGCCGCTCGTCGGCCTGTGGGTGCGGCTTCTGGCCATTCCCCAGCCCTGGCTCTACGCCGGCATCCTGGTCTTCGCCACCATGGGCACGATCGCCGCCAACCCGTCGCCGGTGGAACTCATCATGCTCACGGTCTTCGGCCTGATGGGCTTCCTGATGCGCCGCTTCGACTACCCGATCGCGCCGGTGGTGGTGGGCCTGATCCTCGGGCCGGTGGCCGAAAGCCAGCTCCGGCGGGCGCTGTCGATCAGCCTCGGCGACCCCATGGTGCTCCTGCAGAGCCCGATCTCGGCGACGCTCCTCACCATCGCCCTCATCGCGCTTATCGCCCCCTTCGTCCTGCGCGGCCTCGGCCGGTTCAAGGCCACGGAGGATTGAGGCGCTTTCCTGCGCAAGAGGCTCTTGTGGTCGAAATTGCGTCAGTTA
>JAEZCD010000071.1 GCA_023430145.1 Pseudomonadota bacterium
CCGCAGAACCTCCCGCTGCGCAGGCGGTGCCCGAGCAGCAGCAGGCCGCCGCCGCGCCGCCTGCGCTGCCCGAGATCGCCGCGGAGCCCGCGCAGCCTCCGGCCGCTCCGGTTCCGGCCGCTCCGGCAGAAATCGCCGCTGCACCGGCCGAGCCGGAGTCGGACGAGCCGGAGCCGACGGTCGATCCGAAGGCGCCGCCGGCCGAGGTCGCTGCCGCGCCGGAGCAGCAGCAGGGCGCACATGTCGTGCTGCCGGTGGTCGAAACGGTGCTCGTCCGCCGCGGCGACAGCCTGTGGCGGATCTCGCGCCGCGCCTATGGCCGCGGTGCGCGCTATCGGCTGATCTATCAGGCGAACCTCGACAAGATCCGCATCCCGCGGCTGATCTATCCGGGCCAGGTGTTCGTGCTGCCGCCGGAGAACATGCTGAACTGACGGGCGTTTCGCGGCCCGCTTCCGCCGTCCTGCGCGCCGACGCCATCGCCCGTCATGCGGCGCGAAGGCGGCGTCGCTCGTCATCCTGCGCGAAGGCGCAGGATCCAGCTTTCGTGCAGCTGTGCCCAAGAGAAAGATGGATCCTGCGCTTTCGCGCACGATGACGAGCGGAGAGTTTCTGCCGGATGACGAGCGGAAGCTCGCAGCGAGGCCCTTTCCAAATCCCGGGCGCCGATTGCGCCGGCCCCGGTTGCCATTCCGCCGAGGACTCCTCACCTAAGGCTGGAACGACTCCACCCTCAGCCCAGGCGGACCATGACCGGTTCCAAGGGGCCGGCCCGCGCCACGAAGGTGCGGGACGAGAGCCTCATCGCTACGTTCGCACGCCTGTGGCCGCATCTGTGGCCGCATGATCGGCCGGACCTGCAGAAGCGCATCGGCGTCGCCTTCGCGCTGCTGTTCGTCGCCAAGCTGATCACGGTCGCGACGCCCTATGCCTACAAATGGGCCACCGACGCGCTGACGGCGGTCGCCGGCGGCAATGTTTCCGCCGACGACACGAGCGTGCTGGCGCCGCTGCTCGCGGCGCCGATCCTCCTCACGCTCGCCTATGGCGCCGGCCGCATCCTGATGGTGCTGGTGACGCAGCTGCGCGACGGCCTGTTCGCCGCCGTCGCCATGCACGCCGTCCGCCGGCTCGCGCTGAAAACCTTCGAGCACGTGCACCGGCTGTCGCTGCGCTTCCATCTCGAGCGCAAGACCGGCGCCCTGTCGCGCATCGTCGAGCGCGGCCGCGACGGCATCGAGACGCTGACGCGCACCGCCCTCCTCACCGCGGCGCCGACGATTGTCGAGCTCGTGCTGGTGCTCGGGCTCGTCTGGTGGACGTTCGACTTCCGCTACGTGCTGATCGTGGTCGGCACGGTGATCGCCTATACCTGGTTCACGCTGCTCGCGAGCGAGTGGCGGATCGCCATCCGCAAGCAGATGAACGACCAGGACACGGACGCCACGGCGAAGGCGATCGACAGCCTGCTGAATGCCGAAACGGTGAAATATTTCGGCAATGCCGACCGCGAGGCGGCGCGCTTCGACCGCGCGATGGCCGGCTACGAGAAGGCGGCGGTCCGCTCCTACACCTCGCTCGCCTGGCTGAACGCCGGCCAGGCGGTGATCTTCACCATCGGCATGACGGCGGCGATGGTGCTGGTGATCCCGGACGTTCGCGACGGCCGCAACACGGTCGGCGACTTCGTCATGATCAACGCGATCATGCTGCAGCTCTACATGCCGCTGAACTTCCTCGGCTTCGTCTATCGCGAGATCAAGCAGGCGGTGGTCGACATCGAGGCGATGTTCCGGCTGCTCGCCCGCGAGCCGGAGATCGTCGACGCGCCGGGCGCAAAGCCGCTCGCCGTCACGGGCGGCACGGTGCGCTTCGAGGACGTGCGCTTCGCCTACGACCCGGCGCGACCGATCCTGCGCGGCGTCTCCTTCGAGGTGCCGGCCGGGCGGACCGTCGCCATCGTCGGCCCGTCCGGCGCCGGCAAGTCGACCATCGCGCGCATGCTGTTCCGCTTCTACGACATCACCGGCGGCAGGATCAGCATCGACGGCCAGGACATCCGCGAGGTGACGCAGGCGAGCCTGCGGGAGGCGATCGGCGTCGTGCCGCAGGATACGGTGCTGTTCAACGACACGATCCGCTACAACATCCGCTACGGGCGCTGGGAGGCCAGCGATGCCGAAGTGGAGGAGGCGGCGCGCTTGGCGCAGATCGACGGGTTCATCGCCATGCTGCCGGAGGGATTCGACACCGAGGTGGGCGAGCGCGGCCTCAAGCTCTCCGGGGGCGAGAAGCAGCGCGTCGCCATCGCCCGCACCCTCCTGAAGGGGCCGCCGATCCTGATTCTGGACGAGGCGACCTCGGCGCTCGACAGCCACACCGAGAAGGAGATCCAGGACGCGCTCGAGACGGTCTCGCGCGGGCGGACGACGCTCGTCATCGCCCACCGGCTGACGACGATCGTCGGCGCCGACGAGATTCTCGTGCTCGACGCCGGCCGCGTGGTCGAGCGCGGCACCCATCCGGAGCTGCTCGCCGCCGGCGGCCTCTACGCCAGCCTGTGGACGCGCCAGCGCGAGGCCGACGAGGCGCGCGAAAAGCTCGCCGCGGCCGGGGAGGACGCCTCGCCGCGGACAGGGCCGGGC
>JAEZCD010000179.1 GCA_023430145.1 Pseudomonadota bacterium
GTCCTCGAGGTCGGGCCGCAGGTCGCGGATCGTCTGGACGAGGTCGGCTGTCTCCTGGTCGTTCGGGCCGGACCCGGGGACGACCTGGACGATGCCCGTGTCAGCGGACGCGTTGGGGGTCGCGAGCGGGACGTCGGCGACGCCGGGCAGGGCGCGGACGGCGTTCTCGGCCGCCTTGCGGAGCGGCTCGAGATGGGCCACCCGCTCGGG
Organism: Pseudomonadota bacterium; assembly: GCA_023430145.1. Lineage (GTDB taxonomy): Bacteria > Pseudomonadota > Alphaproteobacteria > Rhizobiales > Methylopilaceae > JAEZCD01. The sequence goes on from JAEZCD010000179.1 coordinate 211, forward strand.
CGGGGCCGAGATGGCGAACGCCACCTTGCCGCCGAAAACGGCGATCTCGGACAGGGTCGGCGACTCGGCGAGGCTCGGCGATCCGTCGGGTGCGGGCACGGTGCGCAGCGCCGCGCGCACCGCCTCCTTGGTGATGGACATGGGTGTCTCCGATCTGAAGCGGTTCTAGCCGCAAAGCCGGCGGCGGCCAACGCGGGGACAGCGGCGGATCGGTCCGATAGTTGCTCGGCTCGGGGCCGGGAAGCGTTGCCGCCGTTGCGCTCGGCATCGCGACGGGGAAAGATGCCGCCCAGGCCCCGGCGACGGGGCGGGAGAAAAAGAGAGGAAGAGCATATGCGAGGCATTGCGAAACTGGCCGCCGTCGTCGTCACCGCCGTCCTCGCGGCCGGCGGCACGGCGGCCGCCAAGGAATGGAAGACGGTGCGCATCGGCACCGAGGGCGCTTATCCTCCCTTCAACTTCCTCGACACCAGCAACCAGCTGCAGGGCTTCGACGTCGAGATCGCCAAGGCGCTCTGCGAGAAGATGAAGGTCACCTGCACCTTCGTCGCCCAGGATTGGGACGGCATCATCCCGGCCCTGCTCGCCAACAAGTACGACGCCATCATCGCCTCGATGTCGATCACCGAGGAGCGCAAGCAGAAGGTCGACTTCACCAACAAGTACTACAACACGCCGGCGACCTTCGTCGCCCCCAAGGACACCAAGATCGCCGACACCACCCCGGCCGCCATGAAGGGCAAGACGCTCGGCGCCCAGTCGGCGACGACGCATGCGAGCTATCTCGAGGACAAGTACAAGGACTCGAGCATCAAGCTCTACGGCACCCAGGACGAGGCCAATGCCGATCTCGTCGCCGGCCGCCTCGACGCCATCCTCGCCGACAAGGTCGTCCTGCTCGACTGGACGACGAAGACCGAGGACGGCAAGTGCTGCAAGTTCCTCGGCTCCGAGATCCGCGACGTGAAGTACTTCGGCGAGGGCGCCGGCATCGCCATCCGCAAGAACGAGCCGGAGCTGAAGGCGATGTTCGACAAGGCGATCGAGGAGATCCGCGCCGACGGCACCTACAAGAAGATCAACGACAAGTATTTTCCCTTCGACGTCTACTGAGCCGGACGGGTGGCGATCGCCCTCGCGGGCATCGCCGCCTCCGTTCCTGCCCGACTGGCCGTCGCGGCGCTCGCTCGGCCGCGCTCCTCTCCCTGAGATCCGTACGGGGTCATCGCCGATGCATGCAGGCGCCCTTTGGTCATCGAGAGCGAGGCGAAGCGATCCTGGTCGCGGTCGTCATTCCGGGGCGCGAGCGCCGCTCGCGAGCCCGGAATCCGGTTTTCCGAATGGGGACCCGCTCGCGCGGCCCTGCGCGATCGCCGAAAGCATCCATGCGGCCCTCTCTGCTCGTCATCCTCCGCGAAGGCGGAGGATCCAGTCTTTGCGAAGCTCCCGACACGAAAGCCGAAGAGCTGGATCCTCCGCCTTCGCGGAGGATGACGAGCGGAGACGCCTTGTGGAGGATGACGAGCCGAGGCGCTTCGCGGATGAGCTGCCGGGCGGAATCACCGCCGCGCTCCCTCCCGCCAGCCACCGGAGGACACCCCGGTGAGCGATTTCCTGGCACTCCTCTCCTTCGGCCCGGACGGCTGGGGCGACCAGATCCTCGACGGCTTCCTCGTCACCATCCAGCTCGCGCTCGCCACACTGCCCTTCGGCCTCGCCATCGGCTTTCTCGTCGCGCTCGCCAAGAACTCTCCCTCGCGCTGGCTGCGCATCCCGGGCGAGATCTACACCACCGTGTTCCGCGGCCTGCCGGAGCTGCTGACGCTGTTCATCGTCTATTACGGCGGCCAGATGCTGGTGAACAAGATCGCCTCGCTCTGGGGCGGCGGCGGCTACCAGGTCTCCGCCTTCGTCGCCGGCATGGTGGCGCTCGGGCTCGTGCTCGGCGCCTTCTCGAGCGAGGTGTTCCTCGCCGCCCTGCGCGGCATACCGCGCGGCCAGGCGGAGGCGGCGCGCTCGCTCGGCCTCTCGCGCTTCAGCACGCTGCGCCTCGTCGTCGCCCCGCAGCTCTGGCGGCTCGCGCTGCCGGGCCTGTCGAACAACTGGCTCGTGCTCCTGAAGGACACCTCGCTCGTATCGGTGATCGCCCTCAACGACCTGATGCGGCAGACCTTCATCGCCGTCGGCGTGACCAAGCAGCCGTTCTACTTCTTCCTGCTCGCCTGCCTGATCTATCTCGCCGCGTCCGGCGTCTCGACGCTGATCGCGCTGCGGCTCGAGGCACGCGCCGAGCGCGGCTTCAGCGGGGCGCGCTGATGGATCTCCTCGGCGACGTCCTGTTCCAGCTCCTGTCGGCGATCGGCTTCAACCCCGATCTGATGGACCGCTATGGCCTGCGCATGCTGCAGGGCCTCGGCGTCACCCTGCAGCTCACCGGCATCTCGATGGTGCTCGGCTTCGTGCTCGCCGTGCCGGTGGCGATCCTGCGCGTCGAGGGCGGCGCCGTCGCGCGCGGCCTGATGCTCGCCTACACGACCTTCTTCCGCGGCACGCCGCTGCTCGCACAGACCTTCCTCGTCTATTACGGCGCCGGCCAGTTCCGCGCCGAGCTCGAGGCGGTGGGCCTCTGGTGGCTGTTCCGCGAGGCCTATTGGTGCGCGCTCATCACCTTCACGCTCAACACCGCCGCCTATCAGGCCGAGATCCTGCGCGGCGGCATCCAGTCGGTGCCGCGCGGCCAGCGCGAGGCGGCGCAGGCGCTCGGCCTGCACAAGGCGGGCATCTACCGGCACGTGATCATGCCGCAGGCGCTGCGCCTGGGCTTGCGGCCGCTCGGCAACGAGCTCGTGCTGATGCTGAAGGCGAGCTCGATCGCCAGCGTCATCACCGTCTACGAGCTGATGGGGACGACGCGCCTCGCGTTCAGCCGCTCCTACGACTTCGAGGTCTATCTGTGGGCGGCGGCGCTGTACCTGATCATGGTGGAGCTGATCCGCCACCTCTGGGCGGCGATGGAGCGGCGGCTCAGCCGCCACCTCGTCATGGCCCGGTAGGCGGGGGCATTGCCGAGACGCGGCGCGGCGATCTCACTCCGCGCCGAGCCGTAAAGCGTCGAGCGTCTCGGCCACCCGCGTCCGGGCTTCGGCGGCGAGCGGCAGGATCGGCCGTGGCGGGTCGGCGCGGCAGAGGCCGAGGAGATCGGCGCAGGCATAGACGACGCGCAGGCTCGACAGCTCCCTGAACAGGGCCCAGAGCGGCTCGAGCGCTGCGTTCAGCCGGCGCGCACCGGCGGCATCGCCGCTCTGCACCATGCGGACGAGGTCGACGCCGACCTGCGGGAAGATGCCGGCGACGACGCTGTGCCAGGCATCGCTGCCGGCGAGCAAGGCCTCGACCGAGTTCGGATCGCCGCTGCAGCCGAGCGAGAAGCCGTCGGGGACCTGCCGGCGAAGCTCGGCGAGGCCGGCCGCCGCGGCGGCGGGCTCGGGGGCCGGGCCCTTCGCGGCGACGACGCCCGGAAGGCGGGCGAGGCGGCCGATCAGCGCCGGGCTGAAGCGGAAATGCGTCGTGCCCGGATTGTCGTAGATGCACAGCGGCAATCCGCTCGCCCCGGCCACCGTCGCGAAGTGCTCGAACACCTCGTCATCGCCGAGCGGCGTATAGGACACCGGCGCGAGGAGCCCGATGTCGGCACCGGCGGCCCGGGCGTCCTGCGCGAGCCGGACCGCCTCGTCAGTCCGCAGGGCGCCGACGCCGACGAGGACCGGCACGCGTCCGCCGGCTTCCTCGAGGGCCGCGTCGAGCGCTCGGCGCCGCTCGGCTCGCGAGAGGTAGGCGTAGGTGCCGGTGCTGCCGAGCACGCCGATCGAATCGACGCCCGCCGCGCAGAGCCGGGCGACGAGCTTTCGGACGGCGGCCGTGTCGACACGGCCGTCCGGATCGGCAGGCGTGATCGGATAGGCCGCGAGGCCCGTCAGGAGCATCGCGGCCTGCGATCGCGCTATTGCGGCTGCTGCGGGCGCTGCCGATTTCCGCCGCGCTCGGTGATCGCGATCGTGATCTCCTCGATCGTCACGCGGCCGTCCTTGTCGCGGTCGGCGAAGGACATGGCGCGCCGCTCCCGCGCCAGCCACTCGTCGCGGGTGACGACTCCGTCCTTGTCGGCATCGACGCGCGTGAACGGATCGCGCGCCGCCCGGCGCTCGTTCACCTCGGTGCCGCGGCGGGCGGCGCGGCGCTCGGCGCGCTGCCTCTGCCGCTCCTTGGCGGCGGCGATCTCGGCCGCGTCCAGGCGTCCGTCGCCATTGGTGTCGACGCGGTTGAAGGGCTTCAGCCGCCGCGCCTCCATCTCCGTGACGTCGACGAAGCCGTCATTGTTGGTGTCGGTCCGCTTGAACTGGCGCTCGACGCGCGCGGCTCGGTCGCCGCGCCCCCCCTCGCGCGCCGCGCGCCGCTCCGCACGCT
>JAEZCD010000225.1 GCA_023430145.1 Pseudomonadota bacterium
CCGCGAAGGCGGAGGACCCGGCTTTTTCTTCAGGTGATTCAGCCTTTTTCTTCAGGTGATTCGGAAAGAAGACTGGATCCTCCGCCTTCGCGGAGGATGACGAGGGATGGGCGTCGGATGACGAGGGATGGGTGTTGGATGACGAGGGCGCCCGGAGGCGACGAGGCGCCAGGTGATGCGCCTCGGCCCTGCTGCGACCGGCCTTCGCCTTGACGAAGCCTCAATCTTCGCCATGTATGCCGCAGCTACCCCGCGCGCTTACGCAAGCGTTTCCAAAAATCCTTTCGTTTCGGCCAGTCAGAACCCTCCGGCCGACAAGCGCGCGGCCCAACCGGGGGTTCTGTAGAAGCTCGTGCATTGCTGTCTGCCGGCGAGAGTGCCGGCGGCGCGCACGGGTGCAGCCGAAAGTGCATTCCAAGTGACTGATTTTGCCCAGCTCGGCCTTTGCGGGCCGATTCTGAAAGCCTTGGCCGAAGCCGGCCACTCCACCCCGACGCCGATCCAGGCGAAGGCCATCCCGGTCGTCCTCGAGGGCCGCGATCTCGTCGGCATCGCCCAGACCGGCACCGGCAAGACGGCGGCCTTCGCGCTGCCGATCCTCGACCGCCTCGCGGCCGAGCCGAAGCGCGTCGGCGAGCGCGCCGTGCGCATCCTCGTGCTCAGCCCGACGCGCGAGCTGGCGAGCCAGATTCTGGCGAGCTTCCGCACCTATGGAAAACATCTGCGCGTACGTTCGGCGCTCGCCATCGGCGGCGTGCCGATCGGCGGCCAGCGCCGGGCGCTCGAACGCGGCACCGACATTCTCGTCGCCACCCCCGGCCGGCTGATCGACCTCCTCGACCAGCGCGCCGTGCGGCTCGACGAGATCGAAGTGCTGGTCCTCGACGAGGCCGACCGCATGCTCGACATGGGCTTCATCCCGGCCATCCGGAAGATCGTCGCCCGCCTTCCCAAGGCGCGCCGGAACCTGTTCTTCTCGGCCACCATGCCGCCGGAGATCGCCGACCTCGCCAAGGGTCTCCTGAAGGATCCGGTACGGGTCGCCGTCACCCCGATCGCCAGCACAGCCGAAAAGGTCGAGCAGCGGGTGATCTTCGTTGACGGCGGCGCCAAGGCGCCGCTGCTCGCCAGCGTGCTGCGCGAGCCCGAGGTCGGGCGGGCGCTCGTCTTCACGCGCACCAAGCGCGGCGCCGATCGGGTCGTGAAGGGCCTCGACGCCGCCGGCATCGATGCCGCCGCCATCCACGGCAACAAGAGCCAGGGCCAGCGCGAGCGGGCGCTCGCCGCCTTCCGCGACGGCTCTTCCCGCGTGCTGGTGGCGACCGACATCGCCGCCCGCGGCATCGACGTTCCCGGCGTCACGCACGTCGTCAATTTCGACCTGCCGAACGACACCGAGAGCTATGTCCATCGCATCGGCCGCACGGCGCGCGCCGGTGCGGCCGGCAAGGCGATCTCGTTCTGCGGCGGCGCCGAGCGGCCGATGCTGCGCGCCATCGAGAAGTTGATCGGCCAGGCGATCCCGGTCGAGGGCGGCGATCCGGCGCCCGAGCGCCCCCCGATGCGGGCGCCGCGGCCCGCACAGGCTGGACCTCGCAACCCGGGAAGCGGTATGCGTCAGGAAAATGCGCCCGCAGCCGCGCGTCGCCGCCGCCGGCGCAGGTCCGGCCCGACGGCCGAACTGCGAACCGCCTGAGGAGAAAAGTTTGGCGAAGGAAGAGATGCTCGAATTCGAGGGCACCATCATCGAGGTGCTCCCTGACGGCCAGTTCCGGGTGGAGCTCGACAATGGCCACCCGGTGCTCGCCTATCTCGCCGGCCGCATGAAGAAGAACCGCATTCGCGCCATCGCGGGCGACAAGGTCACCGTCGAGATGTCGCCCTACGACCTCGGTCGCGGGCGCATCAACTTCCGCCACAAGACCGGCGGCCCGATGCCGGCGCCGCAGCGCCGGCCGCAGTTCCGCCGGCACTGACCATTCTCGGCCGCGCCGGAATCGCCGGCCGGCCTTTGCTGTTGTGCGCGGCGCGATTTCTCTCGCCGGTGAGGCTGTCGATCGCCCTCATCCGGCTGGCGCGGCTGCGGACTTCGCGGGTCGGGCGTGAGCTTCGCGCGAGCTCGACACGAAGGCGCTCGCCGCGCGAGCTCGCCTGCCGACCCCTCGTCGTCGGCGTGGCCTCGATCCACCGGATGTGGTAACCGGCAGCCCGGGTGGCCGTCCGAGCGCGGCCGGGAGTTCTGGAGCTGCATCGATGTCGCTGAGCGAGGCCGAGGCCAAAGCGGCCGACGACAAGCCGTTCTTCGTGGCCTCTCTCGCCGAGGCCGATCCGGAGATCGCCCGCGCGGTCGCCGACGAGTTGCACCGCCAGCAGGACGAGATCGAGCTGATCGCCTCCGAGAACATCGTCTCCAAGGCGGTGCTCGAGGCGCAGGGCTCGGTCCTCACCAACAAATACGCCGAGGGCTATCCGGGCCGCCGCTATTACGGCGGCTGCCAGTTCGTCGACGTCGCCGAGCAGATCGCCATCGATCGCGCCTGCCGCCTGTTCGGCGCGAAGTTCGCGAACGTGCAGCCGCATTCGGGCGCGCAGGCGAACTTTTCCGCCTTCTTCGCCCTCATGCAGCCCGGCGACACCTTCATGGGGCTCAACCTCGCCGCCGGCGGACATTTGACGCACGGCTCGCCGGTGAACGTGTCCGGCAAGTGGTTCAACGTCGTCCCCTACGGCGTGCGGCCCGACGACCAGCGCATCGACATGGACGAGGTGGCGCGGCTCGCCGAGGAGCACCGGCCGAAGGTGATCGTCGCGGGCGGCTCGGCCTATCCGCGCATCCTCGATTTCCCGCGCTTTCGCGAGATCGCCGACGAGGTCGGCGCCAAGCTGATGGTCGACATGGCGCATTTCGCCGGCCTCGTCGCCGGCGGCATGCATCCGAACCCGGTCGAGCACGCGCATGTGACGACCACGACGACGCACAAGACGCTGCGCGGCCCGCGCGGCGGCGCCATCCTCACCAATGACGAAGAACTGGCCAAGAAAATCAACTCGGCCGTCTTCCCGGGCAATCAGGGCGGCCCCCTGATGCACGTCATCGCCGCCAAGGCGGTCGCCTTCGGCGAGGCGCTGCGGCCGGACTTCAAGCTCTACGCGAAGAACGTCGTCGAGAACGCGAAAGCGCTTGCCGAATCGCTCAAGGGACACGGCTTCGACATCGTCTCCGGCGGGACCGACACGCACCTGATGCTGGTCGACCTTCGGCCGAAGCGGCTCACCGGAAAAGTCTCGGAGGCGGCACTCGGCCGCGCGCACATCACCTGCAACAAGAACGGCATCCCGTTCGATCCCGAGAAGCCGTTCGTGACCTCGGGCATCCGGCTCGGGACGCCGGCCTGCACCACGCGCGGCTTCGGCGTCGCCGAGTTCCAGGCCGTCGGCGACATGATCGCCGAAGTGCTCGACCAGGTGTCGCAGTCGGGGCCCGAGGGCGGCGAGCTGGTCGCCGAGAAGGTCAAGGCGCGGGCCATCGATCTCGCCCGCGCCTTCCCGATCTATCGCGGCTGACGGCGGCGCCCGCGGATGCGCTGCCCCTACTGCGGCGAGGACGATACGCAGGTCAAGGACTCGCGGCCGACCGAGGACAACACCGCCATCCGGCGGCGCCGCGTCTGCCCGACCTGCGGCCAGCGCTTCACGACCTTCGAGCGCGTGCAGCTGCGCGAGCTGACGGTCGTCAAGCGCTCCGGCCGGCGCGTGCCCTTCGACCGCGACAAGCTGTTCCGCTCGATCGAGGTGGCGCTGCGCAAGCGCCCAGTCGAGCCGGAGGCGGTCGAGCGGCTCGTCTCCGGCATCGTCCGCGACCTCGAGAAGAGCGGCGAGAGCGAGGTGCCGGCGGAGCTGATCGGCGACCTCGTGATGGCGGCGCTGAAGAAGCTCGACGACGTCGCCTATGTGCGCTTCGCCTCGGTGTACCGGAACTTCCGCGAGCCGAAGGATTTCGAGACCGTGCTCGACGAGCTGTCCGAGGACGCGGCCGGATCGCGCAAATGAACGTGGCGGCCCGTGCCTCGACCGCGGATCTCTACTCCGCCGACGCGACGCATCTCGCCGCCGCCTTCGCGCTCGGCCGCCGCAACCTCGGCGACACCTGGCCGAACCCGGCCGTCGGCGCGGTCGTGCTCGATGCGCACGGCAGCGTCGCCGGGCGCGGCTGGACGCAGGCCGGCGGCCGCCCGCACGCCGAGACCGAGGCGCTCGCCAGGGCAGGCGAGCTGGCGCGGGGCGGCACGCTCTACGTCACGCTCGAGCCCTGCAGCCATCAGGGCAAGACGCCGCCCTGCGCCGACGCGGTGGCGGCGGCCGGCATCGCCCGCGTCGTGATCCCGATCGAGGATCCGAACCCGCTCGTCGCCGGCAAGGGCATCGCGAGGCTGCGCGCTGCCGGCGTCGCGGTCGAGGTCGGCCCGGGGGCCGAGCGGGCGCGGCGCGAGCATGCCGGGCACATCAGCCGCATCCGCCGCGGCCGGCCGCACGTGCAGCTGAAGCTCGCACTGTCCGCGGACGGCAAAGTCGGCCTGAAGGGGCGGCGCCCGGCGGCGATCACCGGCGAGGCGGCGCTGGGCCGCGCGCACCTCTTGCGCGCGGAGGCGGACGCCATCGCCGTCGGCATCGGTACCGTTCTCTCGGACGATCCGCTGCTGACCTGCCGGCTGCCGGGGATGGAGCACCGCTCGCCGATCCGCATCGCCGTCGACGCCCGGCTGCGCGTCCCGCTCGACACGGCGCTGGTCCGTTCGGCCGCCGATACGCCGACCTGGATTCTGGCCGCCGAGGATGCGCCGACCGACGCCGAGCTGCGCCTGCGCGATGCCGGCGTCGAGGTGCTGCGGGTGGCGGCAGCCGAGCGCGGCCTCGTGGATATGGAGGCGGCGCTGTCGCTGCTCGCCGCGCGCGGGCTGACCCGGCTGCTGGTCGAGGGCGGCCCGATTCTCGCCGCCTCGCTGCTCGACGCGCGGCTCGTCGACGAGGTGACGCTGTTCGAGGCGCCGGTCACGCTCGGCCACGATGCCATCCCGGCGGTCGACGGGCGCGACCTGCGGCGCATGCTCGAGCCGGCCGACTGGGCCGTGGTCGCCCAGCGCATGCTCGGCCCCGACCGCTTCACCGACCTCTGGCGGCGCTGATGTTCACCGGGCTCGTCACCGATGTCGGCAGGGTCGTAGAGGTGCGGCCCGGCAACGACCTCGTGCGCTTCTCGATCGCCTCGTCATACGCCGCCGGGACGATCCCGCTCGGCGCGTCGATCGCCTGCGCCGGCATCTGCCTCACCGCGGTGGCGGTCGAGCCGAACGGCGAGGGATCGGTGTTCGACGTGGAGGCGGCGCCCGAGACGCTGGCGCTCACCACGGCCTCGGGCTGGCGTCCCGGGACGCGGATCAACCTCGAGCGTTCCCTCAAGCTCGGCGACGAGATGGGCGGCCACCTCGTCAGCGGCCATGTCGACGGGCAGGCGGAGATCGTCGCCCGGGAGGAGATCGGGGAATCCACGCGCCTCGCCTTCCGCTGCGCGCCGGAGCTCGCCCGCTTCGTCGCCAAGAAAGGTTCCGTGGCGCTCGACGGCACGTCGCTTACGGTGAACGAGGTGTCGGCCGACGGCTTCGCGGTGCTGCTGATCCCGCACACGCTCGCCGTCACCACCTGGGGCGAGCGCGCGGTCGGCGACCGGGTCAACCTCGAGGTCGACATGCTGGCCCGCTACGTCGCGCGGCTGGCCGAGACGATGGGCACGCAAGAATAGGGCGCCCGCCGCCCTTCTCCTTCTCCCCACAGGGCGGCGGCTTGCACTTATCTCGCGGTAGCGAGGTTCCGGGCGCCCTCCCTCCCCTGACGGCTTCATCATGGGGAGAGGGGAAGAGGAGCGCGGCACCTACCCGAACCGCTCCGCCCGATAGGCCGAGGGATCGACCACGGGCTCGGCTCCCGTCATCAGCTCGGCGACGAGGCGCCCGGACACCGGCCCGAGCGTGAAGCCGAGATGCTGGTGGCCGAAGGCCAGGAACAGATCGGCCCGACCCGGCGCCGGGCCGATCACCGGCAGCGAATCGGGGAAGCAGGGCCGCCGTCCGAGCCAGGGCTGCGGATCGAGCTTCTCGCCGAGGCCCGGCAGGATCTGGCGGGCGAAGGGCAGCGCGCGCTCGACCTGCACCGGCGTCGGCGGCGCGTCGCGCTCGGCGAACTCGATGCCGGTGGTGAGGCGGATGCCGCGCAGCATCGGCGACATGGCGAAGCCGCCGTCGCTGTCGACGATCGGCCTCGTGAGCCCCGGCGGCGAGAACGAGAAGTGCATGTGGTAGCCGCGCTTGGAGGCGAGCGGCAGCACGATGCCGAGCGGCTCCAGCACCTGCGGCGACCAGGCGCCGAGCGCCACCAGCGCCTGGCTCGCGCTGACGGGACCCTCCGCCGACTGCACCGTCCAGCCGCCGGCGGAACGGACGAGCGTCCGCGCGTCGCCGATCAGGATGCGCACGCCGCGCGTCTCGGCGAGCGCGGCGTAGGACTTCGTCACCGCGCCGGGGTCGGAGACGGTCGCGGTCGACGGCCACAGGATGCCGGCCTCGAAGACCGGCGCGAGCCCGGCCTCGAGCGCCTGCGTCTCGCGCATGCCGTGCACCTCGTAGGGCACGCGGAGCTCGCGGGCGAGCTGCAGATCGTGCTCCTCGCCGGCGAGACTCTTCGCGGTCCTGTAGAGGGCAATCCAGCCGTCGCGGCGCAGATAGTCCAGCGAGCCGGCCGCCTCCATCAGCGCCTCGTGCTCGGCGAGCGAGCGGTCGACCAGCGGCCGCAGCGCCCGCGCCGACGCCTCCCGGCCCGCCGGCGACGAGCTCTTGAAATAGGCCCAGAGCCAGGGCGCCAGGTTCGGCAGCGCCAGCGGGTGGTAGTGGGCGTGCGGCCGCATGCCGAAGGCGAGCTCGACCAGGAATTTCGCGTCGCGCGGGAAGGGAATCGGCAGCAGCGCCGAGCGCTCGATGACGCCGGTATTGCCGAACGAGGTCTCTTCGCCGGGGCCGCGCAGGTCCACCATCGCCACGCTGCGCCCGCGCGCAGCGAGATGGCAGGCGGCGGAGACGCCGACGATGCCGGCGCCGAGAACGAGCACGTCGTGCTTCACTGGGAAACCTCGCGGGAACGGCCGCGTCCCGCACCTGTCGAGCCGCGGCCGAAGACGATCTTAGCAGCCACGCTCGGAGTGGCCAGCCGCCGGAGCCCTGCCGGCTATGTCGGCGGCTCAGACTTTGGTAACCAGACTTGCGCTTAGCTGGCCGGACGCGAAATGGAATCTTCCGCCATGAGCATCGACGTGCTCGCCGGGCTGTCGGCCGGTCCGGTGCCGGTGCGCGGCCGACGGCCGCGGGTCCTCGTCTTCGATTCGGGGATGGGCGGCCTGACGGTCGCCGGAGCGCTGCGCGCCGCGACGCCGGGCGCCGAGCTGATCTACGTCGCGGACGACGCGGTCTTCCCCTATGGCGCCCTCGACGACGGGCCGCTCGTCGACCGTGCCGCTTCGGTGATCCGCCACTTCGCCGCGCGCGAGCGGGCCGATCTCGTCGTCGTCGCCTGCTCGACGGCCTCGACGCTGGTGCTGCCGGTGCTGCGCGCGGAGCTGTCGATACCGGTGGTCGGCACCGTGCCGGCGATCAAGCCCGCGGTCGCCGCCTCGGCGAGCGGCGTCATCGCCGTGCTGGCGACAGCCGGCACGATCCGCCGAGCCTATACGGCCGAACTCGTGCAGCGCTTCGCCGACGGCCGCGAGGTCCTGCTCGTCGGCGCGCCGCGGCTCGCCGGCTTCGCCGAGCGCATCCTGCGCGGCGAGGGCGTGGACGATGGGCTCCTCGAGGAGCAGGTCGCGCCGTGCTTCGCCGAGAGGGGCGGCCGCCGCACCGACGTGGTCGTGCTCGCCTGCACGCATTTCCCGCTGCTGCGGGAGCGGCTCGAGCGCATCGCGCCCTGGCCGGTGGCCTGGATCGACCCGGCGCCGGCCATCGCCCGGCGCGCGGCGAGCCTGCTCGACGTCGCCGAAGCATCGGAAAAATCGGAGCCCGCGACGATGGACCGGGCCTATCTCACCGGCGGCCGCGACCTGTCGGCGCCGCTCCGCGAGGCGCTTCTCGCGCGCGGCTTCGGCGAGATCCGGATCGAGCCGGTCGGCTGAGAGCCGGGGGCGCGCGACGCCACGTCACACGCTGTTGAGGCGGCGGAAGGACGCCGCTCCCGCCGGTCGACCGGTGGAACCGGGAAACACCTGATTAATCACGGGCTTGACCAGCCTGCCCTGTCCGTCCGCCCGCGAGGACGGCAGGGAACCGATGTCCCCGCCAGCCGTTCCGTTTGTGCCAGATCAATGGCGAACGGGCCCACTCGTCGCCATGTAGCGTCGAGACGTTCTGCACATGTGAGACGAGGAGTATCCCGATGCGGTCGAAACTGATGGTCGCGGGCCTCGCCGGCCTCATCGGCCTGGCGGCGACCGCCGCAAGCGCGGTTCCGGCGCTGACCACCAACCCGCTCAATCTGCGCTCCGGGCCCGGCACCCGCTTTCCGGTGATCACGACGATCCCGGCCGGCAGCGCCGTCGATGTAGGAACATGCCAGGGCAGCTGGTGCCCGGTCGCCTGGCAGCGCTACGAAGGCTACGCCAGCGGCCGCTACCTGCAGGCCGGCGCCGGCGCGGTCGCCCCTGCTCCGGCCGCGGTCCCGGGCGTCGCGCCGGGCGTCGCCACCGCGCCCTATTATGACGACTACTACACGGACGACTATTACGACGGCGGATACTATGACGGCGGCTACTATGGCGACTACTACATCGCGCCGCCAATCTATCGCGGCGGTCGCTGGTGGTACAACGGCCGCTGGTACAATCGCCGGCCGAATTGGCGGCCACAGCACGGAAACCGCAACAATGACTGGCGCGGCGGCAATCCGCGCAACAATCGCGACGCCCAGCGCAACAACAATCGCGGCAATGTCGGCAACCGCGCCGCGACGCGCCAAAGCTTCAGCGATGGCGGCAATCGCGGCAACTTCTCCCGCGGCGGCCAGACGCGGCAGAGCTTCAGCGGCGGCGGCAATCGCGGCGGCGGCGGTTTCAACCGCGGCGGCGGTGGTGGCGGCGGCTTCAGCCGCGGTGGCGGTGGCGGCGGCGGTGCCGTGTTCCGGCCGGGACGACGGTGAGACCGGGGCTGGCGGCGTAGCGACGGCGCCGGGGTGACGCTCACCCCGCGTCCGCGATAGCTCCGCCAGCGCCGCCGGCGTCCCAGGCGGCGTCGATATCGGCCGCCTCGACCATCGCCATCGGCTTGCGCAGCTTGACCGCCTCGGTGCGGCGGCCGGCGCGCATGACGAGCACCACGGTCTCGGCACCGCCGCAGGCCGGGTCGCCGCAGGCGATCTCGCTGACCGTCACCGCATCGTCGTCGGAAAGCTGCAGATGGGCGCGCACCAGCGCCGCGATGCGCCGCGATTCCTCGCGGCGTGCCGGGTCGCGCTTGAACGGGGATAGCGAAAACAGGCCCATGCGCCGCCTTATCGCCCCGCCGCCGGCCGCTGCCAAGCCGCGTCCTGCCGCCGAAGCGCTCGCGCCGAGGGATGCGGACTGATAGAGAGCCCGCGTCCGCCGGTATCGCCCAAGAATGTCGCCCAGATCCGCCTCCGCCGAGAATCTCGCCGCACTGTTCGCGGGCCGCGGCTTCGCGCATGTCGAGCCGCCGATCCTGCAGCCGGCGGAGGTTTTTCTCGACGTCTCCGGCGAGGAACTGCGCCGCCGCCTGTTCCTGACCACCGATCCGGCCGGCCACGAGCTGTGCCTGCGGCCCGACCTCACCATCCCGACCGCACGCTTGCACGTCGCCGGCGGCGATCCCGGGCGGGTCGCCCGCTACTCCTATCTCGGTCCGGTGTTCCGCTACCGGCCCGACGCGCCGTCGGAGTTCGCGCAAGGCGGCGCCGAATCGTTCGGCGC
>JAEZCD010000245.1 GCA_023430145.1 Pseudomonadota bacterium
CGTCCGGATCGGACCAACTCGACCAATTGCCGCCGGAACTCCGGCGGATAAGGCGGGCGACTCTTCGGCATGAACGACACCTCCATCCCAAGGGAAAAGGTGTCCACCGAACCGGGTCAACTCCACGTCTGCCTGCCGGACCTGCTTGCGGGGCTGAAGAAGCGGTTCCCGGAGATGCGCCCGGCGATCACCATCGACAAGGCGCCGGCGCTCTGCCAGGCGCTCAATGCCCGCGAGCTCGACATCGTCTTCGTCACCGAGCCGAAGACGGAAGACCATATCCGGCTCGAGCCGATGGGCGGATCGGCGCATTCCTGGGTCTCCGGCCCCGGACTGCAATTGCCGAACCGGGAGATCTATCCGCAGGACCTGCAGGACAAGGAGATCTTCACCTACCCGTCTCCCTCCAACCAGATGCGGATGATTCTCGACTGGTTCGACAGCGCCTCGGTGCGGCCGACCGCGATCCGCACCTGCAACAGCCTGTCGGTGATCCTGCCGCTGGTGATGGCAGGCGCCGGCCTCAGCCTCCTGCCCAACGGCTATCTGCGAAACGACCGCCGCAGCCGGCGTCTTCGCTATCTCGAGACGAAGCCGTCGATCGCCCGCTCGCAATACGTCGCCGCCTACCAGTCCGACAAGGACGGCCCTGCGATGCGGGCCGTGATCGAGATGGCCTGGACGATCATGTGCAGCCAGAAGTTCGTCGAGAGCCTGCCGCGCAGACCGGTCGCGACGCGCGACCGGCGGCTCGTCGACCCCGCCGCGCTCGTCCTCGCGGCGCGCGGCTGAGGCCTGCCGGGACGCCCCTCGGCCCACCGCGATCGATTGATGAATTCTATCGATGGGGCACAAACAAATCTATTTGTCGCATGAATTCGACGCTGGCAGGCTCGTTGCAGCCTCCTCCGGGCGCGCCCGGCCCTCATCCTCCAAGAATTGGGGTGCCTCATGTCGATGCGATTGGGAATGCGGATGCTTGCCGCCTGCCTCGGCGCACTCGTGCTCGGCACGGCGCCGGCCTCCGCGCAGGGCTCGAACGAGCTCACCATCTGGACGATGGGCGGCGACCAGCCGGGCTGGGTGAAGTGGCTCGACGCCATCAGCGCCAATTTCGAGAAGAGCAATCCCGGCAAGTCGGTGAAGATCACCTACTACGACAAGGCGGCACTGCTGACCGCGCTTCGCACGGCGCTGCGGGCCGGCGCCGGTCCGGACATCTACTACATCGAGCCCGACCAGATCGAGTTCCCCGACAACGGCTTTCTGGCGCCGCTCGAGGAGGTCGTCGACTGGACGAAGATCGCCCCCTGGGCGCCCGCCGCCTGGAAGCGCAACGGCCACACCTGGGGCGTTCCCTATTCGGGCTATACCAACGAGATCTACTACAACAAGGCGCTGATGAAGGAGCTCGGCATCACTATTCCTGAGAACGGTCGGGTGAGCCAGAAGGAGTTCCTCGATATCCTCGCCAAGGCGAAGGCGGCCGGCATGGAGCCGATCGCGCTCGGCACCGGCGACCGGCCGTTCACCGGCGCCTACCTGTCGTTCGAGCCGATGCTGCGCAAGCTCGGCCCGGAGGATTATCGCAAGCTGCTCGACGGCAAGCTCTCCTATGCCGATCCGCGCGTCGTCGAGGTGCTGAAGTTCACGCGCGGCATCGCCGACATGGGCGCACTGCCGAAATCGGTGGCGACGATGTCGCTGACCGATTCCTACGCCTATTTCTTCAATCGCCGTGCGCTGCTGTTCCCGCAAGGCACCTGGTACTCGCAGCGCGCCTTCGCGCCGCCGGAGCGCGGCGGCCAGCCGGCGAGCTTCGAGCTCGGCATCATGACCTATCCGGAGATGGAGGGCGGCGCCTGCAACGCCTGCAAGACGCTCGCCATCAGCGGCGGCTACGGCATCAACGCCGACGCCAAGAACCCGAAGCTCGCCGCTGCCTTCCTTAAGGAGATGACGCAGCCGGCCATGGGCGAGCTCTGGACCACCAACAACAACAGCCTCAGCGGCACCCTGTTCGACTTCAGCAAGGTGCAGGGCAAGAACGCGGCCTATTTTCAGGATCTCGACAAGGTGAAGAAGGATGCCGTCTACTTCACCGGCATTCCGCTCAACTTCATCTCCGGCGCCTGCCGCGAGGCCTTCGTGCAGGTGATCAATGTCGGCCTGCCGGCCGGCCTCGTCACGGTCGACGAGGCGGTCAAGAAGATGGACGCCGCCTGCTACAAGCCATAACGGCTCGCGGAGAGTTTGGTGACGCAGAGGCGGTCGGGCGAAACGATGCGAAATAGCGCCCGCTCGGCCGGTCATCCCTGGGGTGTGATCGCCGTCTTCCTCGCCCCGGCGCTGGTGTTCTACGTCGGCCTCACCGTCTACCCGGTGCTGCGGACGCTCGCCAACAGTCTGATGCAGGTCCGCCCGCGCGGGCGGGAGAGCTTCGTCGGGCTTGCCAACTATATCGAGCTCGCCGCCGATCCGACCTTCTGGAGAAGCGTCGGCAACACGCTCGCCTGGGCTGTGTTCGCTCCCGTCGCCGACGTCGCGCTCGGCTTGCTGCTGGCGCTCTGCCTCTATGCCGGCGTGCCGCTGCAGCGCTTCTTCCGCGTCGCCTGGTTCGCGCCGGTGCTGATCTCCTACGTCGTCGTCGCGATCATGTGGACCTGGATCTACAATTACGACTGGGGGCTCGTGAACGCCGGGCTGCGCGAGGTCGGCCTCGCCGGCCTGCAACGGAGCTGGCTCGGCGACCCGCAGACTGCGCTCGCGGCGCTGATTTTCGTCGACGTCTGGAAATGGGCCGGCTTCAACATGATCGTCTGCCTAGCGGCACTGCACAGCCTGCCGCGCGAGGTGCTGGAGGCGGCCGAGCTCGACAATTGCGGCTGGGCGGCCAAGCTCTGGTTCGTCGTCATCCCCATGCTGCGGACGACGCTCGTCGGCCTGCTCGTGCTTGGCTTCATCGGCAAGATGAAGGTCTTCGACCTCGTCTGGGTCACCACCAAGGGCGGCCCGCTCTGGTCGACCGAGACCGTCTCGACCTACGTCTACAAGCGTGCCTTCGAGTGGTCGACCTTCGACCTCGGCTATCCGTCCGCCATCGCCAGCGTCTGGTTCGCGGCCATCCTCGCCTGCGTCATCGCCATGACGACGCTGATGCGGCGAAGCGATCGGATCGAGTTCTGAGCATGACGCGCCGCCTTTCCTCGCGCCTCGTGCTGACGGCCGTGCTCGGGATCTACACGGCCTACCAGCTCGGGCCGATGCTCTGGCTCGCCGCGATGTCCTTGCGGACGACCGAGGAGATCAACCTCGCCCACTACGCGCCGCCGGCCGAGCCGCACTGGTGGAAGTTCCACGAAGCCTGGTACGGCTCGAACTATCAGGTCTATTTCTGGAACAGCGTCGTCGTCGTCGGCTCGGCGGTGGCGATCGTCACGCTGATCGGCGCCGCCGCCGCCTATTGCCTCGCCCGCTTCCGCTTCCCGGGCAACCGGCTGCTGTTCCTCGTCGTCTTCAGCACGATCCTTCTGCCGCCGCAGATCACCGTCATCGCGCTGTTCCAGATCATGGTTGAGTACGGTCTGTTCGACACGCGAACCGGATTGGTTCTCGTCTATGTCGGCGTGCAGCTGCCGCTGACGATCTACGTGCTCGAGGCCTTCTTCGCCCGGCTGCCGCAGGATCTCCTGGATGCTGCGCGCGTCGACGGCTACGGCGAGCTCGAGATCTTCGGTCGCATTGCCGTACCGCTCGCGGCCCCGGCGATCGTCACCACGGTCATCCTAAACTTCATCCTGCTCTGGAACGAGTTCCTCTACGCCGTGGTGCTGATCACCGACGACGCCAAGCGCACGCTGCCGCTCGGCGTGCAGAAATTCATGGGCGACCAGTTCTCCGACATCGGCATGGTAGCGACCGGGGCGATGATCTCGATCATCCCGGTCATCGTCCTCTACGCCCTCTTCTCGGAGAGGATCATCCAGGGCATGACTGCCGGAGCCGTCAAATGAGATCGTCGCGACTTTGCCGCGACAGGAGACCGTGACTTGGCTGTCGTCGAGATCAACGCTCTCCGCAAGCTCTATCCCGGCACGGCGCGGCCTGCGGTCGACGGGATCGATTTCACCGTCGCCGACGGCGAGTTCCTCGTGCTCGTTGGCCCGTCCGGCTGCGGCAAGTCGACGGTGCTGCGGATGATCGCCGGCCTCGAGCCGATCAGCTCCGGCCGCATCGCCATCGACGGCCGCATCGTCAACGACGTGCCCGCCAAGGCGCGCGACATAGCCATGGTGTTCCAATCCTACGCGCTCTACCCGCACATGCGCGTCTACGACAACATCGCCTTCGGGCTCCGGCGCCGCGCGGTCGCCGCCGGCGAGATCGACCGGCGCGTTCGCGAGGCGGCGGCCAAGCTCGGGCTGACCGAGCTGCTCGACCGCAAGCCGCACGCCCTGTCCGGCGGGCAGCGCCAGCGCGTCGCGCTCGGCCGCGCAATCGTCCGCGAGCCGAAGGTCTTCCTGTTCGACGAGCCGCTGTCGAACCTCGACGCGGCGCTCCGCGTCGCGACCCGCAACGAACTCGTCCGGCAGCAGCGGGATATCGGTACGACATCGATCTTCGTCACCCACGACGAGGTCGAGGCGATGACGATGGGCGATCGGATCTGCGTCCTCAGCGGCGGTCGGGTGGCGCAGATCGGCGCGCCGCTCGAGGTCTACCGCAACCCCGCCGACACCTTCGTCGCGAGGTTCATCGGCAGCCCGCCGATGAACCTGTTCGACGCCATTCTCGCGAGCCCATCCGGAGGCCGTACCGTCGAGCTCGCCGGCATCGCTCTGCCGCTGCCCGATGCGCAGCGGCACCGGCTGGAGGATGTTCCCGACGGGCCGACCATCCTCGGCGTCCGTCCGGAGGACGTCGGCATCTCGACCGCGCCCGGGACGAACGCGCTGCCGGCGCGAGTCACCGCGGTCGAGGCGCTCGGCGCCGAGACGCTGGTCGTCGCCGTCGTCGGCGGGACGTCCGCCGAGCTCACCATCCGAGCGGGGCGTGACGTCACGCCCGCACGTGGAACGAGCCTCGCGGCGACCATCGACATGCGGGCCGCACACTTTTTCGACCCGGCCACGGGCCGGCTCATCGCGGGGCGACCATGACCGCCGATGTCCCGGCCGTGAAGCCCATGAACAGGCGCATCGTCGACTGTCACGCGCACCTCATCGACCCGGCCGCCTATCCGCTGCCGGCCGACGGCATCGGCTACCGGCCGAGCGCCGAGGAGACGGGCACGTTGCAGCAGTTCTGCGAGACGCTCGACGAGAACGGGGTGGGATTCGCCGTCCTCGTTCAGCTCAGCGGCTACGGCACCGACAACAGCATCCTCGTGGATGCCATGCGGGCCCGTCCGGGCCGCTTCAAGGCCATCGCCGTCCTGCGCCCGGACATCGAGGAGGACGAACTCGGGCGGCTCGCCGAGGCCGGCGTCGTCGGCGTTCGTTTCAATCTCCTCAGCTATGATGCCGAGCATCTGTTCCGGCCGGCGACGCCGCGGCTGCTCGCCCTCATGCGCGAGCTCGGCTGGTTCGCGCAGGTCTTCGCCGCCGATGACCAGTGGCCGCGGGCCGCAGCGGCTCTGCGGGCAGCCGGCGTGCAGGTCCTCGTCGATCATTTCGGCCTGCGTGCGCCGGCCGCGATCGACGCGCCGGGCTTCGCCGCGGTTCTCGCGCTGGCGCAGGACGGCCTCGCCACCGTGAAGCTCTCGGCGCCGTTCCGGATCTCGAGAAGCCTCCCGGGCTACGACGATCTCCGACCGGTCGTCGACAGGCTGCTGCGGGAGGCAGGGCCGGAGCGATTGATCTGGGGCTCGGACTGGCCGTTCCCGGACGTCCGGCCGAGGCCGAGCTATGGCGACGCACTGGCGCCGGCGAGCTGGTGGCTCGCCTCCGAAAGCGAGCGCGAGGCGGTGCTCTGGCGCACGCCGGCCCGCCTGTTCGGCTTTGCGGCCGAGCCGGCATGACCGTCCGGCCTCCGCTCCGCGTCGCGATCGCCGGCGCCGGCATGATCAGCCGCCATCACCTGATGGCCTGGCGGGCGTTCGCGCCCGAGGTCGATATCGTGGCGATCTGCGACCCGGTGCTTGAGCGGGCCGCCGCCCGTGCGGCCGAGTTCGGCATCGGCTTCGCCTGCACGAGCGCCGACGCCCTTTTCGCGGGGTCGGCGTTCGATGCTCTCGACGTCGCCAGCCCGCGCGAGACGCACGCCGACTGGGTCCTCGCCGCTGCGCGCCGCGGCATCGCCATCCTGTGCCAGAAGCCACTGACGCCGACCCTCGCGGAGGCCGAGGCGCTGCTGCGCGCCATCGGCCCGGCGACACGGCTGATGGTGCACGAGAACTGGCGCTTCCGGCCCTGGTACCGCCAGGCGCGCCGATGGCTCGAGGAAGGGGCCGCCGGCGACATCCTTCTCGCGCGCATGACGCTGCTGTCCTCCTTCATGCTGCCGGGCCCGACCGGCAGAAGCCCGGCCTTCGACCGTCAGCCCTTCATGGCCCGCGAGAGACGGCTGATGATCGCCGAGGTGCTGATCCACCAGCTCGACGTCATGCGCTTCCTGTGCGGACCGCTGCGCGTGGTGGCGGCGCGCACGCTGCGCACCCGACCCGAGATCGCCGGCGAGACCGTCGCCGACATCCTGCTCGAGATGGCGGGCGGACGACCCGTCTCGGTCGTCGGTACGATGACGGCGCCGGGCCTGCCCTCGCGTGCCGGCGACCGGCTGGAGATCGTCGGCAGCACAGCGAGCATCGTCTTCGACGACTGGACGCTCTGCCTGCACGGCCCGGACCGGCGCGAGATCCGCTTCGACCCCGCCGCTGGATACCAGGAGAGCTTCGATGCGGCGATCGGCCATTTCGTGACGGCGCTGCGATCCGCTACGCCGTTCGAGACGGACGCCGTCGACAATCTCGAGACGCTGCGCCTCGTCGAGCATGCCTATTGGGCGGCCGGGCAGCACGCGCCGCTCCCGGCTTTCGGGGAAGCGCCATGACGATCACCGATGCACCGCTCGGCCTCGCCAAGGGCGAGCTCGACACGCCTGCCCTGCTGGTCGATCTAGACACGATGGAGAAGAACATCGCCCGCGTCGCCGCCGAGTGCCGAGCGCACGGCGTCGCCTGGCGGCCGCACAGCAAGGCTCACAAGACGCCGCAAATCGGGCAGCTTCAGATCGCCGCCGGCGCCATCGGCGTCACCTGCGCCAAGCTCGGTGAGGCAGAGGTGATGGCGGCGGCCGGCATCGGTAGTATCCTGGTCGCCAACCAGATCGTCGGCGCGGCAAAAATCTCCCGCTTGATGGCGCTCGGGCGGCTGGCCGAGATCATCGTCGCTGTCGACAGCCTCGCTAATCTTGACGAGCTCGACGCGTCGGCAAGAGCGGCGGGGCGCCGGCAACCGGTGGTGATCGAGCTCGACGTCGGCATGCGCCGCGCCGGCCTTTCGCCGGGGCCCGGCGTGGCCGCCTTCGCGCAGGCAATCGCCGACCGCCCCGGCCTTGACTTTGCCGGGCTGACCGCCTGGGAGAGCCACGCTGTTGCGATCGCCGATCCGGCCGAGAAGCAGAACGCCGTCGCCGAGGCGCTCGCCCGCGTCACGGACGCCGCTGCTGCCTGCGCGGCCGCCGGCCTGCCGGCACGTATCGTCAGCTGCGGCGGCACCGGCACGTTTCCCTACTGCGTCCGCCAGCCGGGCGTGACCGAGGTGCAGGTCGGCGGCGCGATCTTCGCAGACCTGCTCTATCGCGAGAGCTTCGCGCTCGACCTGCCGACCTCGCTCACCATACTGACGACGGTCGTCAGCCGGCCGACGCCGACGCGCATCATTGTCGACGCCGGCAAGAAGGCGATGAGCTGCGACGCCGCGATGCCGCGGCCGCTCGGGCTTGGGCCGCTGGCCGGCATACGGCTGTCGGCCGAGCACACGACGATCGAGCTCGCCTCCCCGAGCGACGATCCCCCGGTCGGCGGCAGGCTTGAGTTCCTCGTCGGATACTCGGATACCACCGTGCATCTGCACGAGGAGATCGTCGGTGTCAGGAACGGCGCAGTAGAACGTCGCTGGACGGTCGCTGCCCGCGGCAAGCTGAAATAGCCGGAACTTGACGCCACGAACTCGGTCCGAACGACGCGATTGCTCGTGAAGCTCTCGGGAAGCAGGGAGGTTCGAATCGACGACATCGCCGTCCCGGGGGCTCGTCCTCATCGAGGGCGAGGAAACTCGCAAGTCGGTGTGCTTTAGTGCCGGGGCGGCTGCGGCCGGACGCCTGCACTCAACCTGCGCCGTAGGATACGCTGGAAAGGCGAGCGTGACTGGTTCGGCTTGACGACGTCGATCCATCTGTCCATCGGCAATGCCTATGGGTGCCATTTCTCGCTCCCGCAGGGCTGGGGCCATGGGTAGCACAGGTGTGGCGTCGACCACCCGGGAGGGGTGTCCAGGGTCGGCTCGGTTCTTCTTGAGCGGCAGGCCGGCTTGCTTGCCCTCTTGCTATCCAGCGCCTGGATCTGGCGCTTCTCGTCGATCGAGAGGACGACGGCGTGCGCCGGCGGATCGACATGAAGGCCAATCACGTCGCGCAGCTTGGCGACGAGCTGCGGGGCCCATGCCGGCGGCGATCAGCGCTCGCGTATAGGGGTGCCGGGGCTGCTCCAGCACGGCCGCCACCGGGCCGATCTCGACGAGTTCGCCGAAGCGCAGTACGGCGACGCGGTCGGCGATGCGCGAGACGGCGGCGAAGTCGTGGGTGATGAACAGGAACGGCAGCCCGGTCTCCGCCTGCAGCCGCGCGAACAGCTCCAGCACCTGCAGCTTGGTCGTCGCGTCGAGCGCCGAGACCGCCTCGTCGGCGATGACGAGCTCGGGCGAGGTCGACAGCGCGCGGGCGATGCCGAGGCGCTGCCGCTGGCCGCCGGACAGCTCGTGCGTTAGCCGGTCGAGATGGCTGTCGTCGAGGCCGACCTGCCGCAGGAGGAGGAGCGCGCGCTCGCGCAGGTCCCGCCGCTCGCCGCGGATGCGCAGCGGCTCGGTCACCGTCTGCCAGGCGCGGAAGCGCGGATCGAGCGAGGATTGCGGGTCCTGGAAGACGAACTGCACCCGGCCGCGCGCCGGCACCGGCTGATCGCCGCGCGCGTTCAGTACGATCCGGCCGCGGTCCGGGCGGACGAGGCCGAGGATGGTGCGGGCGATCGTCGTCTTGCCGCTGCCGCTCTCGCCGACGAGAGCCAGCGTCTCGCCGGTGCCGATGTCGAAGCTCACCCCCTTCACCGCGGTGACGCGCTCGGGCGCTCGCAGCGACACGAGCCCGCGCCCGCGCGGGAACGACA
>JAEZCD010000312.1 GCA_023430145.1 Pseudomonadota bacterium
AGCCCGAGCGGGGTGAGGGGGATCGGGGCTTCCCCGGCCCCCGCCGAGGGCTCGTCATCCTCCGCGAAGGCGGAGGATCCAGTCTTCTCCCCGGGCGCCGAAAGGCTGGGTCCTCCGCCTTCGCGGAGGACGACGAAGCGGGGAAGCCGAGTGAGGGAGAGCCGAGCTTCACCGACGCCCCCTCACCCGGCTCGCTCCGCGAGCCACCCTCTCCCACGAGGGGAAAGGGAAGAGGAGGCCCTCCCATGACCCTCTTCGGCTACCGCGTGCCGATGATGGCCTCGCTGCTCGTCTGGGCGGCGCTGTGGGAGATCGTCGGCCAGGCGAACATCAACTTCATGATCCCGCCGCTGTCGGCGGTGTTCGCCAGCGGCTGGGCGATGGTGCACACCGACAGCTGGCTCAACGCCACTGTCATCACGCTGCGCAGCTTCGCGCTCGGGATGGCGCTCGCGATCGCCGTCGGCGTGCCGGTCGGCGTGCTGATGGGCCGCGTCGTCGTCGCCGACCGCCTGCTCGGCCTGTGGGTGAACATCTTCGTCAGCGCGCCGCTGTCGGCGATCGTGCCGGTGCTGATGATCCTGTTCGGCATCGGCGAGACGACGGTCGTCGTCTCCGTCTTCCTGTTCGCCGTCTGGATCATCGTGCTGGACACCCGCGCGGGCGTGCTGCACATCCCGCGCTCGCTCGAGGAGATGGCCCTCTCCTATGGAGCCTCGCGCTGGGAGCTCTATACCAAGGTGGTCTTCTGGGCGGCGTTGCCGGAAATCCTCGCAGGCATTCGGATCGGCGTCATCCGCGGGGTCAAGGGCGTCGTGGTCGGCCAGCTCCTCGTCTCGATCATCGGCTATGGCGAGCTGTTCGAGCTCTATTCGCGCGGCTTCGAGATGACCTATTTCTGGGCCCTGACCCTCATCCTGTTCGCGGCCGCGATGCTATTGTCCGGCCTCGTCGAGCTGTTCGAGCGAAAAATCCAGTATTACGCAGGAGCCAGATGATGAACGTCCACGCGGCCGCCCCGGTCTATGTGTTTCCGCCGGCGGCCATCCCGACGCTGCCGATCAAAGGCAGCGACCAGGTGTTCCCGGTGCACCGGATCTACCTCGTCGGCCGGAACTATGCCGAGCACGCCATCGAGATGGGGCACGATCCGAACCGTGAGCCGCCCTTCTTCTTCCTGAAGATGCCCGACCAGCTCGTCACCGACGGAAAATTCCCCTATCCGGCGAAATCGAGCGACGTGCATTTCGAGATCGAGATGGTCGTCGCGCTCGACAAGGGCGGCACCAACATTCCGCTCGAGAAGGCGATGGACTGCGTCTACGGCTACGGCGTCGGCCTCGATATGACGCGCCGCGACCTGCAGGGCGAGGCCAAGAAGCTCGGCCGCCCCTGGGAGGTCGGCAAGGCCTTCGAGGCCTCGGCGCCCTGCACGCCGCTCGTCCCGGCCTCGGCGATCGGCCATCCGACCGACGGCGCCGTCTGGCTCGACGTCAACGGCAAGCGCCGGCAGACCGGCGACCTCAACCAGATGATCTGGAAGGTGCCGGAGATGATCTCCTACCTGTCGGAGCTGTTCGCGCTCCGGCCGGGCGACCTGATCTTCTCGGGCACGCCGGCCGGCGTTGGCGCCGTGCAGAAGGGCGACGTCCTTAAGGGCGGCGTCGAGGGCGTCGGCGAGCTCGAGGTGAAGGTCGTCTGACCGTCTGCATCCCTCCCGGACCCGCTCCGGGAGGGAGCGGCCCCGCGGCCGCTCGGCGTCGGCCGAACGTGGTGCCGCCGGGCGCGGCACCAAACCCGAGTATGGGCCGGGCACACCCATGCATGTGTGCGGTGCCGGCGGAACCTCTGTAGTCTCGGCGGCGTGAACCGTGTGCGGGCGCACGCTCCGTGCGGCCCGCATCCGGCGCGACGCCGGAGGTGCTGCCGTGCTCGGTGAGATCGTTGCGAGGATCGTCGATTTCGCCGCGCATCGGCGATGGCTGTTCATCATCCTCGGCGTCCTGCTGGCGGCCGGATCGACCTATTTCACCCTCAGCCGCTTCTCGATCACCACCGACATCGAGGAGCTGATCGCGCAGGATCTTCCCTGGCGGCAGCGGCAGCTCGCGTTCACGACCGCCTTCCCGCAGAAGGGGCTGGTGGCGATCGTCGAGGCGCCGACGCCCGAAGGCGCCGAGCAGGCGACGGCGGCGCTCGCGGGCGCGCTGGCGGCGCAGCCGTCGCTGTTCCGCGGCGTCGTGCAATCGGACAGCGGCCCCTTCTTCGAGCAGAACGGCCTCCTGTTCCAGGAGCCTGCGCAGCTCGCCGCCTCGATGAACGGATTCGTCGCGGCGCAGCCGCTGCTCGGTGCGCTCGCCGGCGACCCGTCCTTGCGCGGCATCGCGACGGCGTTCGGATTCGCGCTGCAGGGCGGCGTCGACCGGCTCGGCCGGCCGCTCGCCATGGCCAACGAAACGCTCGACGCCGTGCTCGCCGGCCGCCAGCCGCTGTTCTCCTGGCAGACGCTGGCCGCCGGCACGCCGCCGAGCCCGCCGCAGCTGCGGCGCGTGATCCAGGCCGAGCCGGTGCTGGACTTTTCGGCGCTGCAGCCCGGCAGGCAGGCGACCGAGGCTGTCGAGGCGACCGCCGCGCGACTCGGCCTCGCAGATGCCTATGGCGCGCGCGTGCGCCTGACCGGGGCTGCGCCGCTCAACGACGCCCAGTTCTCGGTGGTGCAGTCGAGCGCGATCCGGGACACGGTCGTCGCCACGCTCGGCGTGCTCGTCATCCTGTGGCTCGCCCTGCGCTCATGGCGGATCATCGTGCCGGTGTTCTTCAGCCTGCTCGTCGGGCTCGCGGCGACCGCCGCGCTCGGCCTTCTGATGGTCGGCTCGTTCAACCTGTTCTCGATCGCCTTCTTCGTCCTGTTCGTCGGCATCGGGGTCGATTTCGGCATCCAGTTCAGCGTCCGCTACCGGTCGGAGCGGTACCGGCTCGACGATCTTTACGGCGCGCTGCACGGGGCGGCGCTGAAGGCCGGCACGCCGCTGGCCCTCGCCTCCGCGGCGACCGCGGTCGGCTTCCTGTCCTTCCTGCCGACCGACTATCGCGGCCTGTCGGAGCTCGGGCTGATCGCCGGCTGCGGCATGCTGATCGCCTTCCTCGCCGCTATCACCCTCGTGCCGGCGATGCTGGCCGCGCTCGAGCCGGCGCCGGAGCCGAGCCCGGTCGGCTTCCGCGCCCTCGCCCCGCTCGATGCCTTCCTGCAGCGGCATCGCGTCGTGGTGATCGTCCTCACCCTCATCGGCGTGCTGGCCGGCGTGCCGCTGCTGTTCCAGCTGCAGTTCGACTTCGACCCGATCAACCTGCAGAATCCGACCACTCCGGCCGTCGTCGCCTATCGCGAGCTGCAGGCCGACCCACAGGTCGCCTCGATGAACGCGGCCGAGATCGTGGCGCCGACCATCGAGGCGGCCCGCGGCATCGCCACGCGTCTTTCCGCCCTGCCGGAGACCTCTCGCGTGGTCACCGTCGAGAGCCTCGTTCCGGCGGATCAGGAGCAGAAGCTCGCCGCCATCGCCCCGGCTGCGGCGCAGCTGCGGCCGGCGCTCGCCCCGGCGAGCCCGCGGCCGGCGCC
>JAEZCD010000325.1 GCA_023430145.1 Pseudomonadota bacterium
AGGCGACGCATCTCGGCCCGCTCGGCCGCCGGGCGGGCTCCGGGCGAGACGACGGCCAGGCGCCATCAGCGCAACGAGCCGCGCGAGGAGGCCGTCATCGGCCTCGGCGACCACGTGCCGAGCTTCCTGTTGCGGCCGGTCCGCATCGGCCGGAGCTGATCTCTCCAGGCGTCGGCGTCCGGCAGGCCACGGCCCTCCAACGCAGCTGCGGATTGGCGCCGCAGGGGCGTTGACAGGCGCCGCGCGGCCGGTGGACCTTGGCCGTATGGAGATCACCATCGCCCTCGATAGCCCCGGCGATGACGGCCCGCGCAGCGGCCCCGTCAACGTCGGATGGTTCCTGACCCGCACCAAGAGCGGCCTGCTCTACGATCCTCCCGAACGGCTGCGGTTCCGGCAGACCAATCGGACGCATGCCAAGTCGGCCTCGCGCTGCCCGGCGGTGATCCAGATGGAGAGCCGCTACTTCATGGTCAAATGTCCGTTCGACCTGACCATAGGCTTCGGCCGCAGCGAGACCGGCAAGCCGCGGCTGATCAACAGAGCCGGGACGGCGAGCCCGGTGCGGCCGCCGAAGCTCGCCGAGATATTGACCCTGGTCGAGGAGCCGGAGTGGCGCTACCCGGACCGGCCGACGGTGCAGATGACGCTGCCCTACTGCTTCATCGCCGACGAGACGGTCTACATGACGCAGCTCGGCACCTTCGCGCACTACCGGAAGGACCCCCTGCCCGGCACGATCTTCGGCGCTCGCTTCCCGATCAGCGTGTGGCCGCGCCCGCTGATGTGGGCGTTCGAGTGGCACGAGCCGCAGAAGGACATCGTGCTGCGCCGCGGCGAGCCGCTCTTCTACGTGCAGTTCGAGGCCGAGGGCCCGGATCGCCCGGTGCAGCTGGTCGAGGCCGAGCGCACGCCCGAGTTGCTCGAATACATGGATCGGATCTCGGGCGTGGTGAATTACGTGAACCAGACGTTCGGGCTGTTCAAGGCGGCCGAGTCCGTACGCCCGCCGAAGCTCTTGACGCCGAAGGGTTAAGCGCGGCCTCCTGCCGCCTCGAGGCGCGTCTACTTGGGCAGCCTCGAAACCCGGAACGCTCCCCTCTCTAGGAAGAAACTGGGACTCTCCGGGAAGGCGCTCGATTCGCCTCGCGACCAAACCCCTCCCTCATTGCCGGGCTTGTCCCGGCAATCCAGTCTTCACTTCCGGCCCTCAAGGCTGGCTTGCCGGGACAAGCCCGGCAATGAGGGAGAGATGGGATTGGCTCTCCGCGAGCTCTCCGCCTTCCATCCGCTTCGAGCAGGCATCGGTCTTACTCGGCCGACAAGAAGGATGGGGCCTCGCTCCATCCGCGTCGGCACGCGCCCCCCGCGGCTCCACGGAAGAAGCCGGATGCTCCGCCTTCGCCGAGGAGGGAGGCTCCGGCGAAAGGCCGGGCGGGGCGCTCCCGCGGCGGGGCGCGAGTTCTGCGACATGGTGTCTTGTCGCCGAGCGTTACTCTGGACAACCTCTAGGTTCGATGCCACAAACCGGCCCGCTTCCGGCAATCGACGGCGCCGAATTCTGGCCGTCAGCGGCCGATCGCAAGGCCCCCTTCGAGAGGGCTCCGGCGAGAGAGGACCTTCAGACTTGGCCACGACGACGGCACCCGAACCCACCCGCCGCGACTTCCTCTACATCGCCACCGGCGCGGTCGCCGCGGTCGGCACCGCGCTCGCCGTGTGGCCGTTCGTCGACCAGATGAACCCCGACGCCTCGACGCTGGCGCTCGGCTCGATCGACGTCGACGTCGGCCAGATCGCCGAGGGCCAGAGCATCACGGTGAAATGGCGCGGCAAGCCGGTCTTCGTGCGCCACCGCACGGCCAAGGAGATCGAGGAGGCCAAGGTAGTGCCGGTCGGCGAGCTGCCCGACCCGATGGCCCGCAACGACAATCTGGCTGCCGACGCACCGGCGACCGATCCGAACCGAGCCGCCAAGGACAAGGAAGCCTGGCTCGTGATGGTCGGCATCTGCACCCATCTCGGCTGCGTGCCGCTCGGCCAGCAGGGCGAGTACGGCGGCTGGTTCTGCCCGTGCCACGGTTCGCACTACGATACTGCCGGCCGCATCCGCAAAGGCCCGGCGCCGCAGAACCTGCTGATTCCGACCTACGCGTTCACCAACGACACGACGATCCGGATCGGCTGATCGGGCTTTCTGCCCGATTCCGACCGCGCGCAGCCGAAGGCCAGAATTCCGATGCACGGACCCACCTATCAGCCGCAAACGGCCCTCGGACGCTGGTTCGAAAGCCGGCTGCCGGTCGGCGCGCTGGTCCACTCCTCCTTCATCGTCTTCCCGGTCCCCCGCAACCTCAACTATTTCTGGACCTTCGGCGGCATTCTCTCGTTCATGCTGGTGGTGCAGATCGCCACCGGCGTCGTGCTCGCCATGCACTACACGCCGAACGTCAGCATGGCCTTCGATTCCGTCGAGCACATCATGCGCGACGTCAATTACGGCTGGCTCTTGCGCTACATCCACGCCAACGGCGCGTCGATGTTCTTCATCGCCGTCTACATCCACATGTTCCGCGGCCTCTATTACGGCTCCTACAAGGCGCCGCGCGAGGTGCTGTGGCTGCTCGGCGTCATCCTGTTCCTCTTGATGATGGCGACCGCCTTCATGGGCTACGTGCTGCCCTGGGGCCAGATGAGCTTCTGGGGCGCCACCGTCATCACCAATCTGTTCAGCGCCCTGCCGCTAATCGGCGAGCCGGTCGTGCAATGGCTGTGGGGCGGCTTCTCGGTCGACAACGCCACGCTGAACCGCTTCTACGCCCTGCATTATCTGCTGCCGTTCATGATCGCCGGCGTCGCCGGCCTGCATGTCTGGGCGCTGCACGTGCCGGGCAACAACAACCCGACCGGCCTCACGGTGAAGTCGACGCAGGACACCCTGCCCTTCCATCCCTACTACACCTTCAAGGACGGCTTCGCCCTCGTCTGCTTCGTCATCTTCTTCGCCTGGTTCATCTTCTACATTCCGGGCTTCCTCGGCCACGCCGACAACTACATCCCGGCGAACCCGCTGGTGACGCCGACGCACATCGTGCCGGAATGGTACTTCCTGCCCTTCTACGCCATCCTGCGCGCCATCCCGGACAAGCTCGGCGGCGTGATCGCGATGTTCGGCTCGATCCTGATGCTGGCGCTGGTTCCCTGGCTCGACACCTCGCGTGTCCGCTCGGCGAGCTACCGGCCGCTCTATCGGCAGTTCTTCTGGATCTTCGTCGTCGTCTGCATCCTGCTCGGCTGGCTCGGCTCCAAGCCGGCCGAGGGCGTCTACGTCCTGTTGTCGCGGATCTGCACGGCCTATTATTTCGCGCACTTCCTCATCATCCTGCCGCTGCTCGGCCTCTTCGAGACGCCGAAGCCGCTTCCCTCGTCGATCACCGCAGCGGTGCTCGGCGAACCGAAAGGCGGCGCCAGCGTCGTCCCCCAGCGCGCCGCGGCGGCGCCGCAGGCGCGAGGCTGAAGGCCGTGGAGCGATCGACGATGCGCCTGTTCGCGCCCCTCCTCACGGCTCTCGCGCTGCTCGCCGCCGCGCCGGGCACCGCCTCCGCCGCCGGCGAGGCCGAGAAGCCACCGATCCAATCGTGGTCGTTCGGCGGGCCCTTCGGCACCTACGATCCGGGCCAGCTGCAGCGCGGCTTCAAGGTCTATCGCGAGGTCTGCGCCTCCTGCCACGGGCTGCGGCTCGTCTCCTTCCGCAACCTCGCCGCCGAGGGCGGCCCGCGCTTCACCGACGCGCAGGTGCGGGCGCTCGCCGCCGAGTACCAGATCACCGACGGGCCGAACGATCAGGGCGAGATGTTCGAGCGTCCGGGCCGGCCCTCCGACCGCTTCCCGAGCCCGTTCCCCAACGAGCAGGCCGCGCGTGCCGCCAATGGCGGCGCGCTGCCGCCGGACCTTTCGGTGATCGCCAAGGCGCGGACGATCGAGCGCGGCTTCCCGCTCTTCCTGTGGGACGCGCTGACGATGAACCAGGAGCTCGGCGTCGACTACGTCTCCGCCGTGCTGCACGGCTACGAGGAGACCCCGGCCGGGGTCGAGCCGCGCGAGGGGCTCTACTACAACAAGTACTTCCCCGGCCACTGGATCGCCATGCCGAAGCCGCTCAACGACGGCCAGGTGGAGTACACCGACGGCACGCCGACGACGGAGCTGCAATACGCCAACGACGTCTCCGCCTTCCTGATGTGGGCCGCCGAGCCGCACCTCGATGCGCGGAAGCGCATGGGTTTCCAGGTGTTCATCTTCCTGATCGTCTTCGCGAGCCTGATGTACCTGACCAAGAAGAAGGTCTGGAAGGGCGTCCACGAGCACGCGTGATCTCTTCCCTCTCCCAGAGGGAGAGGGTGCCGCCGAAGGCGGCGGGTGAGGGGCTACCGAGCTTCAGGACGAGCGCCGTACCCCCTCATCCGGCCACTACGCGGCCACCTTCTCCCCATGGGAGAAGGAAAAGAATCACTCAAATCAGCCCGCGCCGCGCCAGATTGCGCATCAGCGCGCCGGTGCCGAAGGTCCAGGGCTCGGCGTCCTCGCAATAGACGACGCGATTGACGAGCGCGCCGAGCCGGTCGGCGACGATCGTGACGATGTCGCCGACCTTGTGCGTGAACCCCTGGCCGGGCTCGTCGCGGTCCTCGATCGGCGCGAACAGCGTGCCGAGATAGAGCACGAAGCCGTCCGGATACTGGTGGTTCTCGTCGATGGCGGCGGCGACGAGATCGGCAGGGTCGCGGGCGATCTTCTCCATCAGGCTCGCGCCCTCCAGACGATAGCCGTCGGTTCCCTGCACGGTCAGCGACAGTTCGGTGCGGCGGACGTCGTCGAGCGAGAAGCCCTCGTCGAACAGGCGGATGAAGGGGCCGAGCGAGCCGCTCGCGACATTGTCCTTGGCCTTCGACAGGAGCAGCGCCGAGCGGCCCTCGAAGTCGCGCAGATTGACGTCGTTGCCGAGCGTCGCGCCGAGGATCGCCCCCTTCGAGTTGACCGCCAGCACCACCTCCGGCTCCGGATTGTTCCAGGTCGAGTCGGCCCGGATGCCGATGTCGACGAGGCTGCCGGCGGCCGACATCGGCTGCATCTTGGTAAAAATCTCGGCGTCCGGGCCGATGCCGACCTCGAGATATTGCGACCACATCTTTCGCTGCACGAGCAGGTTCTTCAGGGCCATCGCCTCGGCCGAGCCAGGCTTCAGCCGCGCCAGATCCTCGCCGATCAGCGCCTGAATCTCGCGCCGTATCTCGGCCGCCCGCTCGGGCGCGCCGCGCGCCTGCTCCTCGACGACGCGCTCGAGCAGGCTGATGACGAAGGTGACGCCCGCCGCCTTCACCGCCTGCAGATCGATCGGCGCCAGGAGCCAGGGCTTTTCGGGATCGCGGGCGTCGGGCGGCGTGTTGGCGAGGATCTCGGCGACGGAGCCGAGCCGCTCGCCGGCCGCGTGGCGGGCGATGCCGGCCGGATCGTCGGCCTCGAGCAGGTCGCGCATGGTCGGCGCGGCGGCGCTGATGTCGTGCACATCGCCCGAGCGCACGGCGACGACGCTCGGTCCGGCGACGTCCGGGCGAAAGACGCGGCCGACGAGCAGGGCGGCGTCGGCGTCCTTGGGCAGGCTTGCGGCAGCGTCGCGCGGATAGGGCATTCTTCGTTCCTCCCGGTGGTCGCCGGCATCGGCCACGGGATGGGGGTGGCGGTCAAGCGGGGATCACGTACGCTCGATTTCCTCGTCATTGCGAGCGCAGCGAAGCAATCCAGGCTTTCCTTCACGGCCGCAAGGTCTGGATTGCTTCGTCGCTGCGCTCCTCGCAATGACGGCTCTCCGATCAGAAAGAAAATTCGCCTGTTCTCCGCCTCCCGCGCTCGTCATTCCGGGGAATGACGGCTCCCTACTCCGCCGCCTCGTCGCGCGGCAGCCGCTTGGCGGCGCGCGGCCAGCGGTCGGGCCAGCGGACGATGTGCGCCGGCAGCTCGCCGAGCATCACCTCGTCCTCGGCCGGGCCGACCTTGCCGTGGACCGATATCCCCGCCGCGCGAACCGTCTCCGGATCGCCGGAGACGAGCGGATGCCACCAGGGCAGGTCGCGGCCCTCGGCGAGGAGGCGATAGGCGCAGGTGCGCGGCAGCCAGCCGAGCCGCCGCACTTCCGACGGCGTCAGCCGAACGCAGTCCGGCACCGCGGCGTCGCGGTTGGCATAGTCGGCGCAGCGGCAGCTGCCGGCGTCGAACAGCCGGCAGGTCACGTCGGTATAGTAGATGTCGCCGGTGTCCTCGTCCTCGAGCTTGACGAGGCAGCAGCGGCCGCAGCCGTCGCAGAGGCTCTCCCACTCTGCACCGGACATGTCCTCGAGGCGCTTCACGCGCCAGAAAGGCTGGTCGGCCAAAACTCACCCGCTCGTGTCGCAATCCCGCTCTTGCGCGCGCCGCCGGCTCGGGTCAAGTAACGAAGCTCGGTCGTGAGGGTATCGCCGTGCTCGGGTTGGACAAGGATCGCACCGAACGCGTCAAGCGCGGGTTGCTCGGCTTCGACTCGTGGCTCGACCACACGATGTGGAGCATCGGCCCGCGGCTGCTCGGCGGCTGGGATCGCGTCGTCGCCTTCTTCGACCGCTTCCGCGTGCGCGGCTGGAGGAAGGCCGCCGTCGAGGTCAGCTGCGAGGCGCTGACGCTCGGCACCGGCGGCGCCGTGCTGATGCTGGCGCTGGCGCTGCCGGCGTTCCATGCCACCACCGACGACTGGCTGAACCGGGCCGACCTCTCGGTGACCTTCCAGGACCGCAACGGCGCCGATATCGGCCGCCGCGGCCTGTTCCAGAACGATTCGATCCCGCTCGCGGAGTATCCGGACCACCTCATCAAGGCGACGCTCGCCACCGAGGACCGGCGCTTCTACACCCATTTCGGCATCGACATCGCCGGCACCATCCGCGCGCTCGCCGAGAACGCCCGCGCCCAGGGCGTCGTACAGGGCGGCTCCTCGCTCAGCCAGCAGCTGGCGAAGAACATCTTCCTGTCGAACGAGCGCACCATCGAGCGCAAGGTCAAGGAGGCGTTCCTGGCCCTCTGGCTCGAGGCGCGGCTGACCAAGCAGGAGATTCTCAAGCTCTATCTCGACCGCGCCTATCTCGGCGGCGGCGCCTTCGGCGTGGACGCCGCCTCGCGGTTCTATTTCGGCAAATCGGCGCGCGAGGTGACGCTCGCCGAGTCGGCGATGCTCGCCGGCCTCTTCAAGGCGCCGACGAAATACGCCCCGCACATCAACATCGCCGCCGCCCGCGGCAGGGCCAACGTCGTGCTCGACAACCTCGTCGACGCCGGCTTCATGACCGAGGGCCAGGTGCAGGGCGCGCGCGCCAAGCCGGCGACGCCGATCGAGTCGCAGTCGGCGACGGCGCCGGACTACTATCTCGACTGGGCGTTCGACGAGGTGAAGCGGCTCGCCACCGACGGCGCGTTCCGCGGCCAGCGGGTGCTGACGGTGCGCACCGCGCTCGATCCGGGCGTCCAGAAGCAGGCCGAGAGCACCGTCGAGGCGATCTTTCGCCAGTACGGCCCGCAATACAGGGTGCGCCAGGCCGCCGCCGTCTTCATGGAGCCGGACGGCGCCGTGCGCGCCATGATCGGCGGCCGCGACTACGGCTCGAGCCAGTTCAACCGCGCCGTCGACGCACTGCGGCAGCCGGGCTCCTCGTTCAAGACCTACGTCTATGCGACCGCCATGGAGCATGGCCGCACGCCGACCTCGGTCGTCGTCGACGCGCCGATCTCGATCGGCAACTGGTCGCCGCAGAATTACGGCCGCTCTTTCGCCGGCCGCGTGCAGCTCATCACCGCCTTCGCCAAGTCGATCAACACCGTTCCGGTGCGGCTCGCGCAGGAGATCGGCCGCGACAAGATCGTCGAAACAGCGCACCGCATGGGCGTCAAGTCGGAGCTGCGCATCACCCGCTCGCTGCCGCTCGGCGCTTCCGAGGTGACCCCGCTCGAGCACACGGCGGCTTACGCGAGCCTCGCCAATGGCGGGTTCCGCATCGAGCCCTATGCCGCGCTCGAGGTGCGCGATTCGGCCGGCGACGTCCTCTACCGGCATGATCGCGACGCGCGGCCGCCGATCCCCGCCCTCAGCCCGCAGGTCGTGTCCTACATGAACACGATGATGGTCGCGGTCGTCGAGGCCGGCACCGGCCGCCGCTCGGCGGTGCCGGGATTCCAGACGGCCGGCAAGACCGGCACCTCGCAGGCCTACCGCGATGCCTGGTTCGTCGGCTTCACCGGCAATCTCGTCGGCGGCGTCTGGATGGGCAATGACGACTTCACCGGCACCAACGACATGACCGGCGGCTCGCTGCCGGCGATGGTCTTCAACCAGGTGATGACCTATGCGCACCAGGGGCTGACGCCGAAGCCGATCCCGGGCGTCGCGCCGCCGGCGCCGGCGGTCGCCTCCAAGCGCGACCAGAGGCCGGCCACCGCCGCCGTCCAGCAGCCACCGACCAGCGCGCTCGCGCAATCGACGCTCTCGCCGGCCTCCGCGCACCTCCTGCTCGAGCTGTCGCGCGAGTTCGAGGAGGCCGAGCGCACGCTCGGCAGCCGGTCGGCCGACGCCACACGCGTGATCACCATTCGGGGCACCACCGTCCTGCCCTGACCCCACCGTTGACCTCGATCGGGCGTCCGGCTTGGATGCCCGACCGCGCCGCCGGCTCCCGGCGGCAGATTCGTCCTTCTCGCTCAGGCATATCCGGCGTTGCGGCTTCTCGCGGGACTGCTCCTCGCTTTCGGCATCGCCGGCGGTCTCGGCCTCTGGCTGACGCTCGTCACGATCGATCGCCCGCTCGGCATCGCCGGCCTGCGCTCGGGCCCTTGGGAAGGCGATCCCGGCGCCGGCAGCCTGAATGCCGACCCCTATTCGCGCGCCATGATCGCCCGGCGCGGCGAGGCGCCGCTGCCCTCCAGCGACGGCATCGCCCTCATCGCCCGCACCGATTCCTCCGGCATCGAGCTCGAGGGGCGCTGCGACTACCTGCTCGAGGGCGAGGTGCCCGGCGCGCGGCTGTGGACGCTCGCCGTCTATGACGCGGACGGCTTCCCGATCGCCAACGCCGCCGACCGCTACGGCCTCGGCAGCACGGCCATGGTGCGGCCGTTCGGCGAGGCGACGACGGTGACGCTCGCGCCGAGCGTGCGCGCCGGCAACTGGCTGCCGACGCCCGAGCGCGGCCCGTTCCTTCTGGCGCTGCGGCTCTACGAGACGGCCGGCGCCTTCGTCACCGATCCGCCGCCGGCGCTGCCCTCCCTGCGACGGCTGGGCTGCCGATGAAGACGCTGCTGCTCTGGGCGCTGGTCGGCCTCATCGGCGTCGGGCTCGTGCATGGCGCGAGCCTGCTGATCCTGCCGCTGATCGCCGACGCGACCGCCTATGACCGCCTCGCCGACGCCGGCGACGACGGCGCCTTCCACATCCTACCGGGTCCCGGCCCCGACGAATCGCTGCTGCCGTTCGAGGATCCGCAGTTCGTCGTCGCCGCCTGCCGCTACGACCTCGAGAACGGCGCGCTGCGCGTGCAGGCGCCGCTGCCGCCGTCCTACGGCATCGTCGCCTTCTACACGCGCTTCGGCCAGATCTACTATTCGCTGACCGACCGCGCCGCGCCGACCGGCAGCGTCGACGTGGTGGCGCTGGCGCAGACCGACATCGGCGCCACCGGCATCGCCGCCAGCGACGCGCTGCGGATCGTCTCGCCGACGCGGTTCGGCTTCGTGCTGCTGCGGCTCTACGTCCCCAACCGCGGCATGCTGCCCGCGATCCGTGCGCTGGCGCAGACCGCGCGCTGCGAGGCTCTGCCGCGCCCCTGAGCGATCAAACGGCCGGCAGCCGGCGGAGCCGCCATTCGAGGTCGGTGATCGCCTCCTCGGCGAGAATCGCCTGCCGGCCGGGCTCGGTGAGCACGAGCTGCCCGAGCGCCTGGCGGTAGACGTCGAGCCGCTCGACGAGTCGGGCGCGCACGCGCCGCACGAGGCGCCGGTTCTCGTTGATGCGGATGGTTTTCTCGAGCCGCTCGGCGAGCGGCGGCGGCGCGCTCGAGGTGCCGCGGGCGCCGTCGGCGGCGAGGACCTCGGCGGCGGAGGCGAGAAAGGCCTCGATGCGGCTGCCGTCGGCGGCGATGTCGCTCATGATCTTGTCGTAGCGGGCGGCGCCCGAGCCGAGCCCGGGCTCAAGCAGCGCCTGCGCATAGGCCTCGGCCTCGGCGCCGGCC
>JAEZCD010000365.1 GCA_023430145.1 Pseudomonadota bacterium
GCCTTCAGCAGCGCCGAGCGGCGCTGGCCGGGATCGAGACGGCCGATCTCGGCGAGATGCTCGGGCCAGCGCTCTGCGGCGATCTTCAGGAACTCGAGCGTGATCGCCCAATAGCGGTCGTGCTCGCCGAGATCGAGGCCGCGGATGGCCGCGAACTCGACCTCCTCGGTCTCCAGCGCGTCGATCAGCCGGGCGAGCTCGTCGGCGAGATGCAGCACCGCGGCCGGCGTCGCGCCGAAGAGAAAGAAGGGCTCGCTCGCCTCGGTCTCGTCATGGGCATTGGCGACGGCGTTCGCGAGCGCCTCCGAATATTTCGAGACGAGGCGGGCGAGCGCGATCCGCCGCGCCAGCGGATCGATGGCCGGGGCGAGCTCGAGCGCCTCGGCGCCCGCCCCGAGGTCTGTCGCCAGAAGGTCCTCGTCGACGTCGCCGAGCGGGGCGATGCGCGGCAGCAGCACCGCCTCGCCGCCGAGGAGATCGAGGAAGGCCTCCTCGAGCGCCCGCGCCGAGCGCCGCGAGGGCAGGTAGATCGTGGCGCCGGCCAGCGCCAGCGGGTCGGCGCGCACGTCGAAGCCCGGCACGAGGCGGCCCTCGACGAGGGCCGCAGCCAGCGTCGGCAGGAAAGGCACCCCGGGCGGGATGGTGACGATTCTCGGCGCGGCCGGCATGCGACGGCTCTAGCACGGGAGCGCGACCGAAATCAGCAACCTCGGCGTGGACTCGCTGCGGCTCCTCGCCGTGCGTCGAGCGTCGGCGACCTCCGCCGAGCCGGAAAGGGATGAGCAGCCGCGGTGGCGCCCGGAGCGCTGACAGTTCACGCTCCGGTCGCCGCGCAACGCCGTGCCGATCAGGGCGTCGGCGTCGGGAAGCACTTGTTGGTCGGGAACGTCTCGCCGTAGAGCTTCTTGGTGAGGAAGCGGGCACCGCCGGTCGGCGCTCCGACATAGACGGTCGAGCCGTTGTCGGTGTTGGCGGCCGTGCTCTCGCAATACTTGAAGAAGTCCTGCTGGCACGGATAGGGCCCGGCGATCTGGAAGCCGATCTGCGCGGTATCCGGATCGTTGGTCACGGTCGGGCAGGCACAGACGATCTCGGCCTTCTCGAGCTTGCCGAGGCCGGGAAACTTCTGGCCGCGCGAGCTCTGCCAGCAGATGCCGCCGTCGCACTGTGCATAGGTGCCGGTCGAAGTCTTCGGGCAGGTATAGGTGGCGAGATCGCCGCCGGGTTTCTGCACCTCGGACGGGAAGCTGTAGGTCGAGACCATGTAGCCGTTGCGCTTGCCGGCGGCGTTGACGTCGCAGACGTTCGCCTTGCCGATGTCGAGCGTCAGGCTGATGCTGTCGCCGTGCTCGACGTCGCATTTGCAGTAGGCGACGTCGTTGAACATCGTGCATTCCGCCGTGGCGCAGAGCGCATAGGTCTGGTCGTCGCAGATGGTGAAGGCCTTGCCGGCGGCCTCCGGCTCGAGCGCCGAGGCGCGCGGAGCAGCCGCCGCGGCGAAGACCAGCGCCACGGCGACGAAGACGAGGGCACGCAAACGCTGCCACCCGGGTGGCGCTTCGGCGACGCGTAGCGCGCCATGCATGTTCTTCGGCATGCTCATGGACGTCTCCCTTTGCGGCGTGATGGCTCCGCAAGGCTCGCGAAGCGCTCGCCAAATCATCGCCGAATGCTGCCCTCCAGCCACTACCATCCCGTTTACG
Source organism: Pseudomonadota bacterium (assembly GCA_023430145.1). Lineage (GTDB taxonomy): Bacteria > Pseudomonadota > Alphaproteobacteria > Rhizobiales > Methylopilaceae > JAEZCD01. Next base: position 1,704 of record JAEZCD010000365.1, read on the forward strand.
AGAATCCCCAGGTTCGATCGGCTCCCTGCCTTCGGGCGCAGCCGTCGCGGTCCCGACGGGATCACAGCATCGGCAGGCTGCGCGGCTTTCTTCCGCGTGGAAAGGCGGCGTCGAGTCGGGCGATCTCTTCCGGCGCCAGGGCGAGGTCGCCGGCGGCGGCATTATCGACCGCGTGTGCGGGACGCCCGGCCTTGGGGATCGTGAACAGCGGCGCCTGCCGCGTCAGGAAGGCGAGCGCCACCTGCCGGGGCGTGCCGCCATGCGCGGCGGCGATCTCGGCCAGAACGCGGCCGCCGGCGCTGTTTTGCGCCGGAAAGCTGTCGTGCCCGAACGGGCTGTAGCCGACGACGGCGACGCCGTGCTCCGCGCACCAGGGCAACACCGCATGCTCGATCGCCCGCTCCTGCAGGTGATAGAGGACCTGGTTGCAGACGAGGCCCTTTTCGCCGGCGAGCGGGGCGATCGCCTCGAGATCGTCGACATCGAAATTGCTGACGCCCCAGGAGAGGATTTTTCCCTCGCGCAAGAGGTCCTCGAAGCCGGCGACGGTTTCCGCCAGCGGATGCGAGCCCGGCCAGTGCAGGAGGTAGCAGTCGAGCCGGTCGGTGCCGAGCCGCTCCAGCGAGCGCTCGCAGGCGGCGCGGACGCCGCGCCGGGAGGCGTTCGACGGCACCACCTTGGATACCAGAAATATCTCGTCACGGCGCCCCGCGATGACGTCGGCCAGAAGCTCCTCGGCGTCGCCATACATCTCGGCGGTGTCGATGTGCGTCATTCCGGCATCGAGCCCGCGCCGCAGCGCCTCGCGGGCGAGGTCCCAATCGCCGTGGTCGATGTGCCAGGTGCCCTGGCCGACGACGGCCACCTCGCGCCCCGTGCCGCCGAAAACCCGGTTCTGCATCTGCTCTCCAGCTTTGTCCGAGGGGCGGTTGCGACGTTGACACGTTCGCAACCTGTGATTTTAATGACTTCGTAAATGCACGTAATGAATGCGGGACGGGCCGCGGTGGCAAAGCCTTTCGGCGGGAGCAATACCCTCTATTTCGGCGACAATCTCGACGTCCTGCGCTGCCACGTGCCGGACGAGAGCGTCGACCTCGTCTACCTCGACCCGCCGTTCAATTCCAACGCCACCTACAACGTGCTGTTCCGCGGGCCGACCGGCGAGCACAGCCGGGCGCAGATCGAGGCCTTCGAGGACACCTGGCACTGGAACCAGGCCGCCAACATCGCTTTCGACGAGGTGATGGAGAGCGGCAATACGGACGCCGCCGAGATGCTGCGGGCCATGCGGTCGTTTCTCAAGGAGAACGACATGATGGCCTATCTCTGCATGATGGCGGTGCGGCTTTTGGAGTTGCACCGGGTGCTGAAGCCGACGGGATCGATTTATCTGCACTGCGATCCGACGACGAGCCATTATCTCAAGCTTCTGTTGGACGCGGTTTTTTCCGTCCAAACATTTACGAATGAGATAATCTGGCGACGGACGACGCCAAAGGGACTAGCCTTCTCAAGGTACGCATCTAATCACGATACGATATTATTCTATCGTAAGGGCGCCAAAGCAACTTGGTCGAGCCAGCACATCGAATATTCAAATGAATATTTGGAGCGCTACAACCTCATTGATGAGCGCGGCCGGCGCTTTCAAGCCACCTCGCTCCTCAACCCAAATCCAAATCGACCGAACCTTACCTATGAGTTCGGGGGGCACAAGAAGGTATGGAGGTGGACGCGGGATCGGATGCTCAGGGCGGAGAAGGAAGGACGAATCTATTTTCCACCAGGCGGCGGAGTTCCGCGCGAGAAGCGGTTCTTAGAAGAGCAGGAGGGCGTGCCGGTGTCGTCCGTGTGGACGGATATCGCAGCGGTAAACGCTGTCGCCCAGGAACGCCTCGGCTACCCCACCCAAAAGCCCGTCGCCCTGCTCGAGCGCATCATCGCCGCCTCCTCCAACGAAGCCGATCTCGTCCTCGATCCCTTCTGCGGCTGCGGCACGACCGTGCACGCGGCGCAAAAGCTGAACCGGCGCTGGGTCGGCATCGACATCACCCATCTCGCCATCGGCCTCGTCCGCCGAAGACTGATCGATGCCTTTCCGCACGCGCATTTCGACATCGTCGGGGTGCCAAAAGATGTCGGCGGCGCCCGCGCGCTGGCGGCCGCCGACAAGCACCAGTTCCAGCTCTGGGCGCTCAGCCTCGTCGAGGCGCAGCCCTATCGCGGCGGCAGGAAGGGCGGCGACGGCGGCGTCGACGGCCATCTCTACTTCAAGCCGGACGGGCGCTCGACCGAGAAGGCGATCGTCTCGGTCAAGGGCGGCCAGCACCTCAATCCCGGCATGGTGCGCGACCTGCTCGGCACGGTGGAGAACGAGCGCGCCAAGATGGGCATCTTCGTCACGCTCGAGGATCCGACCGTGCGCATGCGCCAGGCGGCCTCGGCGGCCGGGCTCTACAAGACCGAGTACGGCGCCTTCGAGAAGGTGCAGATCCTCACGGTCGAGGAGCTGCTCTCCGGCAAGAAGCCGCATATGCCCTGGATCGACCCCTCGGTCTTCCGCAAGGCCCGCCGCGAGAAGAGCGAGACGCAAGGCGAGATGGGGTTTTAGCGACTTCCTTCTCCCAGGGGGAGAAGGTGGCCGCGAAGCGGCCGGATGAGGGGATACGGCGCCCGTCCTTTGGCTCCGTAACCCCTCACCCGCCGCCTTCGGCGGCACCCTCTCCCCATGGGAGAGGGAACAAAGAAAAAGCCCGGCGCGAGGGCCGGGCTTTCTCGAGCGAGGCGTACAGGACGAGGGTGTTACTCGGCCTGCAGGTTGGCCGCCTTGCTCTTGCCGTTGCGGTCGTTGATGACCTCGAACGAGACCCTCTGACCTTCGACCAGCGTGCGCAGGCCGGCTGCCTCGACGGCGCTGATGTGGACGAACACGTCCGCCCCGCCGGTGGTCGGCTGGATGAAGCCGAAGCCTTTCTGCGAATTGAAGAACTTTACGGTGCCCTGAGCCATGATGGCCTCCTCGTTTGGCGCGTGCGATTCGCGGCCCGGCGAAGGTCGCCCAGCCGGCACAGCCTCGAATTTTGGGTTGACTTGGCAGCGCAGTCCCAAAAGACGACGAGAACAAGCAAGGCCAAAAGTGTTGTGCGGCGCGACTAGGCGGGTTTTCGGCCGCCGGTGTCAAGGAAATTCGCCGCGACGGGCGGGCGCGCGCCGAGGCGAGGCGGCTCGCCTCAGCACCGTCCGCGCAGCCGGCAGCGGGCGAGATACCAGGTCTCCGCGCCGACGAACTCCGCCCAGCGCATCCAGCCCGTGTAGCGGCTGGTCGTCGTCGGCGAAGGCGAGGCGTCGATGCCGAGCCGCCGGGCGATCGACAGCGCGCGGCGCATGTGCGGCGGATCGCTGACGATCAGCACCCGGGAAATCCCGTGCGCCTCGAGCAGCGGCAGCGCGTTGGCCAGATTCTCCTCTGTCGTGCGCGACTGCGCTTCGACGATGATGTCGGCGGGCGCAACCCCTTCGGCGATGGCGAAATCGCGCGCCGCCTCCGCCTCCGCGAGTCGGTCGCCGGCCGCCCGGCCGCCGGTCGTCACGAGCAGGCGGACCTGGCCGGCCTTGTGCAGCGCCGCGGCGTGGCGGATGCGCTCGGCGAACACCGGCGAGGGGACGTCGCCATAGACGGCGGCGCCGAGCACGATGGCCGCGTCGGCGGGACCGTGATCGGCGCGCAGGCCGTAGAGCGCGACCTCGGCGAACAGCGCGGCGGCGACGAGCGCGAGCACGCCGAGGACCGCAGCGCCGACGCCGAGCGCGCGACTCATCGGCTCAGACCGGCTCGGGCG
>JAEZCD010000070.1 GCA_023430145.1 Pseudomonadota bacterium
GCCCAGCAGCCGGGCGGCGTCGAGATGCAGCACCGGCATGCCGGCCGCTTCGGCGACGGCGATCTGCTCCAGCGTCGCCCGCGAGCAGCTGCCGGCGAGGATCGCCGCAAAGCCTCCGACCGACGGCGCAGCCTCGGCCGTCCCGCCTCGCCCCCAACCCCGCGCCACCAGTGCGGTGGCGAGGCCAAAGCCCATGCCGGAGGCGCCGGTCGAGAGGGCCGCGTCGGCCGCGACGGCGCCGATCGTCTCGAGGTGACGGTCGAAGACGGCGTCGACGATCACGGCGCCGCAGCCCGCGGCGGCGAGCCGCAGCGTCTCGGTCCGCAGCGCCTCGACGCCGGCCTCGACGACGGCGAGCGGCACGAGCCCGACCCTCCCCGCGCTCTGCCGCTCGAGGACGCGGACGAGATTGGAATCCCGCATCGGGTTGAGCGGATGGTCCTTCAGCGGGCTCTCGGCGAGCGGCACGGAGCCGACGAACAGATTGCCCTGGTAGACGGTGCGCATCGTCTCCGGGAAGGCCGGGGTGACGAGCACGATGCCGCCGCCGAGATCCTCGCGCAGCGCGTCGGTGACCGGGCCGATATTGCCGGCGTCGGTGGAATCGAAGGTCGAGCAGATCTTGAACAGGATGTGCCCGGCGCCGCGGTCGCGCAGCCAGCGGGCGGCGGCGCGGGACTGGGCCACGGCTTCCGCGGCCGGGATCGAGCGGCTCTTCAGCGAGACGACGACCGCCTCCGCCTCGCCGAGGTCGAGGCGCCCGTCCGGCACGCCGATCGTCTGCACCGTGGCGAGCCCGGTTTTCGCGAGCGTGTTCGCCAGATCCGAGGCGCCAGTATAGTCGTCGGCGATGCAGCCGAGCGTCGCCATGCTCAAGGAATCCGCGAGGCGGGCAGCGGCGGCGGAGCGTCGCCGCCGATCGCCACCACCTTGCCCGGGTTGAGAATGTTCTGCGGGTCGAGCGCGCGCTTCAGCGTGCGCATCAAGTCGAGCGCCACCGGATCCTTGTAGCGCTCGAGCTCCTGCCGCTTGATGAGGCCGATGCCGTGCTCGGCGGCGATCGAGCCGCCGAAGCTGTCGACGATGTCGTGCACGATGCGGTTGAAGCGCTCCCACTCGGCGAGGTAGGCGGCGCGGTCCATGCCGACCGGCTGCGTCAGGTTGAAGTGGATGTTGCCGTCGCCGACATGGCCGAAGGCGCAGACGCGGATGCCCGGCAGCGCCGCCTCGCAAGCCGCCGTGGCGGCGTCGATGAAGTCGGCGACCCGCGACACCGGCACCGAGACGTCGTGCTTGATCGAGCCGCCCTCGAGGCCCTGCATGTCCGACAGAAGCTCGCGGAGCCGCCAGAGCGCCACAGCCTGCGTCTCGCTGGCGGCGATGGTGGCGTCCTCGACGAGGCCGGCCTCGATCGCCTCGCCGAGGATCGTCTCCAGCACCTCGGCGAGCGGCGCCGAGGGATCGGGCGAGGTCAGCTCGACGAGGAGGTTGGCCGGATGGCCGGCGGCGAGCGGCCGCACGGCGCCCGGGGCATGCTTCAGCACCACCTCGACCGAGAAACGGTTCATGTACTCGAAGGCGGTGAGCGTGTCGCCGGCCGCAGCCCGCAGCCGCTGGAAGAGGGCCAGCGCGTCGCCCGCCGAAGCGCAGCCGAGGAAGGCGGTGGCTTTCGCCCGCGGCTGCGGGAACAGCTTCAGCACGGCGGCGGTGATGATGCCGAGCGTGCCCTCCGAGCCGATGAACAGATCGCGCAGGTCGAAGCCCGTGTTGTCCTTGCGCAGGCCTTTCAGGCCGTTCCAGACGCGGCCGTCGGCCAGCACCACCTCGAGGCCCAGCGCCAGCTCCCGCGCATTGCCGTAGCGGAGCACGCCGGTACCGCCGGCATTGGTGGCGAGATTGCCGCCGATGCGGCAGCTGCCCTCGCTCGCCAGCGACAGCGGGAACAGCATGCCGGCCTCCCGCGCCGCCTCCTGGACGCGGGCGAGCGAGCACCCGGCCTCGACCGTCGCGGTCGCGTTCACCGCGTCGACCTCGCGGACGCGGTCGAGCCGGGCGAGCGACAGGACGATGCCGCCGTAGGGCACGCCGCCGCCGACGAGCCCGGTATTGCCGCCCTGGGCGACGACCGGCACGCCGGCCGCCGCGCAGGCGCCGACCACGAAGGCGACCTCGGCGGTGTCGGCCGGCCGCACGGCGGCGAGCGCGTGGCCGCGATAGAGGTGGCGCGATTCCAAGAGATAGGGCTCGAGATCGTCGGCCGCGGCGAGCACGTTGCGAGCGCCGAGGCGGCCGGCCAGCCCCTCGAGCAGGGCGCGCGCATCGGCCTCCCCGCTTGCGTCGAGGGCGGGGCGCTGCTCGGTCGTGGCGATGTCGGCCATGCTGCTCCTAGCGCGTTCGAGCGCCCGTCTTAGCGCGCTTCGGCGGCGCTTTCGACCCTCCCCGGGAGGCCCGAGCTACTCCGCCGGCGCCGCCGAGGGCGAGCGGGCGAGCAGCGTCTCGCGGCCCGGCCGCGGATCGTGCGGCACGAAGCGGGTGAGCACGAAGCCGCCGGCCGCGATGGCGGCGCCGATCAGGAACACCGCCGCCGGCGACCAGAGCCAGACGAGGCCGAGCAGCGCCGGCAGGACGATCGCGGCGATGTGGTTGATGCTGAAGGCGACGCCGGCGGTCGGCGCGATGTCGGCCGGGTCGGCGATCTTCTGGAAATAGGTGCGGTGGGCGATGTGCAGCTGCCAGACCGCATTGTCGAGGCAGAAGAGCACGCCGGCGAGGATCGGGTTGCCGACCAGCGCATAGGCGACGAACAGGGTGACGAGGCCGATCTGCTCGACGGTCATCGTGTTCCGCTCGCCGAAGCGGACGATGGCGGCCCCGGCACGCGGCGCGACGAAGACGTTGACGAGCCCGTTGACGAGGAACAGCAGGCCCATCTCGGTGACGCCGTAGCCGAACTTCTGCACCATCAAGAGGGCGGCGAAGACGATGAAGATCTGCCGCCGCGCCCCGTCGAAGAAGGTCAGCGCGTAATAGAGCCAGTAGCGGCGGCGCAGGACGATGCCCTTGTTCTGCACGACGCCCTGAGGAAAGCGGGGATAAACCAGCGCGACGACGATCGTGGCGAGGATGGTCGCGCCGCCGGCGACCGCGAAGGCGGTGACGAAGTCGAGCCCGAGCGGCTCCCAGAGCACGGCGATGGCGCCATAGGCGAACAGCTGGGCGATGGCGCCGGCCGAGATGATGCGGCCGATCCAGATCGGCGCCGTCTTCCTGTCGAGCCACTGCAGCGACAGCGACTGGTTCATCGTCTCGTAGTAGTGGAAGCCGACCGACATGATCATCGTGGTGATCAGGAATCCCCACACCGAAGGGAAGAAGCCGGTGGCCGCGACGCCCACGCCGAGCACCAGCAGCGAGACGAGCGCCAGCGTCTGCTCGCGCATCAGCAGCAGCACGAAGACGACCGTGAAGGCGAGGAAGCCCGGCACCTCGCGCAGCGACTGCTGCAGGCCGAACTCGGCGCCGTTCATGCCGATGACCTGAACGGCGAAGTTCGTGGAGAGGGTCCACCAGGTCGCGAAGGCGAACTGATTGGCGACCGCCATCAGCATCAGCATGGCCGCCGGGGATCGCCAGCCGAAGGCTTGCCCGGCTGCGGGAGTCGACATCGAAGGAAAGCTCCGGGGATGTGGGCCGGACCATGCGCCCCGCGTCCGCGAAGGTCAATGCCGCCGGCAAAACCACGCCGCGCTCGCGGAAAATCCTTATGTCTCAGGGAGTATTATGGTTTCCAGAACGTTAACGACGTTAACCACGCCCTGGGTTTTGCGGTTTCCTTCCCCCTGCCATGTCTGTAGGATGCGGGCGCCGAAATGGCACCGGTGAGAAGATGCGCGTACCAGCATCCCGCCGGTCGACAGGGGGACTACCACCGGCGGACCTTGTAAAAAGGCGGAGGCGCGCCGATTCGTCGGCTGATTCCGTGCTCCCCCGTCGAAGCGGCCGATTTGGTTGGTGTACGGACGCGAGGCACAGATGGCTAAGGCTACCCGGAAGGCCAAGGACGCGACGGAGGCGGCTCTGTCGGCGGTCGAACAGGCATTGATCCTCGCCAAAGAGGACGAGCAGGCCGCAGGTCCGCCCGAGGTCATCGACACCCTCGACATGCCGGAGCCGCCGCCGGCGGCGAC
>JAEZCD010000121.1 GCA_023430145.1 Pseudomonadota bacterium
GGCACGGGCCGGCTCCGTCGCCGGCGACCGCGCGGCGGCAGCGGCGCTCGCCGGCAAGGATCCTCGCGTCGCAAGCGAGGGCCCGTCCGCAGCCGACTTCGAGCGGGCACGGCAGCCGGGCAGGGGACGCGCGGCGCAGACGCCCACCGAGATCCCGGCCGCGGGCTGGAAGGACGTGCTCTGGCGCACCTATGCGGAGGTTTCGCAGGACCGGCTGGTCGCGGTGGCGGCCGGCGTCACCTTCTATACGCTGCTCGCCATCTTCCCGGCGATCGCCGCCTTCGTGTCGATCTACGGGCTGTTCGCCAACCCGGCGAGGGTGAGCGACCACCTCGCCTCGCTGAGCGGCCTGCTTCCAGGTGGGGCCACGGACATCATCGGCGAGCAGGTGAATCGGATCGCCTCTCAAGGCCAGGGCACGCTGAGCTTCGCGCTCCTCTTCAGCCTCGGGCTGTCAATCTGGAGCGCCAATGCCGGCGTCAAGGCGATGATGGACGCGCTCAACGTCGTCTACGACGAAGAGGAGAAGCGCGGCTTCATCAAGCTCAATCTCGTCTCGCTCAGCTTCACGCTCGGCGCGATCGTGATGCTGATCGTCGCCATGAGCGCGATCGTCGTCCTGCCGGTGGTGCTCGCCTATGTCGGGCTCGGGGGGGCGACCGAGTGGCTGATCCGGCTCGGACGCTGGCCGCTGCTGCTCGCCATCGTGGTCTTCGGTCTCTCCGTCCTCTACCGCTACGGGCCGAGCCGACGCGAGGCGAAATGGCGCTGGATCACGGCCGGCAGCCTGTCCGCCGGCATCGCCTGGATCGCCGTCTCGATCCTGTTCTCCTGGTATGTCGCCAATTTCGGCAGCTACAACGAGACCTACGGCTCTCTCGGCGCCGTCATCGGCATGATGACTTGGATCTGGCTGTCGTCGATCGTCGTTCTCGTCGGCGCCGAGCTGAATGCCGAGATCGAGCACCAGACGGCCGAGGATACGACGAAGGGCTCGGAAAAGCCCCTCGGCGCCCGCGGCGCGACCATGGCCGACAATGTCGGCCTCGCGCAGGGGTGAGCGCGCCGCGCCGGTCTCGCGCTTCAAGCTCGCGTCTTCGCTCTTCGATCGTGGGGGGTGACGCGGGCGGCTTTCCTCAGTGCAGCAGCACGTAGGGTATCGTGACCTTGTCCCATCGCTGACCGAAATGCCGCTTCGCCTGGTCGACTGCGGTGCTGATGAAGCTCTCCCATTGCGCCGGATGGATAGTCTGGCATCCGAGGCTGGACGTCGTATTGTATCCGCCACGATGGATGTTGATGCCGAACATGCCCGTGTCCGGGTAAGGTGGAGTTCCGTCGCGCATCACAGTCACGTTGCCAGCCGTCTGGCAAAGAGCGAGGTACTTTCTCCTATGTTTAGCAAATCTATGAACGTACCAAATACCGGGTATCAACGAAGCCATCCCCTTGCCGGCGCCACGGCCGCTGCCTTTTCTGTATGCGGACGGATCCGTATTGCCATTGTATGCGATCGTAGCCGATGGCGCGTCATGAATATAGCATCGTCGTAGATGCCGCGATCGTTGATCCCCGGGGCGCCCATCTCGTTCTTGTAATAGCCGCGGATGCCCACGACGACGACCGGGTAACTGGTCCTGTTTATTCTGAAGGGTGCATCGCGCCCAAATCTTGGGCCCAGAGCCGAGGCTTGGAGCCGGGAACAATGGTAGGCACGGCGGTCCCTTTCAGGAATCGAATATTCTTTAGATCGATTGTATAATGATAAATCGACAACCTGAGGACGGTCAACGCTCGGCCGGCACGGTTTCGGCGCCGGCGCACCCGCCCCGCCGACTTGCAGTGCCTTGACTTCGCCGCACCCGGCCCGTACCTCACGGCGTGCTCGAAAGGAGCCCGACTGCGAGCCGCCGCCCGGTCCGAAGAGGCCGGGGGGTCAACGTCCGCCAGCGCGTTGCGCCCGCGGGCGCGATTTGCGTTGGGCGATCGGACAGTGCAGCGACCAGTGATCGGAGGGCAGCCGAGATGAGCGAGATCCGTGCAGAACTCCGCCTCGCGGACGCCGTCAACGAGACCTGCCCCTGGTCCGGCAAGCCGGTCGCGGCGGATTCGCTGACACTTTACGAGGGTGCCGTGGTCGGCTTCCGCAATCCCGGCTGCCGCGACAAGTTCGAGGCGGCGGTGAAGCATTTCGAAGCGGCGCTCGCCGCCCGGAAGGACTGAGCGAATGTTCGAAACCCTCGGCGACCGCCTCTCAGGCATCCTCGACAAGCTGACGCGGCGCGGCGCCCTCACGGAGGGCGACGTCGCCGAGTCGATGCGCGAGGTGCGCCGGGCGCTTCTGGAAGCCGACGTCTCGCTCGACGTGGTGCGCAGCTTCACCGAGAAGGTGAAGGAGGGCGCCGTCGGCGTCGAGGTCGTGCGCTCGGTGACACCCGGGCAGATGGTCGTCAAGCTCGTGCATGACGAGTTGGTCGCCGCCCTCGGCGGCACGGCCGAGCCGGTGAGTCTGGCCGCCGCAGCCCCGGTGCCGATCCTGATGGTCGGCCTCCAGGGCTCCGGCAAGACGACGACGACGGCCAAGCTCGCGAAACGCTTCACCGAGCGCGAGAAGCGGCGCGTGCTGATGGCCTCGCTCGACACCCGCCGCCCGGCGGCGATGGAGCAGCTCGCCGTTCTCGGCAAGGAGATCGGCGTCGAGACGCTGCCGATCGTCGCCGGACAGACGCCGGTCCAGATCGCCAACCGCGCCATGCAGGCGGCCCGCTTCGGCGGCTTCGACGTCGTCATGCTCGACACCGCCGGCCGCGTCACCGTCGACGAGGCGCTGATGGCCGAGGTCGCCGAGGTGAAGCGAGCGACGCAGCCGCACGAGGTGCTGCTGGTCGCCGACGCCCTCACAGGCCAGGATGCGGTGACGACGGCCCGCGCCTTCGAGAGCGCCGTCGGCATCACCGGCATCGTGCTGACCCGCCTCGACGGCGACGGGCGCGGCGGCGCGGCGCTGTCGATGCGCAGCGTCACCGGCAAGCCGATCAAGCTCGCCGGCACGGGCGAGCGCATGGATGCGCTGGAAGACTTCGACCCGCAGCGCATCGCCGGCCGCATCCTCGGCATGGGCGACATCGTCAGCCTCGTCGAGAAGGCCGCGGCCGAGATCGACCAGGAGCAGGCCGCCCGCGTCGCCGAGAAGATGCGCAAGGGCCAGTTCGACCTCGACGACCTGGCGGCTCAGCTCGGCCAGATGCAGCGCATGGGCGGCATGTCGGGCCTGATGGGCATGCTGCCGGGCATCGGCAAGATGAAGAAGGCGATCGACGCCGCCGGCGTCGACGAGAAGCTCCTCGCGCGGCAGCGGGCGATCATCTCCTCGATGACGCGCGCGGAACGCAAGAACCCCGATCTTCTGAAGGCGAGCCGCAAGAAGCGGGTCGCCGCCGGCTCCGGCGTCCGCGTCGAGGACGTCAACAAGCTCCTGAAGATGCATCGGCAGATGGCCGACATGATGAAGATGATGGGCAAGGGCGGCCGCGGCGCCATGGCCGGCATCGGCCAGATGCTCGGCATGAAGGGGCCGATGCCCTCGCCCGAGGCGCTGAAGAGCCTCGCCGCCAAGGGCGGCCTGCCGGGCATGCCGCCCGGAATGGCGCCGCCCGGCATGCCCCCGGGCTTTCCCGGCATGCCGGGGACCGGCGTGCCGACGATCCCCGGCCTGCCCGCGGCCGCCAAGCCGCCGGCGCGCAGCATCAACCCGTTCGGCTTCGGCAGGAAGAAGTGAGCGCGGCGATGATCGGCCATCCGGAGCGCCGCCGATGATGCTGATCCGCACCTATCTCGGTCCGAGCGGCATCCACGGCGTCGGCGTCTTCGCCGGCGAGCCGATCGAGCGCGGCGCCGCCGTCTGGGCGCGCCATCCGGTGCTCGACCTCGTCGTCACCCGGCAGATGCGCGCAGGCCTGCCCGACGCGATGGTGAGCTATCTCGACACCTACACCTATCCGGTCGGCGACGAGGCCGACGGTCGGGTCATGCTCGACTGCGACAACGGCCGTTACATGAACCACAGCGACGCGCCGAACACGTCCTTCAAGGGCGAGGGCGGCCGTGCCAGCGTGCGCATCGAGATGGGCACGGAAATCACCTGCGACTACCGCGAATTCTACCCGAAGGCGGTGTGGGAGCGCATGGCGTTCCTCATGCCCGACGGCGAACAGACGACCGAGACCTGACGTTAAAACCAAAGTTCAAGCTACGGAAAAGGAAAGAGAAAATGCCCCTGAAAATCCGCCTCGCCCGCGCCGGCGCCAAGAAGCGGCCCTATTATCGCATCGTCGTCGCCGACTCGCGCTCGCCGCGCGACGGCCGCTTCATCGAGAAGATCGGCACCTACGATCCGCTGAAGCCGCGCGACGCCGCCGACCGCGTGCAGCTCGACACCGAGAAGGTGCAGGCTTGGATCGCCAAGGGTGCGCAGCCGACCGACCGCGTGCTCCGCTTCCTCGACGCCGCCGGCCTCGCCAAGCGCGAGCCGCGCAACAACCCGACCAAGGGCGAGCCCGGCAAGAAGGCGCAGGAGCGCGCCGCCGCCGCTGCCGCGGCGTCCGAGGCCGCGGCGGGCTGACGCTCGCCCGTGGCCGTCGAGCGGAGCCGCATCCTTCTCGGCATCGCCGGCGCCCCGCACGGGGTGAAGGGCGAGCTGCGGGTCAAATCCTTCACGGAGGACCCGCTCGACCTCGGCGCCTACGGTCCGCTGGAGACCGAGGACGGAACGCGGCTCGAGGTCGAGTCCGTCCGTCTCGGCAAGGAAGTGGTCGTCGTGCGCCTCAAGGGCGTGCGCGACCGTGATGCAGCCGAGGCGCTGAAGGGCAAGAAGCTCTTCGTGCCGCGCGAAAAGCTGCCGGCGCCCGAGGAGGACGACGAGTTCTACCACGCCGACCTGATCGGGCTCGCCGTCGTCACGTCCGACGGCAGCCCGCTCGGCCGTGTCGTCGCCGTGCCCGACTACGGGGCCGGGCCACTGCTCGAGATCGCGCCGCAAGGCGGCGGCGCCAGCGTGCTGCTGCCCTTCGTGAAGGCGCATGTGCCGGAGATCGATCTCGCTGGCGGAAAGGTGATCGCCGATCCGCCGGAAGGACTGTTCGAGAGCTGACCTCTGGCTTGCCGGGTGCAAACGCGGCTTGTCTACTCCCGCCCAAACCTTCCGGGAGGACACGCCATGACGCTTTCGCGCCGTACCGTGCTCGGCGGTGGGCTATCGCTCGTCGCCGGTGCCGCCGCTGCCCAGCATGCCGGGCACGACAATCTTTACTCGCACCTGCGCGATCCCGCCGCCAAGGGCGTGCCGCCGGGCGCTGCGGAGGCGGTCCGCTACACGCTCACGCCGGCGCCGCCGGCCGAGGACCAGGGGCGCTGGGAGCCGAAGGCGCCGCTGCCTATCCCGCGCAGCGAGATGGCCTGGGCGACCGTCTGCCGGGGCAAGATGCATGTCGTCGGCGGGTATGGCGAGGGCCGCGTCGACCGCAACTATCACCACGTGTACGACCCCACGGCCGACGCCTGGACGACCGCCGCTGCGCTGCCGTTCGGCGCCAACCATGTCGGCGTCGCCACCATCGGCGACCGCATCTATGCGCTCGGCGGCTTCATCGAGCAGAACCGGGCGCCGCATTCGCAATGCTTCGTCTGGGATGCCTCGACCGATCGATGGGAGAGCATCCGCCCGCTGCCGCGGCCGCGCGGCGCCATCGGCGCGGTCGCGCTCGGCGGGAAAATCCACGCCATCGGCGGCCGCGACGTGCGCTCGCTCGACGCGCACCTCGTCTACGATCCGGCCTCCGACCGCTGGAGCGAGCGGCAGCCGGTGGTCGGCATGCGCGACCATATCGGCGCGCTCGAGGTGGACGGAAAAATCCACGTCGTCGGCGGACGCATGGACAATTTCCACTTCAACACCGGCCTGCACCACGTCTACGACCCCGCGAAGGATTCGTGGGACGAGCGGGCGCCGATGCCGACGGCGCGCAGCGGCCACGGCGCCGTCTGGCTCTCGGGCCGCATCTTCGTCATGGGCGGGGAGGGAACGAGGCGGGTCTTCGCGCAGAACGAGGCCTACGACCCCAAGACCGACAGCTGGGCCGCGCATGCGCCGATGCTGACGGCCCGGCACGGGCTCGGCGCCGTCTCGATCGGCGACACGATCTTCGTCGCCGGCGGCGGCCCGATCGTCGGCGGCGGCATCCAGTCGGCGATCAACGAGGCGTTCCGGCTCGGGTAGCCACTTCGAGGACTCGGCCTCTCGACCGCGGCGGCGCTTCTTTGTTACACTTCCGCACCGATCGCCAAGTGAACCGGAGGCCCACGTGGGAAACCTTCTCGTCGGGTTCTCGTTCATTCCGTTCGCGTTCCTCGCCGCGTCGGCGTTGCCCGCCGCGGCGCAGGCGCCCTTCGGCTACACGATCGTGCCGAGCGGCCAGATGAGCTGCCAGAACGCCCCGAAGGCACAGAACAAGGCCGGCCCGCAGTCGATCAGGCGGCGCACCTATCTGTCCGACAAGGGCCGCGCCTTCCTGCTCTTCAATCCGTCGAACTTCGCCGAGGGGATCGCGGTGCCGATCAACGGCTCCGGCCGCGCCGCGATGCCGTTCCACGTCACCCGCAGCGGCGTGACGAGGACGGTCCAACTGTCCGGCAGCGGCTCGGTGCGCGCCTCGGGCGGCACTGTCCGCGTGAGCTACAACGTCTCCCGCTCGCAGCCCTGGGGCGACGGCAGCACGGTGACGGTGCGCCTCGCCGGCGCCGAGACCTATGCCGTGAACCCGGCGACCGGGGCCTGCACGGTACAGTCGGCGAGCTTCACCAAGCACCTGTCGGCCGGCGGCAGCACGTTCGACGATTTCACCTGCCGCTCGGCCGGGCCGGCGAGCTGCTCGATCGTGAAAGGCGCCGCGCAATGATCCTCGCCGGCCGGAGCAGGTGGTTCCGGCCGCTGGCGGCCGCGGCGCTCGGCGCCTTAGCCCTCGTCGCCGGACCGGCGGCGGAGGCGCGCCGCCTCGCCGTCGTCGTCGGCAACGACATCTACCCGACGCTGAAGCCCGAGCAGCAGCTGCAGCGCGCCGTCGCCGATGCGCGCGCTGTCTCGGCGAAGCTGCGCTCGATGGGCTTCGAGGTCGAGATGGTCGAGAACGCCAATCTGCGCACGCTCGACCGCCTGCTGACGGCGACCGCGGTCCGCGCCGGGCCCGGCGACACGGTGCTGCTGTTCTTCGCCGGCCACGGCCTGTCGATCCGTGGGCAGAATTTCCTGTTGCCGTCCGACACCGATCCGCCGGGCATGCTCAACGAGCTCGCCGCCGCCGAGACGCTGCGCCGCGAGGCGTTCCTCGTCGACGACGTGATCGAGCGGCTGCGCGCCAACGGTGCCGGCAATGTCGTGCTGATGCTCGATGCCTGTCGCAACAACCCGTTCCGGACCAATGAGGGGCGCAGCATCGGCGCGACGCGCGGCCTCTCGCGGCAGGAGACGCCGCAGGGCGTGTTCCTGCTCTTCTCGGCCGGCTTCGGCGAGGAGGCGCTCGACCGGCTGCCCGGCGACGACCCCGACCCGAACTCGGTGTTCACGCGTACGCTCGTGCCGCTGCTCGGCCGGCCGGGCCTCAGCCTCACCGATCTCGCCAAGGAGGTGCAGGTGGGGGTCACGACGCTCGCCGCCCGCGCCGGCCGACCGCAGACGCCGGCCTATTACGACCAGATCGTCGGCCGGCTGTCGCTCGTTCCTGCCGAGTCCGACCCGGCCGTCGCGGCTCCGGCCTGTCTCTTATAAACATATGACGCTGCCGACG
>JAEZCD010000132.1 GCA_023430145.1 Pseudomonadota bacterium
GCCCGGATGCGGTCGAAGATGGATGCTGCGGTCGAGCCGCGGCATGACGAGCCCGGAGGATCTGCGCGAAAGCGCAGGATCCAGTTTTCCTCGACAGGCCCGAGATGAAGAAGCTGGATCCTCCGCCTTCGCGGAGGATGACGCGGAGCGTGCGGCGAGGTGAACAGTCGGGTCCCCCGCCTCGGCCGAGGACGAAGCTCTCACCCTCGCGCCGAAGCCTCCTCGCGCAGCAGCTCGAGCTCGAGCCAGCGGTCCTCGGCGGCCGAAAGCTCGCTCGTCGCCTCGGCCAGCGCCGCGGAGGCGCGGGAGAAGCCGGCCGGGTCGCGGGCGTAGAGCGCCGGATCGGCGAGCAGGGTCTGCAGCCGGGCGATCTCCTTCTCGAGCGCCTGCATGCGGGCGGGCAGCGTTTTCAAGGCGTGCTGGTCGTGGAACGACAGTCTCTTCACAGGCTTCGCGGCTGCCGCCGGCTTCTGCGCCGTGGCCTTCGGCTGCGCCTCCGGCGTGCGCGAAAAAAGCTTCGCCTCGACGCCGCGGCCGCGCTGCAAAATCATGTCGGAATAGCCGCCGGCATATTCCACCCAGCGGCCTTTCCCCTCCGAGACGATCACCGAGGAGACGGTGCGGTCGAGAAAGTCGCGGTCGTGGCTGACGAGCAGCACGGTGCCGGGATAGTCGGCGATCATCTCCTGCAAGAGGTCGAGCGTGTCGAGGTCGAGATCGTTGGTCGGCTCGTCGAGCACCAGCAGGTTCGAGGGCTGCGAGAGCGCCCGCGCCAGCATCAGCCGGCCGCGCTCGCCGCCCGACAGCGTGCCGATCGGCGTGTTCGCCTGCTCGGGCGTGAACAGGAAGTCCTTCATGTAGGCGACGACGTGCTTCGGCCGTCCGCCGACCTCGACCGTGTCGCCGCGGCCGCCGGTGAGCGCCTCGCGCAGGGTCCAGGCCGGATCGAGGCTGGCGCGGCGCTGGTCGAGGCTGGCGATCTCGAGGCTCGCACCGAGCTTGACGGTGCCCGCATCGGGCTCGAGCACGCCGGTCAGCATGTTGATCAGCGTCGTCTTGCCGGCGCCGTTCGGGCCGACGATGCCGACCCGGTCGCCGCGCGCGATCCGCGTCGAGAAATTCTCGACCACCGGCGCGCCGCCATAGCTTTTGGAGATCGCTTCCGCCTCGATGACGAGCTTGCCGGAAATCTGCGCCTCGGTCACCGTCATGCGGACTGCCCCGGCCGGCCCGCGCTGCTCGCGCCGCTGCCGGCGCAGCTCGTGCAGGGCGCGCAGCCGGCCCTGGTTGCGCTTGCGCCGGGCGGTGACGCCGTAGCGCACCCAGTCCGCCTCGGCGGCGAGCTTTCGGTCGAGCTTGTGCCGGTCGCGCTCTTCTTGCTCGAGGATGTCGTCGCGCCAGGCCTCGAACTCCGAAAAGCTCCGGTCGAGCCGGCGGACGCTGCCGTTCTCGAGCCACAGCGTCACGCGCGACAGGTCGGCGAGGAAGCGGCGGTCGTGGCTGATGATGACGAGCGCCGAGCGCATCCCCTTCAGCTCGGCCTCCAGCCACTCGATCGCCGGCAGGTCGAGATGATTGGTCGGCTCGTCGAGCAGCAGAATGTCCGGCTCGGGCGCCAGCGTGCGGGCGATCGCCGCCCGCCGCGCCTCGCCGCCGGAGAGCTTTTTCGGATCCTCGTCGCCGGTGAGGCCGAGCTCGCCGAGCAGATAGCGGGCGCGGTGCGGATCGTCCCCCGGCGCAAGCCCCGCCTCGACATAGGCGAGCGCGGTCGCAAAGCCGGACAGGTCCGGCTCCTGCGGCAGGTAGCGCAGCGTCGTGCCGGGCTGCAAAAAGCGCTCGCCGGAATCGGGCTCGATCTGCCCGGCGGCGATCTTCAGCAGGCTCGACTTGCCGGAGCCGTTACGGCCGACGAGGCCTATGCGGTCCCCGGCCGAGACGGACAGCGCCGCGTCGCGCAGCAGGGGCTTGCCGCCGAGGACGAGGGCGATGTCGGTGAGGAGCAGGATGGGCGGCGGCATGGCCGCTCGAATAGCACGGGACGCCGGTTCGCCAAGCCTGCCCGCGCCGTCATTCCGCGGCGAGGGCCGCTGCCGGAAAGGACGGGGCGCCTACGCCGCGGTCTGGCGGCCCTCGTGCGGCGGCGGATTGACGCGTTGCAGCCTGTTCCACAGCGCCGAGGGGGCGCCCGACAGCAGCACCTGAAGATAGCGCAGCCGCTGGAACTCGCCGTTCAGCGAGATGCGCGGCAGCGCCGTCGGCTGCAGCGCGTGCTCGGGGAACAGCACGCCCGGCCGCGTCGTGACACCGGTCGCAAAGCCGAGCTCGGCGGCGAGGCGGAACTCGCGCGGGCCGGCGGCGCTGGCGTCGCCCACCGGATAGCTGAGGTGGCGCGGCCTCCGGCCGAGCTTTTGCTCGATGATCTCGGCGCTCTCGAGCATCTCCGCCCGCGCCCGCTCCTCGGAGACCTTGCGCAGCAGCACATGGTCGACCGTGTGAGCGCCGATGGTGCAGAGCGGCTCGGCGGCGAGGCCCGCCAGCTCCTGCCAGGTCATGCACAGCTCGCCGGGAAGGCCGGCGATGTCGACGCCGTGCCGGCGGCAGAGGTCGCGCACGGCGTCGCGCAGCGCATCCTCGGTCCTCAGCCCGCGCAGCCACCAGTAGATCGCCGCGTGCGCCGCCTCCTTCGCCTCCGGGCCGCGCGTGTCGAAGCGGCGCTCGGCGCCATCCATGACGAGCGCGACCTCGTCATTGCCGGCGACGACGCGCTCCAGCGCCACCCACCAGAGCTCGCCGAGGCCGTTCGGGAAATTGGCGGCGACATAGAGGCCGAAGGGCACGCCGTGCCGCTTCAGGATCGGCCAGGCGTAGTCGAGATTGTCGCGATAGCCGTCGTCGAAGGTGAGGCAGGCGAAGCGGCGGCCATCGGGCGTGCCGCCTTCCAGGCGGGCCAGCATGTCGTCCAGGGAGACGAGGTCGATGCCGGCGCGGCGTAGCCGCATGATGGTGCTCTCGAGGAAGTCCGGCGTGACCTCGAGCAGGCGGTTCGGCTGAAAGGGCTCGTCCCGCGCCGGGCGGACATGGTGCAGCGTCAGGATGGCGCCGAGTCCGCCGAAGAAGGGTTTCAGGGCGCGATGCGCGCCGGTGAAGTAGAGCGCCTCGAGGCCCGCTCGGATGAGTGCCTTGCTCCTGCCGGCCATGCTGGTCGCTCCCCGGGGCCTCGTTGTCGGCGGCGAACTATGGAGGCCAGGCGGGCGAACGAGAAGACCGGGCCTCCGTCACGATTGCGCGTGGTTAAGCCGACTCCGGCAGCGCCACCCCGCGTCGCCCGGAGGGCGCCCCTGCGGCGCTGTCATAGGAACCGTCGGCCGCATGGACGATTATTGCCGCAGGTGGCGCTGATTCGGCCCGGGGCGGCGGGACGCACCGGGCCGGTCGAGGCGCCGAAACGTGCGGAGACGAAGGTGAACCACATCGAGCATCGCGTGCGGGAGCGCGCCTATCGCATCTGGCTGGACGAGGGACGGCCGGAGGGCCGAGCGGACCTCCATTGGGAGATGGCCTCCGAGCTCGTCGCCATCGAGGAAACGCCGGATCTGGCGCTGCAGCCCAATCCGCTGCGCCCCCGCGAGGAGATCATCGCTCGCGAGGAGCCGGTCGAGCTGGCCGAGCTGATGGAAAATCTCGGCGAGTTTCCAACGCTCGCCGACCAGGGCGAGGAGCGGACCGTGCCGAAGCGCGCGCCGAGGAAATCTGCTGCCGCGAAAGCCACGGGCGAGGCGACAGCCAAGGCGGCGCCCAAGCGCACGGCCGCCGCCGCCAAAGCCTCCACGAAGGATGCGACGACGGCGGCAAAGTCGCCGGCCGGCAGGCGGCCGAAGCCGGCGTCGTAATCGGCGGAGGTATCCTTCCGGAGCGCGAGCCTTGCTCGCGCCCGGAATGGCGACGGGATCGCTTCGTCGCTGCGCCATCGAGGATGCGCAGCCCGTGCGGAATTCCCGCAGCGTCAGTCGTCGTGGTCGACGCCCTTGAGGCCGCCGATATGCGCCTGGCTGTAGAGCTCGAGCCCGATTCGGCCGACGAGGTCGAGCTGCGTCTCGAGGAAGTCGATATGGCCTTCCTCGTCGGCCATCAGCTCCTCGAACAGGTCGCGCGAGACGTAGTCGCCGACGCTGGCCGAATAGGTGGCGGCCTCCTGATAGAGCTTGCGCGCATCGACCTCGGCGGCGAGGTCCGATTCGAGAATCTCGCGGACGTTCTGGCCGATGCGCAGCGGGTCCAGCACCTGGAGATTTGGAAAGCCGTCGAGGAAGATGATCCGGTCGATGAACTTGTCGGCGTGCTGCATCTCCTCGATCGATTCGGCCCGCCACTTCTTGGCGAGATCGAGGAAGCCCCAGTTGTCGAGAAGGCGATAGTGCAGCCAGTACTGGTTGATCGCGGTCAGCTCGGAGCGAAGGCCACGGTTGAGATAGTCGATGACTTTGGGATCACCCTTCACGAAAGCCTCCAAATCGCGGCCCCCGCCGCTTCTTTAGAGTCTTTCTAAACTAGCTCGTCGGCTTCCGCAACTGTTTCGTCGGCCAGCGGCGCCAGATCGCCGAGCACGGCCTCGACATGGGGATGAACACCGGCGACCGGGCAGCCGGCGCAGCCGGCCGTCGGGGCGCAGGCGACACCGAGAGCCTCGTCCATGATCGCCCGGATGGTGCGCGCGCAGCGACCGCATTGCGCGCTGCAGCCGAGGCACCGATAGACCTGCCCGGGCGTGCGCACGGGCGCGTCGGGAGCCTCCAGCGCCGCCTTGATCTGGCAGTCGCTGAGCACGTTGCAGGAACAGACGATCACCGGGGAGCCAGTTTGGAAACAGTCTAAACTACGGAAATTGCTCGCCTTTTTCCTATTCCAAGGCCGCGGTCGGAGTCAATCGGCCGCCGCCGCGGGACGCAAGAGGGCGAGGTCGCACCCTGTCGCAGGAGTGGCCGGGCAAGCCGGCCTGCCGAATATGTGATCGCGGACCTTCTCCTCGAAGGTGGCCGGCGGATCTGTGGCGCGAATCCGGCCGCGCCGCCGCATCCTCTCCGCAAAATCAGCCGATTGCCGGCCCAGCCTCGGGCTCTCCCATCCGAGTAGGAGTTGTTCGACATGCACAAAGGCATCTGGCTCGCCGCCGCCCTGTCGCTGGCAGCGATTCCGGCGCTCGCCGATCTCGACCCGACCCCGCAGGAGCTCGCCGGCGTCGAGGCCTCGCTGTTCGAGCGCGGCTATCGGGGTTGGGAGCGGATCGAGCTGAAGGACGAGGGCGAATGGGAGGTCGACCGGGCGATGGCCGCCGACGGCGTCACCTATGACCTGCGGCTCGATTACGAGACGCTGGAGATCACCCGCAAGAACCGCAACCTGATCCAGTGGAAATGGAACAACCTGATCGAGCGGCCGTGGAACACGCTGGTCGAGCGGCCGGTGAGTGGCCTCGTCGATTGGACATTCGGCGACTGACGGCGCGGGCCGCCGGCGGAACTTCCCTTCCCGCACCCGCGGCTGCCCGGTCGCGCAACGCCGGCGAAACGCTTTCCCTCGCGGACGACGTCGGCAGGAAACACCGCTCCGATAAAGGGTGTCGGCTCGCCTGCCGGAGACCAAGAGATGTCCGCCGCCCGGCCTCCGCGGAGGCGCTCGCTCCTGAAGCCCTTGATCGTCCTCGCGCTCGTCGCCGGGCTCGCGGCGTTACTGATGAAAGCGTTGCAGGTCGGCCTTCTCGCCGGCCTCGCGCTCGCCGGCGGCGGCTACGTCGTCTACGCAATCCCGGCGGCGCTCCTCGACTGGCCACGGCTGTCGCTCGGAGACATCGGCGATTTTCTGTCGGCGATCCTCGAGGCGATCGTCGGCTTCGTGACCTCCCTGTTCGACTGAGTGCGCCGCAAGCGGCGGCGCTCGGGTTGACCCGCGCCACCGAATGGCCCAATCCTCCCGTACAACAGGGGTCTCGGGTGCCGGCCGCGCCGGCCATCGCTGGAGAAGCCGTCTCGTGCCGCATTTCACCGCGATCCGCCTTCTCGGCAGGTCCGCCGGCCTCGCGCTCGTTCTCGCCGGCGTCGCCGTTCCCGCTTCCGCTGCCGCCGTCGTCGACGGCACCTACGACATCACGGTCGGCGGCTTCGGCGTCGGTGTCGGCGTCTTCAAGGCGATGCTCGGCGAGCGGGCCTACACGGCGACCGTGACCATGCGGCTGACCGGGCTCGCCCGCTTCATGTCGGACGGCCATGGCGCCGCGAGCTCGGTCGGCGTCGTCACCAATGCGCGCCCGGTGCCGGCGAACTATTCGCTCTCGACGACCTCCGGAAAATACACGCAGACGATTCGCATGGGGCTGCTCGGCGGCGCCGTTCGCGTACTGAACGTCACCCCGACGCCGCGGCTGCGGCCCGACACCGTGCCGGTGACGCTGGCGCATCGCCGCGGCATCGTCGATCCCGTCGGCGCGCTCGTCATGCCGATGGCCGGGAACGGCGATCTGCTGTCGCCGGGCGCCTGCCAGCGCAACCTGCCGGTCTTCGACGGCCGCCAGCGATTCGACATCCGTCTGACCTATGATCGCATGGACAAGGCGACGGGAACCGGAAAGTCGACGTATTCGGGCCCCGTCGTCGTTTGCCGGGCGAGCTATCTGCCGGTCGCCGGCCATCGGTTGCGACCCGGCGCCGGCAGGCAGCCCGCGACCACGGCCGAGGTGTGGCTCGCGCCGGTCGTCGGCACCCGCGTCCTCGTGCCGTGGAAGATCTCGGTGAACACCGCGTCCGGCCAGGCGGTCATCCAGGCCCGTACGCTCGCCATTCGCGGCACCGCGGAGCCGGCCGAGCCACGGACGCAGGTGCCGGCCGAGACGCGGCGCGACATCCGCCGCGCGGAGCTGCGACCGGCCATCCAGCCCGACAAGCCCGCCGAGGCGAAGCCCGTCATCGAGCCGGGGCCGCCGGTG
>JAEZCD010000108.1 GCA_023430145.1 Pseudomonadota bacterium
CCGCCTGGTAGAGCGGATCGTCCCAGCAGGCGAGCGCCGCCGCGTAGGACGGGAACTCGATGACGATGTTGCGCTCGCGCGCCTCGCCCTCGGCGAGCTGAAACGTGCCGCCGCGCACCAGGAAGCGGGCGCCATGCCTCGCGAAGGGCTCGCCATTGGCGGCGATGTAGTCCTTGTAGCGCTCCGGGTCGGTGACCGTCGCCCGGCCGATCCAATAGCCCTTCGGCATCGCTGTCTCCTGAGGGATCGGGGTGCCTTATCGCGCGCCTTTCGGCCGGCGAGAAGTGTTTTTCTTCGCGGGCTCCTCGGCGCCGTTCGCGATGGCTTGCGCGTCGCGGCGCTTTGCGCGAGCCTGAACGGATGGAGAACGGGACCTTCGTCCAGCCGCCCGCGGAGGCGGACGGCTTCGCCGATCCGGAGCGAGCCTTCGGCCGCCCGGCCACCACCGCGCTCGTCGCCCGCGGCGCCTGCCGGCATCTGCGCGCGCTCGGCTTCGGCGTCGTCGCCGAGTTCGGGCTAGCCTCGGGCCGCCGCGCCGATCTCGCCTGCCTCGGCCCCAAGGGCGAGTTCTGGATCGTCGAGGTGAAGTCCTCGATCGAGGATTTCCGCGCCGACCGCAAATGGCCCGACTACCGGCTGCATTGCGACCGCCTGCTGTTCGCCGTCGGGCCGGACTTCCCGGTCGCGCTGCTGCCCGAGGACGCCGGGCTCATGATCGCCGACTCCTATGGCGCCGTGCTGGTTCGCGAGGGACTTCACCATCCGCTGCCCGGGGCGACGCGGAAAAGCATGCTGGTCCGCTTCGGCCTCGTCGCGGCACTCAGGTTGCATTCGCTCAACGATCCTGATTTTTCGGGCTGAGCGGGCGGCAATTCGGCGCTGCGACTGGTAAGCCTGCGCCCGCGCACCCATGTTGCGGGCGCACGATTCGATCACTCTCAAGAGAACGGAATGGCTGTGTTCAAGGAAGCGGGCCTCGACGATCGCAAGAATGCTGCGGCCGAGGCCAGAAGGGCGATGCTCGAGAAGTTCAAGTCGCGGCCGTCGGCCGACGACCCGGCCGTGCAGGCCCGGCTCGCCGAGCGCAAGGCGCTCGCCGAGGCGCGCGAGCAGCGGATCGCCGAGCGCAAGGCCGCCAAGGCGGCGGCCGAGGAAGCAGAGCGCATCCGGCGCGAGGCGGAAGCCGAGGCCGAGCGCATCCGGCTCGCCGAGGAGGCGGAGGCCGAGCGCATCCGCGTCACCCAGGAGTTCATCGCCCAGCAGGAGCGCGAGGCGGCCCTGAAGGCCGAGCAGAAAGCGCGGCGCGACGCCCGCTACGCGGCGCGCAAAGCCCGGCGCTGAGGAGCCTCAGCGCGGCGCGCGCTTGGCGAGGATCCGCTGCAGCGTCCGCCGGTGCATGTTGAGGCGGCGGGCGGTCTCCGAGACGTTGCGGCCGCACAGCTCGTAGACCCGCTGGATATGCTCCCAGCGGACGCGGTCGGCCGACATGGGGTTTTCGGGCGGCTCGGGCTTGCCCTGCCGGCTCGCCATCAGCGCCTGGTGCACCTCGTCGGCGTCGGCGGGCTTGGCGAGGTAGTCGATGGCGCCGAGCTTCACCGCGTTCACGGCCGTGGCGATGTTGCCGTAGCCGGTGAGCACGATGCCGCGCGCGTCCGCCCGGCGGCGCTTCAGCGCCGAGATGACGTCGAGGCCGTTGCCGTCGCCGAGCCGCATGTCGACCACCGCGAAGGCGGGCGGCTCCCGCTCGACCTGCTCGAGGCCCTCGCGGACCGACTCGGCCGTCGTCACCATATAGCCGCGCGCCTCCATCGCTCGCGCCAGCCGCTGCAGGAAGGCGCGGTCGTCATCGACGATCAGCAGTGTCTTCTCCGGCGAAGGCTCGGCGCCTGTCGCGACCATCTTTGCGGCTCCCGGTGTGCCTGCTCGAATTGTGCGCCTGCTCTAATTAGGTGCACATCGCCGTAACGGAAAGCTTAGCGTCGTTCCGCGCCGACGTTTTCGAAGGCGGCGCGCGGCCACTGTACCCGCACCACGGCGCCGGTCGAGGGCGGCGGCGCATTGGCGATCACCACGCTGGCGCCGGTCCGCTCGAGCAGCGTCTTGGCGATGAAGAAGCCGAGGCCGAGGCCGCCCGCCTCCGGTTCGGCGCCGCTCCGCTGCGGGCCGCCGCGGCTCGAGACATAGGGCTCGCCGAGCCGGGCGCGGATCTCCGGCGAGAAGCCCGGCCCGTCGTCCGACACCTCGACCTCGACCTCGGTATCGTCCCAGCGGGTCGTGACCAGCACGCGCTCGCGCGCGAAGTCGACCGCGTTCTCGATCAGGTTGCCGATGCCGTAGAGAATACCCGGGTTGCGGTTGCCGACCGGCTCGGGCCCGTAGCCCGCCTGCCGCGTCTCGATAGCGACGCCGAACGAGCGGCTCGGCGCCACCGTCTCCTCGACCAGCACCGACAGCGGCATGCGCTCGTGCGGCGCGCCCCCCTCGTCGAGCGTCGACAGGGTGCGGAGAATGTCGCGGCAGCGGCCGGTCTGCTCGAGCAGCAGCGCGAGATCCTCGCGGTGGGGATCGTCCGCGGGCAGCGTGCGGTCGAGCTCCTTGGCGACGAGGGCGATGGTCGCGAGCGGCGTGCCGAGCTCATGCGCGGCGGCCGCGGCGAGCCCGTCGAGCGCCGACAGATGCTGCTCGCGGGCGAGCACGAGCTCGGTGGCGGCGAGCGCCTCGGCGAGCTGCCGCGCCTCGTTCGCCACCCGGAAGGCGTAGGTGCCGATGAAGGCGAGCGCCAGCGTCAGCGCCGTCCAAACGCCGGCGACATAGAGGAAGGGTAGGCTCGGTGGCGCCCCGGTCCAGGGCAGCGGCCGGTGGTAGAAGGCGAGCAGGCTGGCGCAGCCGACCGCGAGCAGGCCGAGCAGCAGGGTCATACGCGGCGGCAGAGCGGTGGCCGAGATCAGGACCGGCGCCAGGAACAGCACCGCGAAGGGATTCTGCAGCCCGCCGGTCAGATAGAGCAGAAGGGCGAGCTGCAGCACGTCGTAACCGAGCAGCAGCCCCGCGGCGCCGACGCCGATCCGCCGCGACACCGGAAAGCGCAGCCGGAGCCCGATGTTCAGGAGCGCCGAAAGCGCGACGACGCCGAGCGCCGGAACGAGCGGCAGCGGGAAGCCGAGCGCATAATGGACGAGCAGCAGCCCCCCGGTCTGGCCGGCGATGGCGAGCCAGCGCAGCCGCACGAGCGTGTCGAGCCGCAGATTGCTCGGCGACAGCAACAGGTCGCGGGGATTGGAATAGTCGGGAGGGATTTCGGGCGCCATCGCCGCGCTGTAGCACGGCCGCGCCGACGCGGGCAGACTTCTTCCCTCTCCCACAGGGAGAGGGTGCCCGCGAAGCGGGCGGGTGAGGGGTTACGGAGCATCAGTACGGGCTCTGTACCCCCTCATCCGGCCGCTTCGCGGCCACCTTCTCCCCACGGGAGAAGGAAGAGAGAAAGGCTCAGATGTCCCGGCCTTCGACCTCGACCGAGAGGGTCTCGATCTGCCGCTTGATGCCGTCGAGATGCGGGTTCAGCTCGATCGCCTTGCGGTAGGCGGCGAGCGCCCGCTTCTTGTAGCCGACGTCCTGCAGGATGCGGCCGAGGCCGGACCAGGCGTTGAAGTGCCGCGGCTCGTGGTTCAGCACCTCGCGGATGTCGAGCATCGAGCGCTCGTAATCCTTCTTGATGAAATAGATCGTCGCCCGGCGGTTGAAGGCCTCGGCATAGCCGGGCGCGAGGTCGACGACCGAGTCCAGCAGCGAGATGGCGGTATCGTTGTCGCCCTTGGCGCTCTCGAGCGCGCGCGTCATCAGAAGGTCGACGGTGTCGCTGCCGGAGCGCAGCCACAACAGCTCGATCGACTGCGAGATCGGCTTGGCGGCGTCGGCGTCCGGCGCCGCCTTCAGGCGGGCGAACAGCTCGTCGAGCCGCTGCGCGCGCGTCTTCGGCGGGGTGGCCGGGGGCTTCGATGCGGCGGCATCCTCCTTCGGCTTCGCGGCGGGCGCCTGGGCGAGCGCCGGGGTCGCGGCGAGAAGGAGGGCGGCGAGGAGAATCCGAGCGTGCGTCATCGACCGCAGATTATCGCTGCGGTGCGAAAGGTCAAAACACGAACGGCGGAGGGATCAGCCCTGCCGAGCCTTGTAGCGCTTCTGCGTCTTGTTGATGACGTAGACGCGGCCCTTGCGGCGGACGAGGCGGTTGTCCCGGTGCCGGCCGCGCAGCGATTTCAACGAGTTGCGGATCTTCATCGAACGAGTTCCCGAGGCGAAGGCGGCCGGCGGACCGCCAAGAAGGCAGATGGTGGGCGCGACAGGGATCGAACCTGTGACCCCTACGATGTCAACGTAGTGCTCTCCCGCTGAGCTACGCGCCCATCCGGGCACGATGTCGCACCCGAGGGTCCGCGGGCCGGCTGGCCAGCCGCGGAGCGGAGTTGGCCTATAGCCCAGGTGGCCGCGACTAGGCAAGGGTGATGGCGCGATCCGGCGATCTTCGCGGGGACGGCGGCGGTCACGGATGAGATAGTCGGGTGGCGTGAAAAGAGAAGGAGCAGCCGGAGCATGGGCTTCGCCGATGGCGCGCATGAGATTTCGCCGCGACGCCGCGGGCGAAAGAAGACCGGCGGCACCGGTCCCGTCCTGCTGCGCGCGCTCGCCCTGCTCGTTCTCGCCACCTCGCCGGCTCATCCGGCGGAGCTGCCGCCGGGATTCTCCGACGCTTCCACCCTTGTCCCGGGGCTCGTCGTCGACATGCGCTATGCGGGCCCCGACAATTTCGTCGGGGCGCGCATCGACGGCTACGAGGCGCCGCGCTGCATCCTCGCGACCGCGGCGGCGGAGGCGCTGGCGGGGGTGGCGCGGCGGCTCGCGCCCGACGGATACGCGCCGAAAGTCTTCGACTGCTACCGGCCGCAGCGCGCCGTCGCCCATTTCGTGCGCTGGAGCCGCGACGCGCGCGATCTGAGGACCAAGCCCGACTACTATCCCGATCTCGACAAGCGAAAACTGTTCGCGCTCGGCTACATAGCGAGCCGCTCCGGCCATTCGCGCGGCTCGACCGTCGACCTCACGCTCGTCGACCGGGCGACCGGGGCGGAGGTCGACATGGGCGGAAAGTTCGACTTCTTCGGGCCCCGCTCGGCCTCGGTGACGCGGCTCGTGACGCAAGCGCAGCAGGCGAACCGCGACCGGCTGCGGGCGGCCATGCAGGCGGAGGGGTTCCGGCCCTATGCCAAGGAGTGGTGGCACTTCACGCTCGCCGGCGAGCCGTTCCCGGCGACGTACTTCGATTTTCCGGTGCGGTAAGCGAGCACTGGCGCGGGCGCCGAAACCGCTTCATAACCCGCTTCGGGCGAGGATCGCCCGTGGGGATTTGTCGGGGAGCGGCGCGGATGCGCGTTGCGAAATACGGGGCGCTCGGGTGCCTGCTTCTGGCGCTCGCGGCTTGCGGCGGCGGGACGACCGATTTCGAGCCGAGCGGCGGGGCGACGCTGTTCAAGGGCATGGCGGTGCCGGGCGCGCAGGTCGACACCGCGACCGCCGTCAGCGTCGTCTCGCAGTACCGGGCGGCGAACGGCCTCGGGCCGGTCGCCGCCGATCCGGAGCTGAACCGCCTCGCCCGCGAGCAGGCGGAGGCCATGGCCCGCGCCGGCAAGATGGGGCACGCCGTCGACGGCACGCTCGACGTCCGCGCCCGGCGGGCCGGCTACCAGTACAGCCGGATCGCCGAGAACATCGCCGCCGGCCACGACAGCCTCGCCGACGCCTTCGCGGGCTGGAAGGATTCGAGCGGCCACCGCAAGAACATGCTGATGCCGCAGGCCTCGCGCATGGGCATCGCGGTCGCCCAGGCGCAGAACTCCCGCTACAAGGTCTATTGGGCGATGATCGTCGCCGAGCCGGCGCGGGAGCCGCCGCCGGTGCTCGGCGACGCGCAGCCGGCCGCCGCCGGGACGACGCTCTACATCGGCGCCGCACCGCCGCTGCCGCGGCCGTGAGGCCCCATCGCCCCGCGCGAACGGTTTTCGCGGAGCGCCTGAGGGGCTCGACGGACGTCATCCTGCGACGGCGCGGGATCGCGGCTTTCTCTCGGTCGTCGGCGACAGCTGGAAAGATGGATCCTGCGCTTTCGCGTAGGATGACGAGCAGATGATTTCGCGCAGGATGACGAAGAGTCTCCGCGCGCTTTCGTAGGGGCCGGGTCCCCGAGCGCCGCCCTCAATCCCGAAATGCCTTCTGCACCTGGTCGCGCAGCGGCTTCACGAAGTAGGACGCGACGGTGCGCGGCGCCGTCTTCAGGAAGGCCTCGACCGGCATGCCGGGGATCAGCTTCAGCCCGCCGAGCTTCTGCAGCTCGGCCGCCGGCACGCGGATGCGCACCACGTAGTAGCGCTCGCCGCTGCGCTCGTCGTGCCGCGCGTCCGGCGAGATGCGCGACACCTCGCCCGAAAGCTCCGGCGTCGTGTTGTGGCTGAAGGCGGAGAAGCGCAGCACCGCGGCCTGGCCGGGCTCGATCTGGTCGACGTCGTAGGGCGTCACGCGCGCCTCGACGGCGAGCTCGTCGGCGCCCGGCACGATCAGCATGATCGCCTCTCCGGGGGAGACGACACCGCCCACCGTGTGCACGGCGAGCTCGTTGACGATGCCGGCCTGCGGGCTGCGGATGTCGACGCGCCTCAGCATGTCCTCGGCGCCGATGCGGCGCTCGGTCAGCTCGGAGGCCTGCTTTCTGATGTCGCCGAGCTCGCGCGCCACCTCCGAGCGGAGGTTCTGGTCGATCTGGATGATCTGCAGCTCGGTCTCGGTGATCTTGCCGCGCGTCTGAGCGCTGCTCGCAACGAGCGCGCCGCGCTCGCCCTCGAGCCGCGCCGCCTGCCTTTCCAAGGCGTTGACGCGGTCGATCGGCACGAGGTTCTTGGACAGGAGCCCGCGGACGCTCGCAAGCTCGCTCTCGATCAGCTCGAGCTCGCGCGCCTTGGCGGCGATCTGGCCGGCGAGGCCGTCGAGCTCCTGCCCGAGCTGGGCGATGCGCTCGGAAAGCTGTGCCTTCTGGCCGTCGCGGGCCGCCCGCCTGAGCTCGAAATGCCGCCGCTCGCCGGCGACGAGGCGGCCGACCTCGGGCGTCGCCGTGCGGGCGACGAATGCCTCCGGGAAGGCGATCTCGTCGGCGCCGTCGCGCTCGGCGAGAAGGCGAGCCTGGCGCGCGGCGAGCTCGTCGAGATTGCGCTCGATGACGCCGAGCGCGGCCCGCGTCTGCACCTCGTCGAGGCGCATGAGGATCTGCCCGGCCTCGACACGGTCGCCATCGGCGACCAGAAGCTCGCCGACGACGCCGCCGGTCGGATGCTGCACCTTCTTGACGTTGCTCTCGACGACGAGGACGCCCGAGGCGATCACGGCGCCGGAGAGTTGCGTCGTCGCCGCCCAGCCGGCGACCGCGAGCACGAGCAGGCCCGCGGTCCCGGCGGCGAGCGCGAGGTGGCGATGGACGGAGCGCCGCGCGCTGCCGGAG
>JAEZCD010000116.1 GCA_023430145.1 Pseudomonadota bacterium
CCATCGCCGTGGCGCTGCTCGCCGCCGGCGGCTTCGAGGTCGTCGCCTCGACCGGGCGTGCCGAGGAGACGGACTATCTGCGCGAGCTCGGCGCCGCGCAGGTGATCGACCGGGCGGAGCTGCAGGGATCGCCGAAGCCGCTCGCCAAGGAGCGCTGGGCGGCGGCCGTCGATGCGGTCGGCGGGGTAACGCTCGCCAACGTGCTGTCGATGACCGGCCGGCGCGGCGCCGTCGCTTCGTGCGGCAATGCCGGGGGGATGGAGTTCCAGGCCTCCGTCGCCCCCTTCATCCTGCGCGGCGTGGCGCTGCTCGGCATCGACTCGGTCTTCCAGCCGAACGAGCGCCGCCGGGAGGCATGGTCGCGGCTCGCCAGCGATCTCGACCGGACGAAGCTCGCCGGCATGACGCGCACCATCGGGCTCTCCGAGGTCGTCGACGCCGCGCACGAGATTCTCGCCGGCCGGATACGCGGCCGCACGGTCGTCGACCCGATGGCCTGAGGTTCTCTCCGGCCCACGGAACGCGCTAAGACTGACACCTCGGACGATTCCCGCCGCACAGCGGCACGGAGAGGTCGCGGTGCCGTCGCTGGATTCGCTCGGACCGCTGCTCGGCCTCTTCCTCGCCTCGCTGGCCGAGGCGACGATCGTGCCGATGCGGTCGGAGGTCGTGCTCGTCGGCCTGCTGCTCGCCGAGCAGGCGCCATGGCCGGAGCTGCTCGTCGTCGCCAGCCTCGGCAACACGCTCGGCGCCAGCATCAACTGGTGGCTCGGGCGCTTCATCGCCCGCTTCGAGAACCGGCGCTGGTTCCCGGCCAAGCGCTCGACCATCGCCCGCGCCGAGCGCTGGTATCACCGCTGGGGCCGCTGGACGCTGCTGCTCAGCTGGCTTCCGGTGCTCGGCGACATTTTGACCATCGCCGCCGGCGTGCTGCGCGAGTCGCTGCCGGTGCTGCTCCTGATCGTCGGCACGGTGAAGGCGGTGCGCTACACGATCGTCATCGGCCTGACGCTCGGCTGGTTCTGAGGGTATTGCTCGTCGAAGTGCTCCTCGTCATTGCGAGCGAAGCGAAGCAATCCAGGCCTTGTTCGGCGTGCAAAGAGCTGGATTGCTTTGTCGCTTCGCTCCTCGCAATGACGGCGAGCGGACGCGGTGCCGTCTTCCGCTTGCACGCGCCCGCCCCGGCGTGGCACCCAACCGGCCTCGCAGCCGAGGTTCCGACAAACATGGCCAAGGGCACGCACGAATACGCCGACGATCCGCGCAACGCGGCGATCAAGATCTCCGTCAATGGCGAGCTCGTGCCGCGCGCCGATGCGGTCGTCTCGGTGTTCGACTCCGGCTTCGTGCTCGGCGACGGCGTCTGGGAGGGGCTGCGGGTCGTCGACGGCAAGATCGCGTTCCTCGACGCCCATCTCGACCGGCTCGCCGAGGGCGCCAAGGCGCTCGACATGGACATCGGCCTCGACCGGGCCGGCATGGCGGCGCGCATCTTCGACGTGCTCGAGGCGAACGGCATGGCCGCGCCCGGCACGGACGGCGTGCACATCCGGCTGATGGTCACCCGCGGCGTCAAGCGGACCCCGTATCAGGATCCGCGGGTGACCATCGGGCCGGCGACGGTGGTGGTCATTCCCGAATGGAAGACGCCGAGCCCGGACGTGCTCGCCCGCGGCGTGCGGCTGTTCACCGTCCATGTCCGCCGCGGCTATCCGGACGTGCAGGACCAGAAGATCAACTCGCATTCCAAGATCAACTGCATCCTCGCCTGCATCCAGGCCGCCAAGGCCGGCTATGACGAGGCGCTGATGCTCGATCCGCACGGTTTCGTCGCCACCTGCAATTCCACGCACTTCTTCATCGTCAAGGGCGGCGAGCTGTGGACGTCGACGGGCGACTTCTGCCTCGGCGGCATCACCCGCGGCAACATCCTGCGCCTAGCGCGGGACAACGGCATCGTCGCGCGCGAGAAGAATTTTTCGCTCTACGACGTCTATTCGGCCGACGAGGCGTTCGTCACCGGAACCTTCGCAGGGCTAACGCCGGTGGTGGAGGTGGACGGGCGGTCGATCGGCCGGGCAGGGGAGGGCGGCGACGTCTCCGGCCCGCTGACGCGCCGCCTGCGCGGGCTCTACAAGGCGCTGCAGCACGCCGAGGCGCGGGGGCGGCCACCGCAGCCGTGACGTGAGAACGGTCCTGCGGTCGAGCCGCACGACCACGACCGGAGAAGCTCGCAGCGCCGTGGACGTCTCCCTCTTCGATTTTGACCTGCCGGAGGACCGGATCGCGCTCCGGCCCGCCGATCGGCGCGAGGCGGCAAAGCTGCTCGTCGTGCGGCCGGGCGGAGCCCCCGAGCTCGAGGATCGCCAGATCGCCGACCTGCCGGACCTGCTGCGGCCGGGCGATGCGCTCGTCGTCAACGACACGCGCGTCATCCCTGCGCGCCTGCGCGGGATTCGCGAG
Organism: Pseudomonadota bacterium; assembly: GCA_023430145.1. GTDB lineage: Bacteria > Pseudomonadota > Alphaproteobacteria > Rhizobiales > Methylopilaceae > JAEZCD01. Next base: position 2,464 of record JAEZCD010000116.1, read on the forward strand.
CGGGAAAGCGGCGACCGCGCCCGCATCGAGGCGACGCTGGTCGGCCGCGTCGGCGCTGCGGGCTGGCGCGCGCTCGTGCGG
>JAEZCD010000117.1 GCA_023430145.1 Pseudomonadota bacterium
CCCCCACTCCACCCCAAAACCCGCCCGACGGCATGATGATCGTCTCCACCGCCGGCATCGAATCCATCAGCATGACCTGGTAGCTGTCGAAGTTCTCCTGCTCCATCCGGCCGCCGCTGACGGTGCATTCGCCATAGAGCGCCGCCGACAGGCCATAGACGAACGAGCCCTCGACCTGGCGCTCCACCTGGGCCGGGTTGACCACATGGCCGGGATCGGTCGCCGCCACGATCCGGTGGATGCGCAGCTGCCCGTCGGTGACCGAGACCTCGGCCGCCGCCGCCACGTAGCTGCCGAAGCCCATGATCTGGGCCAGGCCCCGGTGCCTGCCCTCGGGCGGCGGCTCGCTCCAGCCGATCCCGTTCGCCGCTGCCTCCAGCACCGCCAGGTGCCTGGGATGGTTCGCCATCAGCCGGCGGCGGAACGCCAGCGGCTCGACCCCGGCAGCATGGGCCAACTCGTCGATGAAGCACTCCACGTAGATGGCGTTCTGGTTGAGGTTCACCCCGCGCCAGAAGCCGGGCGGAACCGGCGGGTTGCGCATCGCGTGATCGACGAGCAGATGCGGGATCGTGTAGCCGAGATGGCCCTCCGGGCTGCTCGGCGTCAGTCCCTGGAAGACCACCGGGTCCATGCCGCCCTGCATGCCCTGCGGGCGGACGGCGGCGAGGATCGACTGACCCGAGATGCGCATGTGCAGGGCAGTGAGATTGCCGTCGGCGTCGAGGGCGCCGGTCAGCTTGCACTGCGAGGTCGGATGGTAGCGGCCCTGCAGCATGTCCTCCTCGCGCGACCAGAGGAGCTTCACATGCGTGCCCGGAAGCTCCTTGGCGATCAGCACCGCCTGCCGGACATAGTCCTGCATGCCGCGCCGGCCGAAGCCGCCGCCGAGATGCACCTTGTGCACGTCGCACTGGGCGACCGGCAGCCCCGCGGCCTCGGCCGCGGCGGCGAGACTCGCCTCGCCGTTCTGCGTCGGCGCCCAGACCTCGCAGCGATCGCCGGTGAAGCGCGCGGTGGCGTTCATCGGCTCCATGGTGGCGTGGTTCTGGTAGGGGAAGGCGTAGATCGCCGTCACTTTCCGCGTGGCGCCGGCGAGCGTCGCCTTCGCGTCTCCCTGACGGTGGGCGGCGAATGCCTCCTCCGCGTCGTGACCCTCGGCCAGCATCTCGGCGATCTTGGCGCTCGACAGCTCGCGGTGCGGCCCCTCGTCCCAGACGATCGGCAGCGCGTCGAGCGCCGTCTTCGCCCGCCACCAGGTGTCGGCGACCACCGCCACGGCGGTGTCGTCGACCTGCACCACTTTTCGCACGCCCGGCATGCCGGTCACCGCGGCGGCGTCGAAGCTCGCCACCTTGCCGCCGAAATAGGGGCAGGCGCGGATCGCCGCGTTCAGCATGCCCGGGAACTGCAGGTCGGCGCCGTAGACCTGCTTGCCGGTCAGCTTGTCGGCGGTGTCGAGCCGCGGCAGCGGCTTGCCGGCGATCTTCCAGTCCTTGGGATCCTTGAGCGTGATGTTGGCCGGCGGCGCGATCTTGGCGGCCGCGGTCGCCACCATGCCGTAGGTCGTGCTGCGGCCGCTCGGGCGATGGGTAATGACGCTCGCGGCGGCGGAGCATTCGCTGGGCGGCACGCCCCATTCGGCGGCCGCGGCGGCGATCAGCATCTCGCGGGCCGCGGCTCCGCCCTGCCGGACGTAGTCGTGCGATTCGCGGATGCCGCGGCTGCCGCCGGTCGAGAAATTGCCCCAGACGCGGTTGCGGGCGACGTTCTGGCCGGGCGTCGGATACTCCGTCGTCACCTTCGACCAGTCGCACTCGAGCTCCTCGGCGACGAGCTGCGCGAGCCCGGTCAGCGTGCCCTGGCCCATCTCTGAGCGGGCGATGCGGATGACGACGGTGTCGTCCGGCCGGACGACGACCCAGGCGTTGACCTCCGGCTCGGCCGCGCCGGCCTGCGCCAGCGCCGGGCCGGAGAGATGGAAGCCGAGGCTGAGGCCGCCGGCGGCCGCGGCCGAGCCGATGACGAAGCTGCGGCGGGAAAGGTTGGCTGCGATGGTCATGGCTTCCTCCTCAGCCGCCCGTGACGTTGCCGCCAGCCGCGAGCTTGATCGCCTCGCGAACGCGGTTGTAGGTGCCGCAGCGGCAGATATTGGTGATCTCGGCATTGATGTCGTCGTCGGTCGGATTGGGGTTCTGCTGCAGCATGCCGGCCGCGGCCATGATCATCCCCGGCTGGCAGTAGCCGCACTGCGGCACGTCGAGCGCCAGCCAGGCGCGCTGCACCGGATGGCCGCCGTCGGGCGACAGGCCCTCGATCGTGACGATCTTCTGCTCGGGCGTCAGCGCGCTGAGCGGCATCACGCAGGAGCGCGTGGCGACTCCGTCGATATGCACCGTGCAGGCGCCGCAGGCGCCGATGCCGCAGCCGTATTTGGTGCCCGTCAGGCCGGCCTGCTCGCGCAGGACCCAGAGCAGCGGAGTGTCCGGGTCGGCCTCGATCTCCCGCGTCTCGCCGTTGATGCTCAGTCGCGCCATGCTGACCTCCTCGGGCAGATTTTGAGCCGTGTGAGGCATACCGAGCCTCATTGGCGAGGGAGGCTAGGCGGCAGCTGTCGCAGAAGCGTGCCGCCGCGCCGGGGTGATCTTCGCAGAGTGTGAGCGCCCGGGGGCCGCTGACAAGAATTGTTACAATTCTCGTCTGGCGCGGCGGGACCGGCCTCATGGCGCGGACGCGGGCTGCGGCAGGCCGCGCAGGTAGTCGATCACCGCGCGCCGCTGGGCGGGGTCGCGGAGGCTGACGGTCATCGTCGTGTTCGGGACCAGCCGGCGCGGGTCGTTCAGATAGGCATCGAGCGTCTCCTCGCTCCAGGTGATGTCGGCCTTGCGCAGCGCGTCCGAATAGCGCGCGCCCGGGACGATTCCCGCCTTGCGCCCGAACATGCCGGCGAGCGTCGGCCCGACGCGATTCTGGCCGGGCTGCACGCTGTGGCAGGTGCCGCAGCGGGTCTGGAACAGCCGCTGGCCATCCGCCGCCGGGGCCTGCGAACGGGCGAGGCCGGGCGCGAGGAGGATCGAAAGGGCGGACAGCGAGAGGCAGGCAGCGGGAAGGAAACGCATCGGCAGGGCTCCGTCGGAGGGGAGCCGGGCCCGCCCGCGCCTCGCACCCGCCGGCGTCCGCGTGGCGGAGGGGGCAGGGATGTCGGCGAGGCCGGGCAGGTCCGGACGGACCGCCTGTCTGGCCTTCGCCCTGGCTCGAAGTCTTGTCGGGCGGTAGCCGATGTTTGCACGAGTGTCGCCGCCCGGCGGGGGCGGGGACCACTCGTTACAATTTTTCTAGGATCGAGGCGTGCGTTGGGCACCGGCCGGTGGCCGACCCAGGCCTTTGCGAGACCGATCGCGAACTCTGTTTCTTCCCAGTGATCCGGAAGGTCCGCGGATTGCGGCTCAGGCGACCGGGAAGCGCTCGCGCCACCGGAGGCGGACGGTCCCGCGTGCGCTGCGCTCGGCCCGCGCCGGCTCGCTCGCGGCCGCCGTGCGGGGCAGGCTGATCGTCGCCCGCAGGCCGCTGCCGGTGTTGGCGAGGGTGATGTCGCCGCCATGGTGGCGGATGACGTCGCGGGCGATCGACAGGCCGAGGCCGATGCCGCCGGTCTGCCGGTTGCGCGAGGTCTCGACCCGGAAGAACGGGCTGAACACCTGCTCGAGCTTGTCCGGCGGGATGCCCGGACCGTCGTCCTCGATGACGATCTCGACTGCGGCGGCCGTGCTGCCGATCGTCACCCGTGCGCGCTCGCCATAGCGGACGGCGTTCTCGATCAGGTTGCGGACGGCCCGCTTCAGCGCATCCGCCCGGCAGCGGTAGCCGATCTTCGGCGCCTCGGCGAAGGAGACGTCCTGGCCGAGCTCGGAGAGGTCGTCGCAGAGGCTCTCCACGAGCGCGCCGAGATCGACATTGCGCGTCTCCTCGCGGCCGGAATTGTCGCTCGAGAAGGCGAGCGCCGCCTCGGTCATGGTCCGCAGCTCGTCGAGCGTGCCGAGCATCTTCTCGCGCGTCTCGTCGTCGGCGACGAACTCCGCCCGGAGACGCAGCGAGGTGATCGGGGTGCGCAGATCATGGCCGATCGCCGCCAGCGTGCGGGTCCGCTCCTCGACGAAGCGCTGCAGGCGCGCCTGCATGCGGTTGAAGGCCTCGGCGGTCTGCCGCACGTCGTCGGGGCCGTTCTCCGGCAGCGGCGCGACCGACTCGCCGCGCCCCAGTGCCTCCGCCGCCGTCGCCAGCCGGCGCATCGGGCGCGTCAGGCCGCGCGCGACATAGAAGGCGCTGATCGACAGGATGACGGCCGTGATCGCCAGCGACATCGCCGATCGCGAGGTCCAAAAGCTGTCGCCGGTCTTCTTCGAGAAGGCGGTGTTGAGCCAGGTGCCGTCCTGCAGCCGGACGGTCAGCCCCATGCCGTTGGGCTGGTCGAGATAGAGGAATTTTGCCGAGCGCGAGAGCGGCCAGGCGAAGGCCGGAAGATCGAGCCATTGCGGCCCGCTATCCGCGGAGGTCGGCGGCGGCGGCTCGGGCGGCGGGGCGGGCTGCTGCGCGAGCCCGCGGGCGTCGCCGTTGGCGATCTTGGCGACGGTCGGCAGCGGCTCGGCGAGCCGTGCCTTCGCCTCGCTCTGCCAGGCGGCGACGTCCGTCGGGAACTGCGAGGAGACCCAGAAGCGGGAATAGCCCGTGTCGCTCGCGCGCAGGACCTGACCGTGCACGGCCGCGGGCGTCGATTCGAGCACCTTCGCCACCGAGGCGCAGCGGCTGAGGAACTCGGCCTTGGCGGCCTTGAACAGCGCCTCGTCGCGCTCGCTCGTGAACAGGAGCAGGCTGATGCCCTGCGACAGCGCGAGCGCCAGCAGCATGATGGCGACGAAGCGCGCCGCGAGGCTGCGGTTCCAGAGCGCGATCATGTCTGCGACACCTCGGCGCTGAAGCTGTAGCCACCGCCCCAGTGCGTCTTGATCAGCGTCGGCGATTTCGGGTCGGCCTCGATCTTCTTGCGCAGCCGGCTTACCTGGTTGTCGACGCTGCGGTCGAAGGGCTCGGCATTGCGGCCGACCGTCAGGTCGAGCAACTGGTCGCGGCTCAGAACGAGCCCGGCATGGTCGAGGAACACGCTGAGGAGCCGGAACTCGGCGGTGCTGAGCGGCACCACCATGCCGTCCTGGTCGGTCAGCTCGCGCCGGCCGACATTCAAGGACCAGCGGTCGAAGGAGACCTCCTTGGCTTTGATCTGGCCGCGCTGCGGCGGCAGGCTCTGCACGCGCCGCAGCACGGCCTTGATGCGCGCCAGCAGCTCGCGCGGATTGAAGGGCTTTGCGAGATAGTCGTCGGCGCCGAGCTCGAGCCCGACGATGCGGTCGGTCTCCTCGGCCATCGCCGTCAGCATGATGATCGGCACGTTCGCCGTCTCGCGCAGGAAGCGGCAGAGCGACAGCCCGTCCTCGCCCGGCATCATCACGTCGAGCACGACGAGGTCGATGGCGTTGCGCTCGACGAGGCGGCGCGCGGCGGCGGCGTCCTCGGCGAGGCTGGTGCGATAGCCGTGCCGAGCGAGGTACTTGCCGACGAGGTCGCGGATGTCGCGATGGTCGTCGACAATGGCAATGTGCGGTCCCGCTTCCATTCCCGGCTCCATGCGCACTCTTAACGCGGCTTCGCGGCCTGCGCCTCAAGAAGTGTGTATCGAAGTTTGTACGCCATGCGGACTTTGCCACACGGCAAGACAAAGACGGTAAACCGCGAAGACATCTCGCTGGTACCCCGAAGCCGGGATAGAGGGCCGGCCGAAATGGCGCGATCTGTGGCGAGACCATTGCCGATCGAGCCGGGACGCCGTCCACTGCGCTCGGTGAGGCAATGGAACGCAGACTAGTCGCCATCGTGGCGGGGGATGTCGTCGGCTACAGCCGGCTGATGGCCGAGGACGAGGCAGCCACCTACGGCCTGCTGCGCGCCGCCGTCGACGAGGTGGTGATGCCCGCGGTCGCCCGCCACGGGGGCCGCGTGTTCAAGACCACGGGCGACGGCTTCATCGCCGATTTCGTCAGCGCCGGCGCGGCGCTTTCCGCGGCGGTCGAGATCCAACAGGCAATGCAGCGTCAGGCGCTGCAGTTCCGGGTCGGCCTCAACCTCGGCGAGGTGATTGCCGAGGACGGCGACCTGTTCGGCGACGACGTCAACATCGCGGTGCGGCTGCAGGGGCTCGCCGAGCCCGGCGGGATCCGCGCCAGCGCCGCGGTCGTCCGCGGCATCGAGGCCACGCCGGAGTTCCGGGTCCGGCGTATCGGCTGGCGCCGGGTGAAGAACATTCCCGGCCGGATCGAGGTCTACGAGGTCGTGCCGGCCGGCCGGCGCCCGCGGGCGCTGTCGGACGGGAGCCTCACTGCCGCCGCAGCGGGGCTCGCCGCCCTGGCTTTGGTCGGCCTCTGGGGCATCGGCGCCGACCGGCTGACGGGCGTCGTCGACGAGCTGCGCGCCGCGCTGCCCGGGCAGGCGGATGCGGCCGCCTTCCGGCAGGACGGCAAGCCGAGCGTGGCGGTGCTGCCCTTCGCCAATGTCAGCGGCGACGCCGGGCAGGCCTTCTTCTCCGACGGGCTGACCGAGGACGTCATCACCGCGCTCGCCCGCAATCGCGACCTGCTCGTGCTCGCCCGCCACGCGACCTTCGCGCTCGAGGAGCGGGAGCGCGACGTCCGCGCCGTCGCCAGGAAGCTCGGCGCCGACTACGTAGTGGAGGGCAGCGCGCGCCGTGCGGGCGACCGGCTGCGGGTCGTCGCGCGTCTCGTCGATGCGCGGAGCGGGGTCCAGCTCTGGTCGCGCGACTATGATCGCCGGGTCGACGACGTCTTCGACATGCAGGCCGACCTCACGAGCCGCATCGTCGCCTCGCTCGTCGCCTATGTGCGCCAATCCGAATCGGCCGCGGCGGCGTCGCGGCCGACCGAGAACCCGCAGGCCTACGAGCTCGTGCTGCGCGCCCGGGGCCGCTTCCCGCACGGCTCGCGGGACCGGGAGGGCATGCTCGAGGCGCGGGCGCTCTACCAGCGGGCGCTGCAGCTCGATCCCGGCTATGCGGCCGCGCATGCCTATCTCGGGCTCACCTACATCGCCGACTATGTCGAGGGGATCGACCGCGGCGGCGATACGGCCGATCTCGACCGGGGGATCGCCGGCGCCCGCGAGGCGGTCCGCCTCGCGCCCGACTTCGCGCTCGGCTACCAGATCCTGAGCTTCGGCCTCGCCGTGAGCCGGGACTACGAGGCGAGCCTGCTCGCCGCCGAGCGCGCCGTGGCGCTGACGCCCGGCGATCCCGACAGCCTGATGGCGCTCGCCAAGGTGCAGGTCCGCTTCGGCTCCTACACGGCGGCGGTCGAGAACGCCGAGCAGGCCCGGCGCCTGCATCCCATGGCCCCGGGCTACTACGCCTTCGTGCACGGCCAGGCGCTCTATGCGGCCGGGCGCACGGCCGAGGCCGACCGGGTGCTGGCGGAGTGCCTGCTGAACGATCCGGCCGAGCTCAACTGCTTGCGCATCCGGATCTCGGCGCTGACGCGGCTCGGCCGGCTCGAGGAGGCCCGGCAGCGCATGGCGGAGCTGCGCAGCGCCGATCCGGGCTTCTCGCTCGCGAGCGAGCGGCTCTACCGCCGGTTCGGCGAGTCGCCGCTGATGAGCGCCTATCTCGCCGACCTGTCGGCGGCCGGTGCGCCGGAGGTTTCCGCGCGAGTTCTGTAGGCGCTGCCGCGCGGCTCGCTGCCGAGCGAGCCTTGCCAAGCCGTTCTGCGATCAAATAAATGCCGCATCCACCGCACGACGGGGCGCGCGCCGGCCGCATGCAGACAAGCCCGACAGAGCCCGCAGGCCGGCAGTCACGGCCGTCGATCCGCGGCTACCGCCGCCCCTGCGGCCGGATCGGCGTGCGCAACCATGTCCTGGTGCTCGGCATCAACGGCCTCGCCCTGCGGGTCGCGCAGCGGATCGCGGCGAGCCTGCCCGGCATCGTGCTGGCCGCCACGGCGAGCGGGCGCGGCCAGATCGAGCCGGACCTGTCGCTGCACTTCGATCAGCTCGTCGGCCTCGGCTGCAATCCGAACGTCGCCGCCGTGCTCGTCGTCGGCGTCGATGCCGAAGCCACCGCGCACGTCGCGCGCCGCATCGCCGCCTCGGGCAAGCCGGTCGCGCAGGTCTCCTTCGCCGAGCAGGAGGAGGACATGCTGGCCGTCCTCGACCGCGGGATCCGCCGCTGCGCCGGCCTCGCGCGCGAAGCGTCGCGGCAGCGGCCGGAGCCGATGTCGGCCGCCGATCTCGTCATCGGCATCGAGTGCGGCCACTCGGACGCGACCTCCGGCCTCGCCAGCAACCCGGTGGTCGGGGCCGCCGTCGACCGGCTGATCGATGCGGGCGCCACCGTGATCGCCGGCGAGACCGTGGAATGGCTCGGTGCCGAGCACCTCCTCGCCCGCCGGGCCCGCCGCCCGGAGATCGCCACCGGCATCCTCGAAGCCGTCGCCGGGCGCGAGCGCATGGCGGCGGAGGCGGGAAAACCCCTCACCGGCAACAATCCGGGCGAGGAGAACATCCGCGGCGGGCTCTCGACGATCGAGGAAAAATCGCTCGGCGCCGTCATCAAGACCGGCACGCGGCCGATCGACGGTGTGCTCGGCATGGCCGCGGCGGCCCCGGCGCCCGGCCTCTATCTGATGGACGGCCCCGCCTTCTCGCCGGAATCGATCACCGGCTTCGCCGCCGCCGGTGCGCAGCTGATGCTGTTCACCACCGGTCCCGGCAACAGCTATGCGAGCGCCGTCGCGCCGACGATCAAGATCTCCGCGCAGGCCGATACGGTCCGACGGCTGCCCGAGCAGATCGACTTCGACGCGAGCCCGGTGCTGGCGGGCCGCGAGAGCGTCGCCGAAGCCGGCGAGCGGCTCGTCGAGACGATCCTCGACATCGCCGGCGGCACGCTCACCTTCGGCGAGATTCTTGGCGAGGGCTTCGAACTGCCGACCCGCATAAGGGGCTCGCTGTGACGGCCGCGCCGCCTGCCGTCCCCGATGCCGCGCCCGCCGCCATGAGCGCGGGGCGGCGCGTGGGTGCGATGGTCCTGCACGCCGCCGACGACGTCGCGGTGCTGCTCGCCCCGGTCGCTGCCGGCGATGCCGTGGTGACGCTCGGCGCCCGCGAGGGGATCGTCCTTCGCGCGGCCGCGGCCATGCCCGCCTGGCACAAGCTCGCGCTCCACAGCCTGCCGGCGGGCGCCGACGTCCGCAAATACGGCGAGGTGATCGGCCGCCTCGATGCCCCCGTGCAGGCCGGCGATCACGTCCACGTCCACAATCTGAAGAGCCGGCGCGGGCACTGAGCCCGGGCTCAGCTCCGACGCCCGATCGCGATCATGTGTTCGCGGCTGCCGGCGGGCAGTCCCAGAATTACCCGCGGTGCCAAGCAGGGTATCGGCGGATGGGCGCCACCGCCGTCCTCGACAGGAGAGCCGAGATGCCGAACCCGACCGGGCGCCTCCCATTCGCGGCCGCGTGGCTGGTGCTGGGCATCCTCGCCGCCCCGGCATGGGCGCAGCAGCCCGGCGGGTTCAATCCGCAGGGAATGGCGCGCGAGGCGCTCGGCAAGCCCTTCGTCGGCGTCACGACGGACGGCACGCCGCGCGCCGGCCTGTTCGAGATCGCGCCGACGGGCGTCTCTGCGGCGCCGGTGGTGGAGGCCGCGCGCGACTTTCTCGCCGCGCTCGACGCGCCTCGGCGGGAGAAGATCGGCTTCGCGGTCGGCGACGAGGCGTGGCGCAACTGGGCCAACATCCACCGCTTCCCGCGCGAGGGCGTCTCGCTCGCCGAGATGACCGAGGCGCAGCGGCAGGCCGCCTATGCGCTGTTGCAGGCCTCGCTCAGCACCGCCGGCTACAGGACGTCACGCGACATCATGCGGCTCAATCACCACCTCGGCGAGCTCGTGTCGAACTTCGACGCGTACGGCGAGCATCTGTACTGGTTCGCGATCTTCGGCGAGCCCTCGGGCACGGCTCCCTGGGGATGGCAGATCGAGGGCCATCATCTCATCGTCAACTACTTCGTGCTCGGCGACCAGGTCGTGATGACGCCGACCTTCATGGGCTCGGAGCCGGTATCGGCCGCCTCGGGCAAATACGCCGGAACCTCCGTGCTGCAGCCCGAGCAGGATCGCGCGCTCGCCTTCATGCGCTCGCTGCCGCCCGACCAGCAGGCGGCGGCGCGGATCCGGCCCGCGAAAAGCCGCGGCGAGAATCTCGCCGAGATGTTCAAGGACGACGTCGTCATTCCGTTCGCCGGCGTCCGGGCGGCGGAGCTCGGGCCGCAGCACCGCGCCGCGCTGCTGGAGCTGATCGGCCTCTATGTCGGCAATCTCCGCGACGGGCACGCCGAGGTGAAGATGGAGGAGGTGCGCGAGCACCTCGAGGAGACGCGCTTCGCCTGGATCGGCGAGGTCGGCGAGGACGCGGTCTTCTACTACCGTATCCACAGTCCGGTGATCCTGATCGAGTTCGACCATCAGGGCCCGATCGCGCTCGACGGCCCGCGCGGCACGCCGACGCGCCGGCATATCCATACCGTCGTCCGGACGCCGAACGGCGGCGACTACGGAAGGGATTTGCTCCGGCAGCACCACCTCGCCCATCCGCACGGCCCGGAGCCCGAGGATCCGCCCGGCTAGCCGCGGCGGCCCGCTGATCGCGGGCGGCTCGCACATTATGTAGGCTCCGAGCCGAGGCTCGATCTCGGCCGACCATCGCTGCGTCGCTTCGAGGCATCCGGCCGCGCGGCGACGCCGCGTCCGCAAGAGTGTCCCGTGACCGTCCACATTCCCTTCGACAATTCATACGTGCGGCTCCCCGAGCGCTTCTACGCCGCGGTGCGGCCGGCCTCGGTGCCGGCGCCGAAGCTCGTCCGCGTCAACCGTCCGCTCGCCGCGCAGCTCGGCATCGATCCCGACTGGCTGGAGTCGCCGGCGGGCGTGGAGATTCTGTCGGGGAACCGCCTGGCCGAAGGCGCGCAGCCGATCGCCATGGCCTATGCGGGCCACCAGTTCGGCCAGTTCGTCGTCCTCGGCGACGGCCGCGCGATCCTGCTCGGCGAGGTGGTCGACCGGCAGGGCGTCCGCTACGACCTGCAACTGAAGGGGGCGGGGCGCACCCCCTTCTCCCGCGGCGGCGACGGGCGGGCGGCGATCGGCCCGGTCCTGCGCGAATATCTGGTCAGCGAAGCGATGGCAGCGCTCGGCATTCCGACCACCCGCGCGCTCGCGGCGGTGACGACGGGCGACGAGGTCGTACGCGAGACGTTCCTGCCCGGCGCCGTCCTCACCCGCGTGGCGAGGAGCCATGTCCGCGTCGGCACGTTCCAGCTGTTCGCCGCGCGCCGCGACGGCGATGCCGTCCGCACGCTCGCGGACTACGTCATCGACCGGCTCTACCCGGAGGCCGCGACCGCGGAGCAGCCCTACCGGGCGCTGCTCGCCGAAGTGACCGCGGCGCAGGCGCGGCTCGTCGCGCGATGGATGCTGGTCGGCTTCGTGCACGGGGTGATGAACACCGACAACATGTCGATCGCCGGCGAGACCATCGACTACGGCCCCTGCGCGTTCCTCGACGCCTACGATCCGGCGACGGTGTTCAGCTCGATCGATGCCCGCGGCCGCTATGCCTATGGCAACCAGCCGAGCATCGCGCTCTGGAACCTCGCCCGCTTCGCCGAGACGCTGCTGCCTTTGCTCTCCGAGGACATGGATGCCGCCGTGGCGATCGCCGAGGAGGTGCTGGACGGCTTCGGCCCCGGTTTCGATGCGGCCTACGTCGCCGGCCTCTCGCGCAAGCTCGGCCTCGTTACGGCCGAGGAGGCGGATGCCGCGCTCGGGCAGCGGCTGCTCGAGGCTATGGCGGCGAACCGTGCCGACTTCACGCTGACCTTCCGCCTCCTCTGCGATGCCGCCGCCGACCCGGCGGCGGATGCGGGCGTCGCCCGGCTGTTCGCCGATCCGGCCGCCTATGCCTCCTGGGCCGCAGACTGGCGGGCACGGCTCGCCCGCGAGGCGCAGTCGCCGTCGGCGCGCGCGGAGGCGATGCGGGCCGCAAATCCGGCCTTCATCCCCCGCAATCACCGCGTCGAGGCGGCGATCGCGGCCGCCGTGGACGGCGGCGACTTCCGCCCGTTCGAGGAGCTTTCGGAGGTGCTGTCGAGGCCTTACGAGGACCAGCCGGCCTTCGCCGACCATGCGCTTCCCCCGCAGGAGAGCGAGCGGGTGTACCGGACCTTTTGCGGCACCTGAGGGACTTTTGCAGCCGCCGCCGACGGGGCGCCGTCAGACGTCGAAGAAGACGGTCTCGTTGTCGCCCTGCATGACGATGTCGAAGCGGTAGAGCGGTCCGGCGCCGGTCTCCTCGCGGGCGGCGATCAGTGTCGCCCGGCGTTCCTCCGGGACCGCGAGCAGCACGGGATCGCGGGCATTCGCCGCCGCCTCGTCGGAGAAATAGAGGCGCGTATAGGCGTGGCTCAACATGCCGCGCATGAAGACGACCACCGTGATGTGCGGCGCCTGCAGGCCATCCACCGCGCCCGGCTTGACGGTGTGGAAGACGAAGCGGCTCTCCGGATCGGTGCCGGTGCCGAAGCGGCCGAAGCCGCGAAAACCGGAATTGGAGCCGCGCGGATCGGCCGGATGCGCGTAGCGGCCCTCAGCGTCGGCCTGCCAGATCTCGATCATGGCGTCCGACACCGGCGCCCCGGCCCCGTCGAGCACGCGCCCCTCGATGCGGATGCGCTCGCCCGGCGAGATGTCGTCGGCGAGGCGATCCGAGGCGATGCCGTCGTGCGGATAGCCGTATTGCGGCGCCGTCAGCGCATAGGCGAAGTAGGGGCCGACGGTCTGCGACGGGGTCTGGCCGCTCAACGGGGCGTCTCCATCGGCGTCTCCTGCGACCCGCGCAGCACGATGTCGAACACATAGCCGAGCGCGAAGCCTGGCTCCGTCACCTCGATCGAGAAGCGCGAGACGAGCCGCTCGCGGGCGCCCGCCGGCGTCGAGTTGTAGATCGGATCGAGCTCCAGCAGCGGATCGCCCGGAAAATACATCTGCGTCACGAGGCGCGTGGCGATCGAGGGACCGAACAGCGACAAATGGATGTGGTTCGGCCGCCAGGCGTTGAAATGATTGCCCCAGGGGTAGGCGCCCGGCTTGACGGTGTAGAAGCGATAGCGCCCCTGCCCGTCGGTGACGCAGCGGCCGCCGCCGAAGAAATTCGGGTCGAGCGGGGCCGGGTGCTGGTCGACCTTGTGGATGTAGCGGCCGGCGGCGTTGGCCTGCCAGATCTCGATCAGCGTGTGCGGCACCGGGCGGCCCGCCTCGTCGACGACGCGGCCGGTGACGACGATGCGCTCGCCGAGCGGCTCGCCGTTCCTGGCGCCGTTCCTGGTGAGGTCCGCATCGAGCGCGCCGACGCTCTCGTGGCCGTAGACCGGTCCGGTCAGCTCCGACAGCGTGTGCTTCAGCGGCACCAGCGGTCGCGTCGGCCCGCGCAGCGCCGTCGAGGCGTAGGCGGGATAGAGGTATGGCGGGTGCGAGCCCCAGTCGCGGGGGGCGAGCCGAGCTTCATGCATGGCGGCACCGCATGGCGTACTCCCGGCGATGATTTCCGACCCGGATCGTCGGCTCGGCGACGAGCCCGGGGCCGGCGGAGCGGGCCGCCGCGGCCGGCGGGCCGCGCCGCTATCACCGCATCTTGTCGCGCGAAGCCTCGGCGATGTCGAGCACACGGAGGCGCCCGGAGGCTGCGACACCGTGTAGCCCTGGGCCTGCGGCCCGCCGGCAGCGGGGACGAAGTCGCCTCGGCTGGAGGCCCGCGGTCGTCAGTACCGGTAATAGTCCGGCTTGTGCGGGCCTTCCTGCGGCACGCCGATATAGGCGGCCTGCTTCTCGCTCAGCTTCGTCAGCTTCACCCCGATCTTGTCGAGGTGCAGCGCGGCGACCTTCTCGTCGAGCTTCTTCGGCAGCGTGTAGACTTTCCGCTCGTAGCGGCCGGGATTGGTCCACAGCTCCATCTGCGCCAGCGTCTGGTTGGTGAACGAGGCCGACATGACGAAGCTCGGATGGCCCATGGCGTTGCCGAGATTCACGAGCCGGCCCTCGGACAGGACGATGATCCGCTTGCCGTCCGGGAACTCGATCTCGTCGACCTGCGGCTTGACGTTGTGCCACTTGAAGTTCTTCAGCGCGCCGATCTGGATCTCGCTGTCGAAGTGGCCGATGTTGCAGACGATCGCTCGGTCCTTCATCGCCCGCATGTGGTCGATGGTGATGACGTCGACATTGCCGGTGGCGGTGACGAAGATGTCGGCGCGCTTGGCCGCATCCTCCATGGTCGTCACCTCGTAGCCCTCCATCGCCGCCTGCAGGGCGCAGATAGGGTCGACCTCCGACACCATCACCCGGCAGCCGGCATTGCGCAGCGAGGCGGCCGAGCCCTTGCCGACGTCGCCGAAGCCGGCGACCATCGCTACCTTGCCGGCCATCATCACGTCGGTGCCGCGGCGGATGCCGTCGACGAGGCTTTCGCGGCAGCCATAGAGGTTGTCGAACTTGCTCTTGGTCACGCTGTCGTTGACGTTGATCGCCGGGAACAGCAGCTTGCCCTCGCGCTCCATGATGTAGAGCCGGTGCACGCCCGTCGTGGTCTCCTCGGTGACGCCGCGGATGTTCTTGCCGACCTGCGTGTACCAGCCGGGGCGCTCGCCGAGCCTCTTCTTGATGGCGGCGAACAGCACCTCCTCTTCCTCGTTGGTGGCACCGTCGAGGAAGGCGGTGTCGCCGGCTTCCGCGCGGGTGCCGAGGTGGACGAGCAAGGTCGCGTCGCCGCCGTCGTCGAGGATGAGGTTCGGCGTGCCGCCGTCGGCCCACTCGAAGATGCGGTGCGTATAATCCCAATAGTCCTCGAGGCTCTCGCCCTTGATGGCGAACACCGGCGTGCCGCCGGCGGCGATGGCCGCCGCGGCGTGGTCCTGCGTCGAATAGATGTTGCAGGAGGCCCAGCGGACATCGGCGCCGAGCGCCTCCAGCGTCTCGATCAGCACCGCGGTCTGGATCGTCATGTGCAGCGAGCCGGCGATCCGGGCGCCCTTCAAGGGCTGCGACGGCCCGTACTCGGCGCGCACGCTCATGAGGCCCGGCATCTCGGTCTCGGCGATGGCGATCTCTTTCCTGCCCCAGTCGGCGAGGCCGATGTCGCGGACGACGTAGTCGCCGGCGGCGGCGGGCTTGTGGGCGGCGGCGGGGCTCATGCGAAGGTCCTCGGGCAGGGGAAGGGGTGTTGCGGCGCATCTAGCACGCCTGCCGGCGCACGGCAATAAACGCATAAGGAAGTCTTTATGTCGTCCCTCTTCCTTCTCCCATGGGGAGAAGGTGGCCGCGAAGCGGCCGGATGAGGGGGTAGTGCGCTCGTGCTGATACTCCGTAACCCCTCACCCGCCCGCTTCGCGGGCACCCTCTCCCGATGGGAGAGGGAAGAGGAGGCTTTCGCATCTTGAACTCGCCCGACCTGCCCACTAGGGTCGCGCGCGCAACAATCCACCCTCAGATTCTCGGAGTCCGTCGTCATGGCGTTCCTCGCCGACGCCCTCGCCCGCGTGAAGCCCTCCGCCACCATCGGCGTGACGCAGATGGCGCGCGAGCTGAAAGCCAAGGGCCGCGACGTCATCTCGCTCAGCGCCGGCGAGCCTGACTTCGACACGCCGGACAACATCAAGGAGGCGGCCATCGCCGCCATCCGCCGCGGCGAGACCAAGTACACCCCCGTCGCCGGCATCATGCCGCTGCGCGAGGCGATCTGCGAGAAGTTCAAGCGCGAGAACCGCCTCGACTACGAGCCCGGCCAGATCATCGTCGGCACCGGCGGCAAGCAGATTCTCTACAACGCCTTCGTCGCGACCATGAACCCCGGCGACGAGGTGCTGATCCCGGCGCCCTACTGGGTGAGCTATCCGGAGATGGTGGCGCTGAACGGCGGCACGCCGGTGTTCGTCGACGCGACGATCGAGAACGAGTTCAAGATCCAGCCCGAGGATCTGGAGGCGGCGATCACGCCGCGGACGAAGTGGCTGATCTTCAACTCGCCGTCGAACCCCTCCGGCGCCGCCTACACGCGGGCGGAGCTGAAGGCGCTCACCGACGTCTTGATGCGCCATCCGCATGTCTGGGTGCTCACCGACGACATGTACGAGCACCTCGTCTACGGCGACTTCGTCTTCACCACGCCGGCCGAGGTCGAGCCCGCGCTCTACGACCGCACGCTGACCATGAACGGCGTGTCGAAGGCCTATTGCATGACCGGCTGGCGCATCGGTTACGCAGGCGGCCCGAAGGAGCTCATCAAGGCGATGGACATGATCCAGGGCCAGCAGACCTCCGGCGCCTGCTCGATCGCCCAATGGGCCTCGGTCGAGGCGCTGCGCGGCCCGCAGGACTTTTTGCCGCGCTTCCGGCAGGTGTTCGAGCAGCGGCGCGACCTCGTCGTGTCGATGCTGAACCAGGCCAAAGGCCTCGACTGCCCGACGCCGGAGGGGGCGTTCTACGTCTACCCCTCCTGCGCCGGCACGATCGGCAAGACGGCCCCGTCCGGCAAGACGATCGCCAGCGACGAGGACTTCATCATGGAACTGATGGAGACCGAGGGCGTTGCGGTCGTGCATGGCTCCGCGTTCGGGCTCGGGCCGAATTTCCGCGTCTCCTATGCGGCGTCGACCGAGCAGCTCGAGGATGCCTGTTCGCGGATCCAGCGCTTCTGCGCCAATCTGCGCTGAGCGCTGGTCGGCTATCGGTCACGACGACCGGTCCTGTATGATCGGCCGTCGTGAAGGGATTCGCGGGCGGCCGGAAACGGTCCCGCCCGGGACCCCGAGGAGATCGCCGATGAGACTCGCTATCGCTGCCGCCGCCCTTCTCGCCCTCGCCGCCGCCGGCCCGGCCGCCGCCCAGTCGCGAACCGAGGCGGGCACGCTCGAATGCAACGTCTCAGGCGGCGTCGGTTTCATCTTCGGCTCGACGCGGTCGATGGGGTGCACGTTCAACTCGCGGTCGCGGCCGCCCGAGTACTATACGGGCAACATCAACCGCTACGGCGTCGACATCGGCTTCACCGGCTCGGCGGTGCTGATCTGGCAGGTGCTGGCCTCGACCAGCCAGCTCGGGCCGCACGCTCTGGCCGGCAAATATGTCGGCGTCGGCGCCGACGCATCGCTCGGCGCCGGGCTCGGCGCCAACGCGCTCATCGGCGGCTCGAACCGCACCGTGGCGCTGCAGCCGATCCAGGTCGAGACGAAGACCGGCGTCAACATCGCCGCCGGCATCGCCGAGATCACGCTCGTCCCGGCGCAGTAGCGTTTTCGCCGCGCTTTCCGCATCCGCGTCGCCGGCGCTCCGGGCCCCGGCGTGCCGGCGCCGTCCCGGAACGATGCGCCGAGCGGACGCGGTAGCTCGCCGAGGGGCCGGGCTGCCCCTTCACTTTCGCGCGCATCGGCCGAAGTGCTGCCTTGCGGCCGGTCGCGGTCCCCGTGCTAGGCTCGCGGCTGCCGGCCGGAACCGCCGGTGGGAGCGGAGGCGGGTCCGTCGAGAATGAACGCGCCGCGTGAGTCATTGCCGCCGGAGGTCGCCGAGATCGTCCACGAGCCGGTCGCGGCCCCGCGGCGCGGCGCGCTCCTGCGCAACTATTTCCTCACAGGCCTCATCGTCGCCGGGCCGGTGGCGATCACCGTCTGGATCACGCTCTGGCTGATCGGCCTTATCGACGGCTGGGTGAAGCCGCTGATCCCGACCGCCTACAACCCCGAAACCTACCTTCCCTTCGCGCTGCCCGGCATCGGCGTCATCGTCGCCTTCATCGGCCTGACGATCCTCGGCTTCCTCACCGCCAACCTCGTCGGCCGGACGATCGTCTCCACCGGCGAGGCGATGCTCGGCCGCACGCCGATCATCCGCAGCGTCTACAAGGGCGTGAAGCAGGTCTTCGAGACCGTGTTCAGCCAGGAGGGCTCGACCTTCCGCAAGGTCGGCATCATCGAGTGGCCCGGTCCGGGCCTCTGGTCGATCTGCTTCATCGCCGCGCCGGCGGTCGGCAGCGTCGGCGCCAAGCTGCCGGACGGCGAGCATGTCTGCGTGTTCCTGCCGTGCACGCCGAACCCGACCACCGGCTACATGCTGTTCGTCAAGCGCTCCCAGTTCGTCGAGATCGACCTCAGCGTCGAGGACGCCTTCAAGATGCTGATGTCGATGGGCATCATCCAACCGGCCGAGCGGGCGGTGCCGATCGCCGGCCTGCCGCCGCTGCCGCCCCTGCCGCCGGGCGCGGTGGGCGAGCCGGTGAGCCTTCAGCCGGCCGAGATCAGGCGCGCCGCCTCCTGACGCTCGAAGATCTGCAGGAGCAGCCGCAGCGCTCTTCCGCGCGGCGTGACGAGCAGCGGATCGCTCGCGAGGATCCGGTCGGCGTCGGCGCGGGCTGCGCGCAGCAGGGCGCCGTGCACCTCGAGCCGGGCGATGCGAAAGCCCGCCGAGCCCGACTGTCGCGTGCCCAGAACCTCGCCCTGGCCGCGCAGCTCCAGATCCTTCTCGGCGATGACAAAACCGTCGTCGGTGTCGCGCATCACCCGCAGCCGCGCCTCGGCGGTCTCGGCGAGCGGCGCCCGGTAGAGGAGCAGGCAGGTCGAGCGGGCGGCACCGCGGCCGATGCGGCCGCGCAGCTGGTGCAGCTGGGCGAGGCCGAAGCGCTCGGCGTGCTCGATCACCATGACGCTCGCGGTGGGCACGTCGACGCCGACCTCGATCACCGTGGTGGCGACGAGGATCGGCACCGAGCCGTCGATGAACTTTTGCAGCGCCGCGTCCTTGGCGACTCCCTTCATGCGGCCGTGCACGAGCCCGACCTTGCCGGGGAAGATCGCCTCGAGCGTCTCCTGGCGCTCTTCGGCGGCGGCGACATCGAGCTCCTCGGAGGCCTCGACGAGCGGGCAGACCCAGTAGACGCGGGCGCCGGAGGCGATCGCCCGGCCGATCGCCGAGACGACCTCGTCGAGCCGGTCGAGCGAGACGAGGCGGGTGTCGACCGGGGTGCGCCCGGGCGGCTTCTCGTCGAGGGCGGATGAATCCATGTCGCCGAAATAGGTCATCACCAGGGTGCGCGGGATCGGCGTCGCGGTCATCACCAGCACGTCGACACCATCCCCCTTCTTGGTAAGGGCGAGGCGCTGCTGGACGCCGAAGCGGTGCTGCTCGTCGACGATGGCGAGGCCGAGATCGCGAAAGGCGACGCCGGCCTGGAACAAGGCGTGCGTGCCGACGAGGAGCTGGGTCTCGCCGGCGGCGACCGCCGACAGGATCCGCTCCCGCTCGCGCCCCCGCTCGCGGCCGGTCAGCAGCTCCACGCGAAGGCCGCCGGCCTCGGCCAGCGGGACGATGGTGGCGAGGTGCTGGCGGGCCAGGATCTCGGTTGGCGCCATCAGCACCGCCTGGCGGCCGGACTCGACGACGGTGGCGGCGGCGAGCAGCGCGACGACCGTCTTGCCGGAGCCGACGTCGCCCTGCAGCAGGCGCAGCATGCGCTCGGGCGAGCCGATATCTTTCCGGATCTCGCCGAGCGCGCGGGTCTGCGCACCGGTCAGGCGGAAGGGCAGCGCCGCCTCGATCTTTTTCGCGATCGCCCCGGTGCCGCCGCTCGCCCGGCCGCCACTGCGCTTGTGATGCATGCGGACGAGGCCGAGCGCGAGCTGGTTGGCCAAGAGCTCGTCATGCGCGAGGCGCAGATGGGCGGGTGCCGCCGGCTCTAGGTCCGAAACGTCGCCCCGCCTATGCAGCCGGGCGCGGGCGGCGGTGAAGGAGGGGCGG
>JAEZCD010000152.1 GCA_023430145.1 Pseudomonadota bacterium
AACCCCCCCCGGCCGGCGGGGGGGGGGGGGGGGGGGTGCCCGGCTCTCGGGCGAGCCGGCTCGCGTCCGACCGATGCGCTCAGCTGAGGTGCTGGGCGATATACTTGTTCATCTCGAACATCGTGACCTTCTTCTTGCCGAAGATCTTCTCCAGCTTGTCGTCGGCCAGAATCTCACGCTTGTTCGATGGGTTCTGCAGATTGTTCTTCTTGATGTAATCCCACATCTTGCTGACGGTCTGCGAGCGCGGAAGCGGGGCAGAACCGACGATCGCGGCGAGCTCCTTGGAGGGCTGCAGCGGCTTCAGGAGAGCCGGATTCACCTTTCGCGCGGGCTTTTCCTCGGTCGCTGGCTTGGTCGCTTTCTTCGCTGGCGGCATCCTGTCCCTCCTTGTGGAATGTGTAGTTCGTGCCTTCGGCCCAGCCCTTCTTATCGAAATCGCCCGTCGCGACAAGCGCTGCGGGTGGCGAATCGGGCTCAGCTCGCGAAACCAGGCGGCTCCGGTAGGCGCGGATCGGCGACCGCGAGCGCACGGAACAGGCTTCCCATGCCGGTCGGGCTGCGCTCCGTCAGGCGCTCGACGGCGGCCTCGATCGCCGCGCGCTGCCCGGCGCCGGCTGCCGCCGCGAGCCGCTCGGCTCGAAGCCGCAGGCCGAGCCGTTCCAGGAAATCTGCTTGCGGTACGGGACCATAGACGGCGGCACCCGCCGCGCGTGCAGCCGCCGCCAGGAGCCCGAACGGCACATGCGCGGTGAGATCGGCGGCGCCGGGCGCATCGAGCGGGTCGATCGGACGGTGCCGGCGCACGGCCTGCAGCGTGTCGGCTGTGGCAAATCCGTCATATCCGTAGTCAATCAGCAGCATGGCTCCGCCCTCGGCCACGAGCCGCGCGCCGAGACTACGAACGCAACGAATCGCCGCCTCCGGCACCTCGACGACGGCGCCGGGGGGCAGCGCCACCGGCGGCGGCATGAATCCGGCCGCCGGGTGGGGCGCGATGCCGAAGGCGAGCCGCCCGTCCGCATCCACCCCGACGAGGCGCTCCCGCCAGCCGGTCTCGGTGCGGACGAACTGGCGGATCGGCAGCGCGTCGAAGAACTCGTTGGCGATAACGATCGCCGGGCCGGGCGGCAGGTCCTCGATGCGCTCGTGCCAGGCGGCGGGGGCCCGCCCGGCGAGGGCAGCGCGCTGCCGCTCGCGCAGCACCGGGCTCGTCTCGACGAGGTGCACGTCGATCGCCCCGGCGAAGGATGGCAGCGCTCGCGCGGCGCGCAGCGCGTCGACCATCAGCGTGCCGCGCCCGGGGCCGAGCTCCACGAGCAGGATTTTTCCCGGCCGTCCCATGCTCTCGAACACGGTGGCCGCCCAGAGGCCCAGAAGCTCGCCGAACATCTGCGAGATCTCGGGCGCGGTGACGAAATCGCCGGCGGCGCCGAAGGGATCGCGGGTGGCGTAATAGCCGTGCGCGGGGTGGCCGAGGCAGAGCGCCATGTAGCGGTCGACCGGGATCGGCCCTTCGGCGGCGACGAGCGCGCGGATTTCGCGCTCGAGCGGCGTCATGCGGGCCGGCTGCGGCGCCGCAGCGACCAGCCGATCAGTGCGAGCCCGGCGAGCAGCATCGGCACCGACAAGAGGAGCCCCATGGTGAGGCCGCCGAACAGGAAGCCGATCTGCTCGTCCGGCATGCGGAACTGCTCGACCGTCATGCGCGCCACCGCATAGAGCGCGAGGAAGCTGCCGCCGACGAGGCCCGGCCGGCGCAGCGCGCCCCTGGAGATCATGAGGTTCAGCACGACGAACAGCAGCAGGCCCTCGAGCGCGGCCTCGTAGAGCTGGCTCGGATGCCGCGGCTCCGTCCCGGCGCCCGGAAAAACGAACGCCCAGGCCACGTCGGTCGGCCGGCCCCAGAGCTCGGCGTTGACGAAATTGGCGAGCCGGCCGAGCAGGATGCCGATGGTGCAGACGGCGCAGCAGACATCCATCAGCGACAGCACCGGGATGCCGCGCGAGCGGGCGAACAGCCAGGTGGCGACGGCGGAGCCGACGAGGCCGCCGTGGAACGACATGCCGCCCGACCAGAGCGCCAGCGCCTCGAGCGGGTTCTGCAGATAGTGGGCGGGATTGTAGAACAGCACGTAGCCGAGCCGGCCGCCGAGCACGATGCCGAGCGCCACCCAGACGACGAGGTCGTCGATGTCGACGGGGCGGATCGGTGATTGTGCGCCCCACAGCGCGTCGTTGCCGGCATAGCGGCGGGCGAGCCACCAGCCGAACAGGATGCCGACGAGATAGGCGAGCGCGTACCAGCGGATCGCGAACGGGCCGATGGCGATCGCCACC
Source organism: Pseudomonadota bacterium (assembly GCA_023430145.1). Taxonomy (GTDB): domain Bacteria; phylum Pseudomonadota; class Alphaproteobacteria; order Rhizobiales; family Methylopilaceae; genus JAEZCD01. The sequence continues at coordinate 2,341 of JAEZCD010000152.1, forward strand.
GGATCGAATTGCGGGAAGGCGAGGGCGGCGAGCTGCATCGGCGGGACGTGAGTGCTGGCGGCCGCCCGATGTCAAGCCGGATGCCCACGCCCGAGAGGGCTTCGCCTCAGCGCGTCGGCACGATCTGAGTGCCGCCGGAAGGAAGATCAGGCCGAGCCCCACCGGGCGGAATGCCGCAATAAGCCCTCTTTTTCCGAGGGGGCTCGCATGCCGGCGAGATCTGCACGACCGCCCCGGCTCGGGCGATCACTTGCCCTGGGACCAATCCAGTCTAATCGAAGCGAGTGAACGTCACTGGAAAAAAATCACCCGTATCGTCAGTAAGAACTCCCGCTATAAAGTCCTTCGTTTCGATGATTTGCGCAGTCATGCCAAGATCGGATCCGACACTCGGCTTCAGAGTACCGCCAATGCGGCAGCCATTGGCGATTGCTATTTTTCCAGAGATTGCATAAGAAGGAACTAATAAATTCTTGATCGAGCAGGGATCGGTCGCTTTGACCCGACCTTTCTGGCTGATCTCGAGGAAGCACATCTCCGGCTTGCCGGCCCGCTGGAAGGTCATGAGCCAGTTGCCTTTGAGGTCCGAGAGCGCGCAAGCCTCGGCTCGAGCCTTGACCTCCTGAGAACCTGCATGGGAACTGAACGCTACCGACATCGTGACAATTGCTGCTCGAACGAACCTGCGCATTGCACTTTCCCCCTCGACAGCCCTCCGGGCTCTCTTGATCGAAATCACAGTCCACGAAAATCGAGCCGCGGCGGTACTTCTCGCCGGCACTCGAGCAGCCTCGGTATTGCATGACTCCTTGTTCGCCGGAAGACGGGAGCCTGTCTTACGGAAGACATAAGCGCTGAAGCTGTTCATCGCGATCGGACGGCCATCCACCTTGCTCGACGGGGAATGGATAGAAAGAGATCGACATGCCCGGTTGGCTTTGTTCCCTCTCCCTGCCAGGGCGAGGCGAGCCTCGCTCGGCCGAGGGTTCTTGGTTGCCTTCACGCACCTTATGGGTGGCGGGCTGCGTCGGTGGGGTGTGAGCCCCGGCGGGCCGATGTCGAGGGGGCAGCGTCCCGCCGCTCGTCGGAAGCGCAGGCGGGCCTGCTCGCCCGTTCAGATGCCGGGCTTCGCCGGATAGCCGAGCGCGATGATCCCGACGCGCGGCTTGACGGCGCGCATGGCCTTGGAGTCGGAGGCGAAGGTCGCGTCGCCGCTCACCTTGTCGAGGGCGGCGGAGGGCGCGGCTTCGTCCGGACCGAAGCCGACGATCGCGTTGCAGCCGCCGGGCAGCCGCTCGAGCCGGCCCTTCTTCCAGTCGGTGACGTAGCCGCCATAGTCCCATTCGAAGCCGGAGAGCGCGAAGGGACGGCCGTTGAGCGCCTCGACCTCGGCGAGCGAGAGGTCGCGGCGGAGGCCGTTGGCGAGGCGCCAGGCCGGCCCGAGCTCGATGTGGAGCGGCCGCTGGCGCTTCGCCTCGTCGTCCCAACGTATGGTGAGGCGGCGCTTCGGATCCTTGCCGAAGACCACCGTCGCCATCTCCTTGCTTCCCTCCGGGCCGTCCACCTCCTCGAAGGCGACGTTCGCCTTGCCGAACGCCGCGACGAGCCGCGCCTGCGAGCTGTCGGCAGCAAAAGGCCCCTCGCAGGCGAGCACGTTCTCCTCGGCGCTCGCGGTGCCCGCGCATGCAGCGAGGACGAGGGCGACGGCAGCGAGATCCCTCATTCGGCCGCCTCCGCCGCGGCGGCGGCAGCGGCGCGCCGCAGCCCGAGCTCCGACCACACCTGGTCGAGCGCGTCGGCGAGCGCCTCGATCAGCGCCTCGCCGTGGAACGGCGAGGGCGTGATGCGCAGCCGCTCGGTGCCGCGCGGCACGGTCGGATAGTTGATCGGCTGGATATAGATGCCGTAGGTCTCGAGCAGCCGGTCGGACGCCGCCTTGGCGGCCTCCGGATCGCCGACCATCAGCGGCACGATGTGCGTCACCGACGGCATGACCGGCAGGCCGCGCTCGGCGAGGGCGGCCTTGGTGCGTGCTGCCTGCCGCAGCATCAGCTCGCGCTCGGCCCCCGACGCCTTGAGGTGGCGGATGGAGGCGGTGGCGGCCGCCGCGATCGGCGGCGGCAGCGCAGTGGTGAAGATGAAGCCCGGCGCATTGCAGCGGATCGCATCGCAGATCACGTCGTCGGCGGCGATATAGCCCCCGATCACCCCGAACCCCTTGGCGAGCGTGCCCTCGATCACGTCGACGCGGTGCATCGCCCCGTCGCGCTCGGCGATGCCGCCGCCGCGGGCCCCGTAGAGACCGACCGCGTGCACCTCGTCGAGATAGGTCATGGCGCCGTAGCGCTCGGCGAGCGCGCAGACCTCGGCGATCGGCGAAACGTCGCCGTCCATCGAGTAGACGCTCTCGAAGGCGACGAGCTTTCCGCGATCGGGCGCGCATTCCGCGAGCAGCTGCTCGAGGTGGCGGAGATCATTGTGCCGGAAGACGCGCTTCTCGCAGCGCGAGCTCTGCATGCCGGCGATCATGGAGGCGTGGTTCAGCTCGTCCGACAGGATGAGGCAGTTCGGCAGCAGCCGGGCGATGACCGAGATCGCCGCCTCGTTGGCGACGTAGCCGGAGGAGAAGACGAGCGCCGTCTCCTTGCCGTGCAGGTCGGCCAGCTCGCGCTCGAGCGCCACCAGGGGATGGTTGGTGCCGGCGATGTTGCGGGTGCCGCCGGCGCCGGCGCCCATGCGCGCAGCAGTGGTCGTGAGGGCCTCGAGCACCGCAGGGTTGCCGCTCATGCCGAGATAGTCGTTCGAGCACCAGATGACGACCTCGCGCGGGCCGGCGGCGGAGTGCCAGACGGCATGCGGATAGCGCGTCGCATCGCGTTCGAGCTCGGCGAAGGTGCGATAGCGCCGCTCGGCATGCAGCCGCGCGACGGCCGCCGAAAACAGGTCCCGGTAGGCGTGTCGATCCATGATGGGAAAGCTTAGCGCCGCAGGGCGCCGATGTCCCGCGGCATGATGCGCGCTTCGTCCACCGGGTGTGCCGCCATGGCCACACCCGCGGGAACTCGTGCGGCCGATTGTGGCCGCTTATGGACGGGGAGGGGGGGGGCTGGCATGCTCCGACTCGTGCCCTCCCAGGTGCCGGAGCATCGACTCGTGCGGATTTCCTTGGCTTCTCTCGCCCTCGCTTCGGTACTCGCGGTGCCGGCGCTCGCCGCCGACCTTCCCGAGCCGCCGCCCATGGAGCCGGTTCCGGCACCGGTGGTCGTGCAGTCGGGCTGGATGGTGACCGTCGGCGCGAGGCTCCTCGTGGCGCCGAGTTGGCCTGGCGCGGACGACTACTCGATCTATCCGCTGCCATACATTTCGTTCCGCGACCCGAACAGCCCGCTGATCTGGGGCTCGCCCGACGACGGCACCAGCATCGCCCTCTTCAGCACCGAGCAGTTCCGTATCGGCATCGTCGGCGGATTCGAGGGAAGCCGCGACAAGCACGACGACAAGAAGCTGCGCGGCCTGAAATCGATCGACTGGGCGATCGAGGCCGGCGGCTTCGTCGAGGTCTGGCCGGTCGAATGGCTGCGCGGCCGCGCCGAGATCCGCCGGAGCTTCTTCGGCGGCGACGGCTGGGTCGGCGACCTCGGCCTCGACGGCGTCTTCCGCTACCAGCCCTGGACTTTCGCTATCGGCCCGCGCGTGTCCTTCGCAAGCGAAGAGTACATGCGCACGTACTTCGGCATCACCCAAAAGGAAGCCAACAGGAGCAAGGTCTTCAACAAGCCGTACAGGCCGGACGGCGGCATCAAGTCCGCCGGCGTCGCCTCCAGCATCACCTACGACTGGGATACGGCGTGGAGCGCGACGCTCTTTGGCGGCTGGAACAAGCTGCTCGGCGATGCGGAGAAGAGCCCGATCGTCCGGAAGATCGGCGACGACAACCAGTTCTTCGGCGGCCTCGCCATCAGCTACACGTTCAACTTCACGCCCTGATCCTAAGGTTCGCCCCCTCGGATTTGCGCAAGGCCCGCTTTCGAGCGGGCCTTTTGCGTTTCGGGAGGCCGCCGCACGAGGGGCTGCGATGCCTTCGCCCCACATCTCCGCGCAAGCGTTCGAAGCCGTCGCCGCATCCTGTCTGGACGGCCAAAGCTCCGCTCGTCCTCGCGAAGGCGGGGACCCAGACCTTTCTCTTGTGCCGGGAAAATGGACGCGAGCGTGCCAGATCCTTCGGAATCTGGATCCGCGCCTTCGCGGGGATGAGCGGCCACAATCGCCGTGCCGGGGAACGGGCGCTCGAGCCTGCTCGCCTCCGGCGCGCCGCCCCTGTCAGGCCTGCTCGGCCAGCACCGCCTCCACGATGGCGTCGACCTGCGCCTGCGTCTGCGGGAAGCCGGCGGCGACCCAGCGCGCCTCGACGGCGCGCAGCGCGGCGCCGATC
>JAEZCD010000176.1 GCA_023430145.1 Pseudomonadota bacterium
GCCCTGAGGCCCCCCCGGCCTGGGGGGGGGGCCGACTCGTGCGACAGCCCGAGCGGGGTGAGGGGGCGCGAGGGCCTCTCTCCCCCTCACCCGGCTCGGGGCTTTGCCCCGAGTCCGCCCTCTCCCACGAGGGGAGAGGGAAGAAAAGAGGGCGCCTCCTCCCCCGTCAGCGGATTGGCCGGGTCCCAGGCGTAGTGCAGCGTCTCGAAGCGCATGGTTCGCGCGTCGACCAGCAGGAGGCGTCCGACGAGGCCCTCGCCGAAGCCGACGATCTCGCGCAGCACCTCGATCGCCATCAGCGAGCCGAGGAGGCCGGCGAGCGCGCCGAGAATCCCGGCCTCCGCGCAGCTCGGCACGCTGCCCGGCGCCGGCGGCTCGGGGAACAGGCACCGGTAGGTCGGGTTCGGACGCCCGTCGGGGCCGCGCTCGTGGCCGCGGATCGTCGTCAGCGAGCCGTCGAAGACGCCGAGCGAGCCGGTCACGAGCGGCTTCCTCACCCGAACGCAGGCATCGGAGACGAGGTAGCGGGTGGCGAAATTGTCCGAGCCGTCGGCGATCACGTCATACGCCCCGACCAGTGCTTCGGCATTGCCGGCCTCGAGGCGGACCGTGTGCGGCTCGACCGCGACGTGCGGATTGATCCGCCCGATCGCCGTGGCGGCTGCGTATGCCTTCGGCCGGCCGATGTCGTCGGTGCCGAACAGCACCTGGCGCTGCAGGTTCGATAGCGACACGGCGTCGTCGTCGACGATGCCGAGCGTGCCGACGCCCGCGGCGGCGAGGTAGAGCGCGAGCGGGCTGCCGAGGCCGCCGGCGCCGACGAGCAGCACGCGCGCGGCCTTCAGCTTCTGCTGCCCCGGGCCGCCCACCTCGCGCAGCACGATGTGGCGGGCGTAGCGCTCGATCTCCTCGGGCGACATCATGCGGTCAGGTCTCGCCGCCCGCGACGCTGTCGAGGCCGCGCTTGCGCAGCAGCGCCGCGGGCGACGGCATGCGGCCCCGAAAGGCGGTGTAGGCCTGCGCCGGGTCGCGCAGGTTGCCGGCCGAATAGACGAAGGTCTTCAGCCGCTCGGCGACATCGGGGGCGAAGATGTCACCAGCCTCCTCGAAGGCGTCGAAGCCGTCCGCGTCCAAAACCTCGGACCAGAGATAGGAGTAGTAGCCGGCGGAATAGCCCTCGCCGGCGAAGATGTGCCCGAAATGCGGCGTGCGGTGGCGCATGACGATGGCGTCGGGCATGCCGATGCGCTCCAGCGACTGCCGCTCGAAAGCCTCGACGTCGAGATTCTCGGCCGACGGCAGCGCGTGAAAGTCGAGGTCGACGATCGCCGAGGAGCAGTATTCGACGCTCGAAAATCCCTGGTTGAAGGTACGCGCGTCGAGCAGCCGCTGCAGCAGCGCCTCCGGCATCGGCTCGCCGGTGCGGTAGTGGCGGGCGAAGCGGCGCAGCACGTCGGGCTGCTCGAACCAGTGCTCGTAGAGCTGCGAGGGGAACTCGACGAAGTCGCGGCTGACGGCGGTGCCGGCGAGCAGCGGATAGGTGACGTCGGACAACAGGCCGTGCAGCGCGTGGCCGAACTCGTGGAACAGGGTGCGCGCATCGTCGAAGCTCAACAGCGCCGGCTCCGCCTTGGCGAAGTTGCAGACGTTGACGATGATCGGCCGGATGTCGCCGGCGAGCTTCTGCTGGCTGCGGAAGGCGCTCATCCAGGCGCCGCTGCGCTTGGAGGAGCGGGCGAAATAATCGCCGAGGAACAGGCCGACAGGCCTGCCCTCGCGATCGGTGACCTCCCAGGCGCGGACGTCCGGGTGATAGAGCTCGAGATCGGTGCGCTCGGAGAAGGTGAGGCCGAACAGTTTTTCGGCGGTGTCGAAGGCCGCTTCGACGATGCGGTCGAGCTCGAGATAGGGCTTGATGTCGGCCTGGTCGAGATCGAACTCGGCCTTGCGCCGCCGCTCGGCATAGTGCCGCCAGTCCCACGGCGCGATGGTGAAGTTGCCGCCCTCGGCGCGCACCATCTCCTCGAGCATCGCCTGCTCGGCGAGCGCCCGCCGCCGCGCCGGCTCCCACACCTCGCGCAAGAGGTCGCGCGCCGCCTCGGGCGCCTTGGCCATGGTGTCGTCGAGCTTGAAATGGGCGAAGCTCGGATAGCCGAGCAGTTTCGCCCGTTCCGCCCGCAGCGCGACCATCTCGGCGACGATGGCGCGGTTGTCGGTGTCGCCGCCGTTCTCCCCTCGTCTCGTCCAGGCGCGAAACGCCTGCTCGCGGAGGTCGCGGCGGGTCGAGAACTGCAGGAAGGGCTCGATCGAGGAGCGCGACAGCGTGATGACGTGCTTGCCCGGCAGGCCGCGCTCGGCGGCCGCCTCGGCGGCGGCGTCGAGCAGGAAATCCGGCAGGCCGGCGAGATCCTCCGCGCCATCGAGCACCAGCGAATATGCCTTCTCGTCCGCGAGCACGTTCTGGCCGAACCGCGTGCCGAGCACGGCCAGCCGCTCGGTGATGGCGGCGAGCCGCTGCTTGGCGGCCTCGTCGAGGCCGGCGCCCGCCCGCACGAAGCGCTTGTGATAGCGCTCGAGCACCCGCAGCTGCTCGCCGTCGAGGCCCTGCGCGTCGCGGCGCTGCCAGAGCGCATCGATGCGGGCGAACAGCGCCGGATCGAGATAAATCTCGCTCGACAGGCGGGCCAGCACCGGGGCCACCTCGCGCTCGATCGCCTGGATGGCCTCGTTGGTGTGCGCGCCCGACAGGTTGAAGAACACGCCGGCGACGCGGTCCATGGTGTCGCCGCTGCGCTCCAGCGCCTCGATCGTGTTGGTGAAGCTCGGCTCCGCCTGATCATCGGCGATCGCCCGAATCTCGGCCCGCTTGTCGGCGAAGGCGCGATCGAAGGCGGGCCGGAAATGCTCCGGCGCGATGGCCGCGAAAGGCGGCAGCTCGAACGGCGCCGTCCAGGTGGAGAGCAGGGGATTCTCGGCGGCGTCGCTGGTCATCGAAGGCTCCTCGCGCGCGGTCTTGCGAGGGACCGGCGCGCTTCGCATATCACGCCCGGAACCGATGATGCTCGCGGCCGTTCATCACGGTCGCTCGAACGGAAGGAACAGCAGTCGAGATGCAGCGCGCAGCCACGTCCTTCGCGGATTTCGGCGCCTATGTCGGGACGGACCGGCGTGCATCGCTGGCCCGCCTCGAGGCGCTGTCCGTGCTGCTCGACAGCGCTCTGGTCGTCCCGGGGACCGGCATCCGGCTCGGCGCCGATGCCGCGCTCGGCCTCGTCCCGGGCATCGGCGATGCGGTGAGCGCGGCGCTGTCGCTCTACATCGTCTGGGAGGCGCGGCGGCTCGGGCTGCCGAGGACGAAGCTCGCGCGCATGCTCGGCAACGTCGCGCTCGACGGCGTAGTCGGCTCGGTTCCGCTGCTCGGCGACCTGTTCGACATCGCCTTCAAGTCGAACCGGCGCAACATGCGCATCCTGCGCGAGCACCTCGGCACGGAGATCTCGCTCACGGCCGGCGACTATCGCGTCCGAGGCTGAGCCGATGCGGCGGGAGAACGGGCCCGTCGACAGTCCGCGGCCGCCGATTCACCTTCCGTTGCGGGGGAATCCCTGTCGCCCTTCTGTCGTGCTAGCCTGCTAGACGCCGTCGGTCCTCGGCCGGTGGCCAAACAGGGAGGCTGTCCTCATGCAAGCCCGATCGATCCTCGCCCTCCTCGCCGGCGCCGCCGCGATCCTCGCCACGCCTGCGCTCGCCGTCACGGAAGTCCAGTGGTGGCACGCGATGACCGGCGCCAACAACGAAGTGGTGCAGCAGCTCGCCAAGGAATTTTCCGAAAGCCAGAGCGACTACAAGGTCACGCCCGTCTTCAAGGGCTCCTATCCGGAGACGCTGAACGCCGGCATCGCCGCCTTCCGGGCGAAGCAGCCGCCGGCCATCCTGCAGGTGTTCGACGTCGGAACCGGCGTCATGATGGGCGCCGAGCGGGCGGTCAAACCGGTCGCCGAGGTGCTCACGGAGGCCGGCAAGGACTTCGACAAGAGCAAGTACCTGCCCGGCATCGTCGCCTATTACAGCCGGCCGGACGGCACGATGCTGTCCTTCCCGTTCAACTCGTCCTCGCCGATCCTCTATTACAACAAGGCCTCGTTCAGGAAGGCCGGGCTCGACCCCGAAAAGCCGCCGCAGACCTGGCCGGAGGTGTTCGAGGCGGCGCGCAAGATCAAGGCGAGCGGCCAACCCTGCGGCCTCACCTCGACCTGGCTCACCTGGATCGGCCTCGAGAATTTCGCCGCCTGGAACAACGTGCCCTACGGCACCAAGGAGAACGGGCTCGCCGGCACCGACGTCGAGCTCAAGATCAACGCGCCGATCTACGTCAAGCACTTCCAGACGATCGCCGACCTGCAGAAGGAGGGCGTGTTCCGCTATGGCGGCCGCACGTCGGAGGCCAAGCCGCTGTTCCTGTCCGGCGAATGCGCGATCTTCGCGGAGTCCTCGGGCGGCCTCGGCGACGTGGTGAAGTCCGGCATCGAGTTCGGCATCGGCCGGCTGCCCTATTATCCCGAGGCCGAGGGCGCACCGCAGAACACGATTCCGGGCGGCGCCAGCCTGTGGGTGTTCAACGGCCTGAAGCCCGAGGAGTACAAGGCGGTCGCCGCCTTCTTCGATTTCCTGTCGCGCACCGACATCCAGTCGCGCCTGCACCAGGTGTCGGGCTACCTGCCGGTGACGATGGAAGCCTACGAGGCGACCAAGAAGTCGGGCTTCTACGACAAGAACCCCGGCCGCGAGACGCCGATCCTGCAGATGATCGGCAAGCCGCCGACCGCCAATTCCAAGGGCGTGCGGCTCGTCAACCTGCCGCAGGTGCGCGACATCCAGAACGAGGAGCTGGAGCGCATGCTGTCCGGCCAGCAGACCGCCCAGCAGGCGCTCGACAACGCCGTCCGGCGGGCCAACGCCGCGGTGAAGCAGGCGATCGGGCAGTAGCATTTTCTTCCCCTCTCCTCTCGGGAGAGGGTGCCGCCGAAGGCGGCGGATGAGGGGTTGCGGAGCTCCAGAACGAGCGCCGTGCCCCCATCCGGGCGCGTCGCGGCGCAGGAGCCTGTCGCTCGTCCTCCGCGAAGGCGGAGGACGCAGTCTTTTCAATGCGATAAGCCAGAAAGAGGCTGGATCATCCGCCTTCGCGGCGGATGACGAGCGCGGAGGCTCTCGCTTCTTCTCGGTCCGCCCAGGGTTAGGTTGACTAGGAGCTCGCCCTGCCGGCGGGGCTCGCCTCCTCGCCGAGCGCCCGCATCGGCCGGATACCGAGCGCGTGCTCGCGCGAGATCTCGATGTGCTGGGCGAGGCGGCGCGCGGCGAGTTCGCTGTCGCGCGCCCGGCAGGCGTCGAGAATGTCGAGATGCTCGTGCGCGGCCTCGTCGAGGCGCTGCAGCGGCTGGCCGATGCTGACGCGGAACAGCCGCAGCCGCGCCGCGTTCAGGCTGTAATGCTTACTGATGATCGCGTTGTCCTGGAAGTCGACCAGATCCTTGTGGAACTCGTAGTCGTTGTCCAAGACTTTCCAGCGAACCGCGGCGTTGGTGAGATTGTTCTTCAGCACGTCGATCGCCGATTTTATTTTCTCCAGAGTCGCATCGATCGTCGCCTCGTCGGCGTGGCGGGCGAAGTAGCGGATGGCATTGGCTTCTAGCAGCTGCCGGTAATCATAAGCGTCGTTGATCGCCTTGGGGCCGCCCTCGATGATCTGGATGCCCTTCTGCGCATAGACGTTGATGAGGCCTTCGGCCTCGAGCTTGCGGATCGCCTCGCGCACCGGATTGAGCGTCGCGCCGAGCAGCGTCGCCAGCTCGCGCTGCGAGACGAACTGTCCGGTGCGCAGCTCTCCCGTGAACAGCCGCTCCTTCAGCTGATCGTAGACGTCGGTTCGCATCATTTTCGGTGCCGTGGGCATAGGCATGAATTCCGCGCCGCTTTCCAATGCGTCCTGCCTAAAAAATCGTACTTGACATCCGTCTGAAACTCAACTGACATTTCAGAGAAATTCCGATGAGCGGACAGCGGGCGGGCAGCGCGTGGCGGTCTACGACTTCAGAAGCGACACGGTCACCCTGCCGACCCCCGCGATGATGGCGGCGATCGCCGCAGCCCCGCTCGGCGACGCCGCCCGCGGTGACGATCCCACGGTGAACGAGCTCGAGCGTCTGGGCGCGGAGATCGCCGGAAAGGAGGAGGCGCTGTTCCTCCCCTCGGGCGTGATGGCGAACCTCGCGGCCCTGATCGGCCATGGTGTCCGCGGCCGCGAGGTGATCGTCGAGGCGGACGCGCACATCTACAATTCCGAGGGCGGCGGCATCTCGATCGTTGCCGGCGCCGTGCCGCGCCTCGTCCCCGGCACTTACGGCGTGATGGATCCGCAGGCCGTCCAGAGGGCCATCCGCGGCACCGCCGATACGGCGCTGGCGCCGACCGGCCTCGTCTGCCTCGAGAACACCCACAACGCCTCGGGCGGCAGCGTGATTCCGCTCGCCGACATGGCAGCGATCCGGGCGGTCGCCGACGAGGCCGGCCTGCCTATCCACCTCGATGGGGCGCGCCTGTTCAACGCGGCGACCTTCCTCGAGGTGCCGGCGGCGGAAATCTGCCGGCACGTCGACTCGGTCGCCTTCGCCGTCTGCAAGGGGCTCGGCGGCCCGATCGGCTCGGTGCTGGCCGGCGATGCCGCCTTCATGGCCGAGGCGCGGCGCGCCGCGCGAATGCTCGGCGGCGGCATGCGCCAGGCGGGCCTGATCGCCGCGCCCGCCATCGTCGCGCTGCACGATCCCTATTCCGTCCACCGCCGCGACCACGCGCTGGCGCGGCGGCTCGCCGTCGGCCTCGCGGCGGTCGATGCCTCGCTGGTCGAGACCGACCGCGTGCAGACCAACATCGTCAACTGCTTCGTCGACCGCTTCGCCGACGACGCCGCCGAGATAAATCGCGCGCTACGTCAGAAGGGCGTGCTCGCCAACCACAAGCGCACGAAAATCCGCTTCGTCACGCACTACCAGGTCGACGAGGCGGCCGTGGATGCGGCGATCGCCGCCGTCACCGACATCGTCGGCGAGCTCCGGAAGGCGGCGTGAGGATGAACATCCGCGAGACGCCTCCGCTCGCCTTCGAGAAGCAGAAGCCGATCTTCTACCCCGGCGACGATCTGCACCGGATCAAGCAGGCCCGCGTGCAGGAGGCTCTGGAGCGCTCCGGCCTCGACGCCTTCCTGTTCTTCAAGGCGGAGGCGGTTCGCTACATCACCGACTTCTACGTCAAGGGCTTTCGCCCCTTCATGGAGCCGGAATACGTGGTGCTCGCCGCACGCGGCCACGCGCCGGCGATCGGCTACATCTCCGGCAGCGACGATCTGCGCATCCGCTTCAAGTCCGACATCGAGGATGCGCGGCGGCTGCCGCCGGTCGCGAACTGGGCCGAGGTGATCGGACCGATGCTCGCCGACTACGGCCTTTCGCGCGGCCGCATCGGCACCGATCTCATGCCCTACATGGTGCGCGAGGGGCTGCGCCGGCTCGTGCCGGATATCGAGATCGTCGACGCCGAAAAAGTCTGGTCCGAGCTCACCGCCGTCAAGCACCCGCGGGAGGTCGAGCTGATCGCCGAATCGGTGCGGATCGCCGACGCCGGCATGCGGGCGGCGCTCGCGGCCGTCCGGCCCGGCATCACCGAGCAGGCGATCTCGGCCGAGGCGGTCCACGCCATGCGGCGCGAGGGCTCGGAGTTCGAGCCGTTCATCCCGCTCGTCGCGTCGGGCTGGAACACCTCGATGTTCGAGCGCGTGGCGACCGAGAAGGCCGTCGCCAACGGCGAGATGGTCATTCTCGACATCGGCGCGGTGTATCGCGGCTACACGGGCGATCTCGGCCGCACCGCCATCTGCGGCACGCCGACCGCCGAGCAGAAGGCGGTGTATCGGGCGACGCTGCTCGCGCTGGAGGAGGCCAAGAAGATGGTCCGCCCCGGCGTCACCTGCGCACAAGTGGACGCCAGGGCGCGCGAAGTCATCTCCGACGCCGGCTGGGGAAAGTACCTCTACACCGGCAATACCGGCCACCAGCTCGGCTTCGGCCTGCACGGCGCGCCGCTGGTCGACCGCGGCGTCGACATCCCGCTCGCCGAGAACATGGTCATCTGCCTCGAGCCGCGGATCGTGCTGCCCGACCGGTCGGACATCGGCGGCGCCCATCTCGAGGACGTGCTGCACGTCACGGCCGACGGCTGCGTGCAGCTCAACGCGACGCCGCTCGACAGCCGCCTCGTGGATTGAACAACGCCTCAACAAAGGGAGTGCGAGACATGCGCATATCGAAGACGCTCACCCGACGCGCCGCCGTCGTCGCCCTCGCGGCGTCGTTCGTGGCCGCGCCCGCCATCGGTGGAGCCCTCGCCGCCGAGTATCCGAGCGGCCCGGTGCAGATCCTCGTCGCCTATGGCGCCGGCGGCGGCACCGATACGCTCGCCCGGCTGATCGCGCCGGCCCTGTCGGAGGCGCTCGGCAAGCCGGTGACGGTGCAGAACCTGCCCGGCGGCGGCGGCCAGGTCGCGGCCGCCACGGCGCTGCGCGACGGCGGCGACGGCCTCGCCATCCTCGCCACCAACCAGCCCGACCTGTCGCTCAGCACCATCCTCGCCAAGCCGCCCTACAAGAACGAGGATTTCGAGGTCATCGTCGCCGACATCCTCGATCCGCGCATCCTGCTCGTGAAGAAGGAGTCGGACATGCAAAACTTCGACGACTTCGTCAGCCGCGCGAAGGCGCAGCCGGGCAAGCTCGCGGTCTCGATCACCCAGGGCGGCGCCCAGGAGCTGTTCGCCAAGTGGCTGTTCGGCAAGCTCGGCCTCGACGTCCGGCTCGTCGGCTACAATGGCGGAGCGGCGGCGGCGAACGCCATGATCGCCGGCGACGTGGTGGCGACCGTCGGCGACGACTCGGCTCGCATGAACATCCGCGACAAGTCGAAGGCACTCCTGCTCGGCGCCGGCACGCCGAGCCCGCGCTGGCCCGAGGCGGCGACGATGCCGGACGCCCTCAAGAAGTACGACGTGACGCCGCCGTCGCCCACCTTCCTCGCCCGCTACGGCGTCTACGTCGTGCCGGCGTCCTTCAAGCAAAAGGATCCGGAAGGCTACAAGAAGCTGCAGCAGGCCCTGATCGAGGCGCGCAAGTCGAAGGAGTTCGAGGCCTTCGTCGAGAAGAACAAGCTGCAGGACTTGTCGATCGGCAAGCCCGGCGAGGATCTCGCCTCGTACTTCTCGGCCGACACCGCCGAAATCCAGAAGATGAAGTGAGCATCGTCCCGCGCCCCGGCCGGCCACGTGGTCGGCCGGGCGCTCCCCGGACACGGAGCCGAGCCATGACGCAGGCGGGAACGACCGGACGATCGCGTGCGAGCGAGCTCGTCGTGCCGGCGATCATGCTCGCCACCATCGGCTTCTACCTCTGGGACGCGGCGGATCTGTCGAGCGCGGCGCTGATCTTCCCCGGCGCGCTCGTCGCCGTGATCCTGCTCGCCGTCGCCTGGGCGGTCGGAGCGGCTTTCCTGCGGCGGGCGGGCACGGCGCCGCCGCCGGGCGAGGACGAGCCGTCCGGCCCGATCACGAGCCCGAAACCGTGGGCGCTGATCCTGCTGCCGGCGGCGCTGGTCTTCGCGCAGCCCTGGATCGGCGCCCTGCCGGCGATGATCGCTCTCGTCTTCGGCGCACAGATGGTTCTCGGCGGCGGCCCGCTGCGCAGCCTCGCCTTCGCGGTGCTCGTCACGGTGCCGGTCTACGTGCTGTTCGCGCACTTCCTCTATGTCCGGTTCCCGACCGGGCTGCTCGGCATCGGCTGAACGACGGGGCGGGGCGCATGGACACCTTCGCGGCGATGCAGCAGGGCATCCTCGATTCCCTGCAGGTCCAGTCTCTCCTGATGATGCTGCTCGGCACCGGCATCGGCACCATCGTCGGCATGATCCCGGGCCTGTCGTCCGGCATGGCGGTGGCGCTGCTCTTGCCGCTCACCTTCACCATGAGCCCGCTGCACGGGATCATCTTCCTCGTCTCGATCTACGTCTCGGTCGGTTATGGCGGCGCGTTGACGGCGATCCTGCTCAACACCCCCGGCTCGCCCGAGAACGCCGTGACGACGCTCGACGGCTTCGAGCTGACCCGCCAGGGCCGCGCCGGCGAGGCGCTCGGCGTCTCGATCGCCGCCTCCGTCTATGGCGGCCTCATGTCCTATTTCGCCATGCTGGCGACGATCGGCTACGTGGCCAGCGTCGCGCTGAAGTTCGGTCCCGTGGAGCTGTTTCTGATCGCCATCGCCGGCGTCGCGGTGCTCGGCGCGGTCGGCTCGGCCTCGGTCGCCAAAACCTTCGCCACCGGCGCCTTCGGCCTCCTCATCGGCACCATCGGCATCGTGCCGACCGGCGAATGGCGGGCGACCTTCAACGAGCCGTTTCTCGCCGACGGCGTGCCGATCGTGCCGGTGCTGATCGGCGTCTTCGTCGTCTCCGAGCTGATGCTGATGGCGTTCCGCGACTACGTCATCGATTCGTCGGTCACGGTGACGCGCAGCCTGCGGACGATGATGTCGGCGTTCCTGCTGCCGGCGCGCGTTCTGCCGGCCCTGTTCCGCTCGACCGGTATCGGCATGGTGGTCGGCCTCGTGCCGGCGGCGGGCGGCACCGTCGCCTCCTTCGGCGCCTATTCGCTGGCGCAAAAGCTGTCGAAGCGGCGGGACGAATTCGGCAAGGGCAGCCTCGAGGGAGTCGTCGCCGCCGAGAGCGCCAACAATGCCTGCTCGGGCGGCGCCATCATGACGACGCTGGTGCTCGGCGTGCCGGGCAGCGTGACGACGGGCGTGCTGCTCGGCGCGCTGACTATGCACGGACTGCAAGCCGGGCCGAGCTTCGTCGCCGAGCAGCCGGCCCTCGTCTACGGCATCATCGCCGCCGCCATCGTCTCGCAGGCGCTGATGGTCGGCGCGGCGCTGCTCGGCGCCTGGAGCCTTTCGGGAACGCTCAGCGTGCCGACGCGGCTGCTCGTGCCCGTCCTCTTGATGTTCTCGGTGATCGGCGCCTACGCGGCCCGCAACGCCGCTTTCGACGTCTATCTGATGCTCGCCTTCGGCGCGCTCGGCTATTTGATGAAGCGCACGGGCTATTCGCCGGCCGCTCTCGTGATGGGCCTCATCCTCGCGCCGATCGCCGACAACGAGCTGATCCGCACGCTGCAGATCTATGGCGACGACTGGTACTGGCCGTTCGTCACCCGGCCGCTGGCGGCGACGATCCTCGCCATGCTCGCCGGCTTCTTCATCTGGAGCGCGACGAGCCGCTGGCGCCGGCGGCGCCGCACCGAGGCGGCCGGGCCAGAGGCCACCGCTCTGCCGAAGTGAGTCCGCGCCCGGCGCGACGACGAGCACCCACTAAGAGGAGATGATGGCGAGTACCGAACCCTGCGTCGAGATCGGCTTCGATACCGGCGGCACTTTCACCGACTGCGTCGTCGTCGACTTCGCCAAAGGCACGCTGCACGGCTTCAAGGTGCTGTCGACACCGGCCGATCCGAGCATCGCCATCTTCGAGGCGCTGGAGCATGCGGTCGCCAAGGGCTGGATCGACGCCGCGCGTGCCGCGGCCGTGCTGCACGCCACGACGGTCGCGACCAACGCGCTGATCGAGCGGAAGGGATCCAGGGTCGGCCTCGTCACCACGGAAGGCTTTCGCGACATCCTCGAGCTTCGGCGCGAGACGCGCTACGACGAGGGCGACCTGTTCCCGACATTCCCGGCCCCGCTGGTGCCGCGCCATCTGCGGCTCGGCACGCCGGAGCGCGTGACCGCCGACGGCACGGTGCTGGAGCCGCTCGACGAGGGCGCGCTGCGCGCCCGGCTCCGCCGACTCGCCGAGGAGCGGGTGGAGACCGTCGCCATCAGCTTCCTGCACGCCTACGTCAATCCGGAGCACGAGCAGCGCGCCGCCGCCATCGCGCGCGACGAATTCGCCTTCGATTCGGTGAGCGCTTCCAGCGAGGTGCAGCCGGAAATCCGCGAATACGAGCGCACCGTCACCACCGCCGCCAACGCCTATCTGCAGAAGGGCGTCCGGCGCTACATCGACGGGCTGGACGCGGGCCTGAAGGCGCGCGGCTTCGCGGCGCCGCTCAGGATCATGCAGTCGAATGGCGGCTTCGCCGGGGCGGAGGCGAGCGCGCGCTTCCCGGTCCGCATCGTCGAGTCCGGGCCGGCGGCCGGCACCATCTCGGCGATCTTTCACGGCCGCAGAGCCGGCTACCAGCGGCTCGTCAGCTTCGACATGGGCGGCACGACCGCGAAGATCGCGGTGCTGACGGGCGACACGCCGCCGCTCGCGAGCGAGCTGGAAGTGGCGCGCGTGCACCGCTTCAAGGCCGGCAGCGGCATCCCGCTGCAATGCCCGAGCGTGGCGCTGAACGAGATCGGCGCCGGCGGCGGCAGCATCGCCCGCATCGACGGCGTGGGCCTGCTCCGCGTCGGTCCCGACAGCGCCGGCGCCGATCCGGGCCCGGTCGCCTATGGCCGCGGCGGCACGGAGCCGACCGTCACCGATGCCGATCTCGTGCTCGGCTATCTCGATCCCGGCTACTTCGCCGGCGGCAGCATGCGGCTCGACCGGGATGCGGCCGCGCAGGCGATCGCGCAAAAGCTCGCCGAGCCGCTCGGCCTCGATCTGGTTCGCGCCGCCTGGGGCATCCACGACATCGTCAACCAGAACATGGCCAGCGCCGCCCGCCTGCACATCCTCGAGCAGGGCGAGGATCCGGCCGGCTTCGCGCTCGTCGCCTTCGGCGGCGCCGGCCCCGTCCATGCGCACCGGATCGCGCATGCGCTCGGCATCGGCGAGGTGATCTATCCGCTGAACGCCGGCGTAGCGTCGGCCTTCGGCCTGATGATCGCGCCGCTGACGGCGAACTTCGTGCAGACCTACAAGGCGCGGCTCGACAAGGTCGACTGGGAGCGCTTTTCGGCCATCTTCCGCGACATGGAGGGGCGCGCGAGCGCCGCGTTCGAGGGCGCCGATGCGGCCGACATCGCCTATGCCCGCTCGATCGATTTCCGCTATGCCGGCCAGGGGTTCGAGGTGTCGCTGCCGCTGCCCGAGCGCGCCTTCACGCCGGAGTTCGGCGCCGAGCTCGAGGAGCTGATGCGCGCCCATTACGGGCGCCTATTCGGCCGCACCGTGCACGGCGTGCCGTTCGAGATCGTCAACCTGCGACTCGCCGCGCGCGCCGTCCGCGGCGACCGGGAGATCGACTTCGACCATCGCGACCTCGTCGACGGGCCGGCGCGGAAGGGGTCGCGCCCGGCCTACTTCATCGAGGCCGGCGGCTTCGTCGAGACCGACGTCTACGACCGCCTGCGCCTAGCACCCGGCATGGTCCTCGAGGGCCCGGCGATCATCGAGGAGCCGGACACGACCATCATCGTGCCGCCGAGGGCGACCGCCCGCATCGACGATTTCCGCAACGTCGTCGCCACGCTCCCCCTGTGAGCCCGCAGACCATGAGAAGCACCGCCATGACCCCGCTCGACCCGATCGCGCTCGAGATGGCCTGGAGCCGCCTGATCTCGATCCTCGACGAGGCGTCGAACTTCCTCCTGCGCACATCCTTCTCCTCGGTGGTACGCGAGGCGAAGGACTTCACCATCGTGCTGATGGACCGGCGCGGCCGCGTCGTCGCCCACCCGACGGCCGGCTGCCCGCCCTTCAACGGCACCATGCCGCGGACCATCCGGCACCTCCTCGACGCCTTCCCGATCGACGAGTGGAACCCCGGCGACTTCATCGTCACCAACGATCCCTGGATGGGGACCGGGCATACGAACGACGTCAGCGCCGCCGCGCCGCTCTATCGCGGCGGACGCCTCGTCGGCTTCGCGGGCGTCGTCGCCCACATGGCCGACATCGGCGGCATCATGTGGTCGGCGACCTCGCGCGAGATCTTCGAGGAAGGTCTCCAGATCCCGCGCATGAAACTGTTCGAGGGCGGCGTGCCGAACAAGACCGCCTTCGCCTTCATCCGCCAGAACGTGCGCAAGCCGGACATCGTCGAGGGCGATCTCTACGCCATGCTGGCGACGACGGAAGTCGTCGGCCGGCGGCTCAACGCCTTTCTCGACGGCTTCGGCGAGGCGCGCTGGAACGATCTGGCCGACGAGATGATCTTTCGCGCCGGCGAATCCATGCGGCGGGCGATCCGTTCCATCCCGGACGGCGTCTATCGCAACGAGATCTTCCTCGATGGCCGCGAGGAGCCGCTGCGGATCATGGTCGAGGCGACGGTCCGCGACGGCACGATCCATGTCGACTATGCCGGCACCTCGGCGCAGGTGCCCTACGGCATCAACTCGCCCTACTGCTACACCTACGCCTACACGGTCTACCCGCTGAAATGCCTTTGCAGCCCGGAGACGCCGAACAACCAGGGCACCTTCGACGCCATCACGGTGTCGGCGCCCGAGGGCTCGCTGCTGAACCCGACCTACCCGGCGCCGACCTCGGCCCGCATGCTGGCCGGCCACCCGCTGCACGTCGCCCTGTTCGGCGCGCTCGCGGAAGCCTTGCCGGACCGCGTCATCGCCGGCTCGGCGGCGCCGCGGCCGATCATCCTCGTCAGCGGGTGGGGGCATGACGGTGTGCGCTTCCACATGCCCTTCTTCCTCATGGGCGGCATGGGCGCCTCGGCGCACGGCGACGGCGCCTCCTGCCTGCCCTATCCCACCAATGTGCGCTCGACCCCGGTCGAGCTGATGGAGACCGAGGCGGCGATCCTCGTCGAATACAAGGAGTTCGTGCCCGACAGCGGCGGTTGCGGAAAACATCGCGGCGGCTCGGCTCAGGAGATCAAGCTCCGCAACCGCTCGCCGAAGCCGATCTACGTCTCGCTGCTCACCGAGCGCACCAAGGCGGCGCCGAACGGCCTGTTCGGCGGCCACGACGGCATGCGGCCGCGATTCGAGCGCGAGGACGGCACGCCGGTCGACCCGAAGGGCATCCATGTCGTCGGCGTCGGCGAGGCCCTCGTCGTGCGCGCGCATGGCGGCGGCGGCTATGGCGACCCGGCGCTGCGCGATCCGGCGCAGGTGGAGGCCGATCTCCGCGACGGCTTCGTCAGCGCGCCCGTGCCGCTGAGGCGGACCGCGGCGGGCTGAATCCGATCGACTCCGCCACACCGTCGGCTAGCCTGTACGCGGTGGTTCCAAGGAGACGGCGCATGCGCATCGGCATTCCGAAGGAGACCAAGAGCCTGGAGCATCGCGTCGGCCTCGTGCCGATGTTCGTTTCCGAGCTCGTCCGCGCGGGTCATCCCGTGCTCGTCGAGCGGGGCGCGGGGGAGGGCTCGGGCTTCTCGGACGAGGAGTACGCGGCCGCCGGCGCCACGCTCGTCGACGGGCTGGAGCGCGTGTTCGACGAGGCCGAGCTGATCGTCAAGGTGAAGGAGCCGCAGCCCGAGGAGCGGGCTCTGCTTCGGCCGGGCCAGGTGCTGTTCACCTACCTGCACCTCGCCCCCGACCGCGCGCAGACCGACGACCTCATCAAGTCCGGGGCGACCTGCATCGCCTACGAGACGGTGACGCGGCCCGGCGGCGGTCTGCCCCTGCTGGCGCCGATG
>JAEZCD010000315.1 GCA_023430145.1 Pseudomonadota bacterium
CGACGATGCCGAGCGCCGGACGGCGGACCACGTCGGCGCCGCCGATCACCGCGACCAGCGGCGGCGCGCCGTCCGCGGCCGCGAGGGCCAGCGGATAGTCCGCCTCGCCCTGCGCGAGAAAGCGGCCGCCGAGCCGCGCCAGCGCCTCCATCTCGCGCTCGGCCTCCGCCAGCGAGCAGACCCGGACCTTGCGCGCGCCGCCCCGAGCCGCCAGTTCGGGCAGCGCGTCGATCGCCGCCTGCGCGCCGCCGAAATGGTTGACGAGGTCGCGGAAGGTGCGCGGGCCGACATTCTCCGAGCGGATGAGGCGGAGCCAGGCGAGCCGCTGCGCCTCGCCGAGCACGGGCATCAGGATGCCCGCCGGCCGAGCTTCGGCTCGGTGCCGGCGAGGAGCCGGCCGATATTGCCGCGCAGCGTCCAGAAGAGGATCGCGGTCAGCACGAGGAAGAACGCCGCCAGTATCTCGCGATGCATCAGCAGCAGGACGACCGGGGTGACACAGCCGGCGACGAGCGCGGCGAGCGAGGAGAAGCGCCAGATCAGCGCCGAGGCGATCCACGCCGCCGCCCAGACGAGCGCCGCCGGCCAGGCGAGCGCGGCGAGGACGCCGAGATAGGTCGCAACCCCCTTGCCGCCGCGAAAGCCGAGCCCGACGGGAAACAGATGGCCGAGAAACGCCCCGAGCCCGGCGAGCAGGCCGGCGGCGAGGCCGAAATGGCCGGCGACCAGCACCGCGACGGCGCCCTTGCCGGCGTCGAGCAGGAGGGTCAGCGCGGCGAGATCCTTGCGCCCGGTGCGCAGCACGTTGGTCATGCCGATATTGCCCGAGCCGATGTTGCGGATGTCGCCGAGCCCGGCATGGCGGGTGACGAGGAGGCCGAACGGGATCGAGCCGAGCAGGTAGCCGAAGACGAAGCCGGCGGCCCCGAGGGCGACGGCGGAAAGATCAGGCATGCGATGCAACCTCGACGGGCGCCGTCAACGGTATTCGTAGACCGTCCGCCCGGCAACGATGGTGCGCAGCGCCCGGCCCTGGAAGCGCGCCTCGTCGAAGGGCGTGTTCTTCGATTTGGAGCGCAGCGTGGCCGCGTCGAGCACCCAGGGCACGTCGGGATCGATCAGCACGAGGTCGGCCGGCGCGCCCGCCCGCAGCGAGCCGCCGGGAAGGCCGAGAATCTCGGCCGGCCGCGTCGACATCGCCCGCAGCAGTGCCGGGAGGGCGATCTCGCCCTGGTGCACGAGCCGCAGCCCGGCGACCAGCATCGTCTCGAGGCCGATGGCGCCGTCGGCGGCCTCGGCGAAGGGCTGCCGCTTCTGCTCGACGTCCTGCGGATTGTGGTCGGAGACGACGCAGTCGATCGTCCCCTCGGCGACCGCGGCGACGAGCGCCTGCCGGTCCGCCTCGGTGCGTAGCGGCGGCGACAGCTTCAGGAAGGTGCGGTAGTCGCCGACGTCGTTCTCGTTCAGCGCGATGTGGTTGATCGAAGTCGAGCAGGTGACCGGCAGGCCTTCGGCCTTGGCGGCGGCGATGATGTCGATGCTGTCGCGGCAGGTGACGAGCGCGGCATGGTAGCGGCCGCCGGTGAGTCGGACGAGGCGTATGTCGCGCTCGAGGATCGTCGCCTCGGCGGCATGCGTGCGCCCCGGCAGGCCGAGTCGCGAGGCGAGCTCGCCCTCGTTCATCACGCCGCCGCCGGCCAGATCCGGATCCTCGGTGTGGTGCACGAGAAGGGCGCCGAAGTCCCGCGCATAGGTGAGCGCGCGCCGCAGCACGCGGGCGCTCGTGATGGTGCGGGCGCCGTCGCCGAAGGCGACCGCGCCGGCTTCCTTGAGGAGGCCGATCTCTGCCATCTCGGTGCCGCCGAGGTTTTTCGTGATCGCCGCCATCGGGTGCACGCGGACGATGGCCGTGTCGCGGGCGCGGGCGAGCAGGAAGTCGACCACCGCCGGATCGTCGACCGGCGGGTTGGTCTCGGGCATGCAGACGATGGTGGTGACGCCGCCGGCCGCCGCCGCCCGGCTCGCCGAGGCGATCGTCTCGCGATGGCTCTCGCCGGGCTCGCCGATGAAGGCGCGCAGGTCCACGAGGCCCGGCGCGAGGATGCGCCCGCGGCATTGCACGATCTCGGCGTTCTCGGGCGCATCGCCCGGCTTCACGCCCGAGCCGAGCGCCCGGACGACGCCGTCGACGACCAGCAGGCCGCCGCGCTCGTCGCGGCCCGAGGCCGGGTCGACGAGCCGCGCGTCGGCGAGGAGGAGGGGACGGAGATCGCCGTTCGGCATCATCCCTCCACGGCCGGAACGTCTTCCATCCGGAAGAAGACCCGGGCTCCGGCCGCGCGAGCCAGCGCGACCATCTCGTCGGCGCCCTTTGAATGGCCGCCGATCCTGAGGCAGGCGTCGCAGCGGGCGACGAGGCGACGGGCGACGGGGTGGAAGATCTCGTCGAACACCGCGTCGCCGATGCCGGTCGAGCCGGCATGCTCGATCAGCGGCAAGGCGAACCACTCGCCGAGCACCGGCAGGTGGCCGGCCCGGAACAGCGCGAGCGCGGCGTCCATCATCGCCTCGACATTGCGGGCGATGAGCGTCGGGTCGTCGCCGGTGCCCGACCGGTAGGGGCCGGCGACGAGGATCAGCAGCGGCTTGCCTTCGGCGGTCATCGCCTCACCCGTTCGGCAGGTGGCGGGCGAGCGCCTCGAGCACCGCCATGCGCACGGCCACCCCCATCTCGACCTGCTCGCGGATCAGCGACTGGGCGCCGTCGGCGACCGCCGAATCGATCTCGACGCCGCGGTTCATGGGCCCGGGATGCATGACGAGCGCGTCCGGCTTGGCATAGCCGAGCTTCTGCTCGTCGAGGCCGAAATAGCGGAAATACTCGCGCACCGAGGGCACGAAGGAGCCGTTCATGCGCTCGCGCTGCAGCCGCAGCATCATGACGATGTCGGCGTCGGCGAGGCCCTCGCGCATCGAGCGGTGCACCTCGACGCCGAAGCGGTCGATGCCCTCCGGCAGGAGCGTCGAGGGGGCGATGACCCGCACCCGGGCGCCGAGCGTGCCGAGCAGGATGATGTTGGAGCGCGCGACGCGGCTGTGTAGCACGTCGCCGCAGATGGCGACGACGAGCCCCTCGATGCGCCCCTTGTTGCGGCGGATGGTGAGCGCGTCGAGCAGGGCCTGGGTCGGGTGCTCGTGCGCGCCGTCGCCTGCATTGACGACCGAGCAGTCGACCTTTCGCGCCAGCAGATGGACCGCCCCCGCGGCGTGATGGCGGACGACGATGATGTCCGGGCGCATGGCGTTCAGCGTCGCCGCGGTGTCGATCAGCGTCTCGCCCTTCTTGATCGAGGAGGCGGCGACCGACATGTTCATCACGTCGGCGCCGAGGCGCTTGCCGGCGAGCTCGAACGAGGCCTGCGTGCGCGTCGAGGCCTCGAAGAAGAGGTTGACGAGCGTTCGCCCGCGCAGCGTCGAGCGCTTCTTCTCCACCTGGCGGCTGATGCCGACCGCCTCGTCGGCGAGGTCGATCAGGGCGGTTATGTCGGCGGCGGAAAGGCCCTGGATGCCGAGCAGATGGCGGTGCGCAAAGGGAATGCTCGGGCCGGCTTCGATCATCCTGAAGCCGGTCTCCTACAGACTGCCTCGCCGCCCGGCAAGCGGCAGCCCGGCGGTATCCCGACTGGGCGTGCAAAAAATCCCGTGGCGCCGCTCACGCGGTTGTGAGACCTTTAACCGCCGCCGTTTAACTTGCCCAATCGTTTCAATGGTCTAGGCCTGGTGCCACACTGTGGGCGTTTTTCCCCGATAGCCGGTGCCCACTCACCGAGAGGAGACGTTTTCATGCATTTGTCCGCAAAGATCCTCGGGATCGGCGGCGCGGCGGTCCTGGCCTTCGCAGCCTTGTCGCCGGCTTCGGCAATGCCGACTGCACCGCGCTCGGCGGTCGTCGATTCGGCCGATGCCGGCGTGATCCAGGTCCGCAACGGCGGTGGCAATCGCGGCTGGAAGGGCGGCGGCAACTACCGGGCGGGCTACCGGGCGGGTTACCGCGCCGGCTACCGGCCGGGCTACCGCTACTGGAACCGTCCGGGCTACGGCTGGGGCTGGTGGGCTCCCGGCATCGTCGCCGGTGCCGCAGTCGGTGCCGCGATCGCAGCTCCCTATTATTACGGCGCCCCCGCCCCCGGCATGTGCCGCGTCTGGGGTCCCGGTTATTGGACGTACGCGCCCTGCCCGTACTGATTTGATGGATCCTCGAATCCTCGCGACCGGCGGCGTGCGTGCCTCGCCGCCGGTCGACACGGACCCGCAGCTTCCTGATCTTTCGAACCAGCCTCCCCCCTATCAGGATCGAGACCTGCTCGGCGAAGACGCCGCCCTCAACGGGGCGGCTTCTGCGCTTCTGAGCCCGGCCGAGCTCGGCGCGCTCTCGCTCGTCGCGCGCGCCCTCGGCGCCGCCGAGCGCTTCGAGGAGGCGCGCCTCGCCGACGGCTTCGCGCCGGTGCTGCAGTCGCCCGATCGGGTCGAATACCACGCGGCCTATCACGCGCTCATGGCGCGCAGCATGGCCGAGGGACTGCACGCACCGGAGACCGCCGGGGAGGCGCTCGCCGCCTATAGGCGCGCCGCCCGGCTGCACCTCGTGGCACAGGTCGAATCCGGCCATCTCGCCTCGCCGATCCTCAGCCATGCCGCCCCGGCGGCGCTGTCGGCGCAGCGCGAGCTCGAGGCGGTATGGCTGCCGCTGCTGCGCCGGCCCGGCTACGACGCGAGCGACCGGCCATTCGTTCTGAAGAGCGCCGTGACGGTCGGCATGGCGACGACCGAGCGCCAGGGCGGCAGCGACCTGCGCACGAACATGCTGCGCGCCGAGCGTGGTGACGGCGGCTTCGTGCTGAGCGGCGAGAAGTCCTTCGTCTCGGTGCCGATGAGCGATGCTTTCGTCGTCACCGCCCAGGCGCGCGGCGGGCCGACCGCCTTTCTCATGCCGCGCTACCGGCCCGACGACCGCCGCAACGGCATCCGCATCCGCGCCCTGCATCGCACGCTCGGCCAGCGCTCGAGCGCCGCGGCCGAGATCGAGCTCGAGCGCGCCTTCGCCTTCCGCATCGGCGAGGAGGGCAGGGGCGTCGCCACCGTTCTGCGGATGGCCGCGGCGGTCCGGCTCGACTGCGCGATCGTCACGGCCGGCCTGATGCGCGCCTGCCTCGCCCGGGCGGTCCATCACGCGCGCTCGCGCCGTGCCTACGGTGCGGCGCTCGTCGACCAGCCGGCGATGCGGGCGGCGCTCGCCGATCTGGCGCTCGAGGTCGAGGGCGCGACGGCGCTCGTCATGCGGCTCGCGCTCGCCGTCGACCGCTCGGCCCGCGATGCCGGCGAGGAGGCGCTCGTGCGCTTCGGAGTTCCGGCGGCGAAGTATCTCGTCTGCAAGCTCGGGCCGCATGTGGCGGCGGAAGCCATGGAGTGCTTCGGCGGCGCCGGCTATCTCGAGGCGAGCGGCATGCCGCGCCTCGTGCGCGACATGCCGGCCGCCGCCCTCTGGGAGGGACCCGGCTCGGTGGTGGCGCTCGATGTCCGCCGCACCGCCGAGCGTGATCCGGACACGGCCCGCGAGCTGCTCGCCGCGCTCGCCGAGGTGGCGCGCGGCCTGCCGGGCGTCGCCGCGGCGGCATCCACCGTCATCGCCGACCTCTCCGACGCCGAAGG
>JAEZCD010000334.1 GCA_023430145.1 Pseudomonadota bacterium
GCGGAGCGCTCCGCGGCTCCTTGCCCTCGGCGAAGGGGATCGGCTTGCCGATGAGCTTCTCGATCGCCTGCAGATATTTCGCGTCGGCGCTGGTGACGAGCGTGAAGGCGGTGCCGGTGCGGCCGGCGCGGCCGGTACGGCCGATGCGGTGCACATAGTCCTCGGCGTGGATCGGCACGTCGTAGTTGAAGACGTGGCTGACGTCCGGGATGTCGAGGCCGCGGGCGGCGACGTCGCTGGCGACGAGCAGCTTCACCTCGCCGGTGCGGAAGGAGTCCAGCGCCGCCATGCGGGCATACTGGTCCATGTCGCCGTGCAGCGCCGCGGCGCTGAAGCCGTGCTTGACGAGCGAGCGGTGCAGGACCGCGACGTCGCGCTTGCGGTTGCAGAAGATGATCGCGTTCTTGAACGCATCGGCGCCGCGAATCACGCGCCGCAGGGTGTCGCGCTTGTCCGGCGCCTCCTTGCCGCAGCCGACCAGCAGCTGCGTGATGGCGTCCACCGTGGTCGCCGGCCGGGCGACCTCGACCCGCACCGGATCGCGCAGGAAGGCGTCGGCGAGGCGGGTGATCTCCGGCGGCATGGTCGCCGAGAAGAACAGCGTCTGGTGCTTCGAGGGGATCAGCTTGCAGATGCGCTCGATGTCCGGGATGAAGCCCATGTCGAGCATGCGGTCCGCCTCGTCGATGACGAGGATCTCGATGCCGCTGAGGAGCAGGCGGCCGCGCTCGTGATGGTCGAGCAGCCGGCCCGGGGTGGCGATCAGGACGTCGACGCCGCGCGTCAGCTTGGCGTCCTGGTCGCCGAAGGAGACGCCGCCGATCAGCAGCGCCACGTTCAGCTTGTGATTGCAGCCGTAGCGGTCGAAGCTCTGTTCGACCTGCGCGGCGAGCTCGCGCGTCGGCTCCAGCACCAGCGTGCGCGGCATCCGCGCCCGCGCCCGGCCATGCTCGAGCATGGTCAGCATCGGCAGCGTGAACGACGCCGTCTTGCCGGTGCCGGTCTGCGCGATGCCGAGCACGTCCCGCCGCTGCAGCACCGAGGGGATCGCATGCTGCTGAATCGGCGTCGGCGTCGTATAGCCGGAAGCCTCGACCGCGGCCAATACCTTCGGGCTCAGTCCAAGTTCTGCAAAGGGCAAATGAATGTTCCGTGACGCGGTCGCGAGGCGTCGTCCGATATACGGGTGCCCGGTCCCACGCCGGGCGACAGCGCTTTCTCAGCGCAGGGGCGACGCGCGCAACTTAATTATCGAAGAGGAGAAGTCAATTGTCGGGCAGCGAGAGTCGCGCGACACGAGTGTCGCGGGCATCAATTCTGCGTTTTTCATTGCTCAATTCGTAGCCGGTCCGAACCGGAAGTCGCCCGGCGTCCGCACGTGCAGGACGAAGGTGTCCCGGAGCCCATCGGCGCCCGGCAGCGTATCGAGGAACACCGAGGCGTCGTTCTCGGAGGCTTCCACGCGCACGTCGCCGAAGACGAGGCCGCGCTGCGCGACCGGCGCCACCTCGCGCGTGTCGACCAGCACCGCGCCCTGCGGCGCATCGGCGATCCACTGCACGAAGAGCCGCATGCGGGTGCCGTCGGCGGCGCCGACGATACGCGAGATGCCGCGCGCATTGGGCAGCGTCCACGGGCCGACGACGCGCACGAGGACGACGGTGACCGGCAGCGTGGTGACGATCGCGGGCGGCTGCGGCGCGGTCTGCGCGCGCGCCGGCAAGGCGGCGCCGAGTGCGACCAGCAGCCCGGCGGCTGCGATGCGCAGGTAGGAACCGAGCATGAGGACCGCCCTGTTGCGCAGGCCGGGGCGATGCCCGGCCGCGGGATGATATCGCGTCACCCGGTCCGGTGCACCCTGCGCGGACGCCAAACCGCGGTCCTCCCTCAGATGTCGATGTCGAGGTCGCGCGCGAACGGCGCCCGCTCCTGGATGAAGCGGAAGCGGGCCTCGGGCTTGGAGCCCATCAGCCGGTCGACGGCGTCCGAGGTCGCGGCCGCCTCATCGTCCGCGACGGCGACGCGCAGAAGGGTTCGGCTGCGCGGATCCATGGTGGTCGCCTTCAGCTGCGCCGGCATCATCTCGCCAAGACCCTTGAAGCGGCCGACATCGACCTTGCGGCCCTTGAAGACGGTCGCCACCAGCCGCTCGCGCTCGGCGTCGTCGCGGGCGTAGCGGGTCTCGCCGCCGACGGTCAGCCGATAGAGCGGCGGCACGGCGAGGAACAAATGGCCGGCGCCGATCAGCTCCGGCATCTCGCGCAGGAAGAAGGTGAGCAGCAGCGAGGCGATGTGGGCGCCGTCGACGTCGGCGTCGGTCATGATGATCACCCGCTCGTAGCGGAGATCGGCGTCCTTGTATCTCGAGCGGGTGCCGCAGCCGAGCGCCAGCTGCAGGTCGGCGAGCTGCTGGTTCTGGGCGAGCTTGCTGTCGCCGGCATTGGCGACGTTGAGGATTTTTCCGCGCAACGGCAGCACGGCCTGCGTGTTGCGGTCGCGCGCCTGCTTGGCCGAGCCGCCGGCCGAGTCGCCCTCGACGATGAACAGCTCCGAGCCGGCCGCGCCGGCCTGCGCGCAGTCGGCGAGCTTTCCGGGCAGCCGCAGCTTGCGGGTCGCCGTCTTGCGCAGGACGTCCCGTTCCTGCTTGCGGCGGAGGCGCTCGTCGGCGCGGGCGATGACGAAGTCGAGCAGCCGCGCGGCCTGCTGCGGCGAGGCGGCGAGCCAGTGGTCGAACGGATCGCGGATCGCGTTCTCGACGATGCGGGCGGCGTCGGCGGTGGCGAGGCGCTCCTTGGTCTGGCCCTGGAACTCCGGCTCGCGGATGAACACCGACAGCATGGCGGCGCAGCCAGCCATCACGTCGTCGGTGGTGACGATCGCGGCCCGCTTCTGGCCGATGCGGTCGGCATGCGCCTTCAGGCCGCGGGCGAGTGCGGTCCGGAGCCCGCTCTCGTGCGTGCCGCCCTCGGGCGTGTGGATGGTGTTGCAGTAGGAGCGGACGAAGCCGTCGTCGCCGTCGTCGACCCAGGCGATCGCCCATTCGGCGGCGCCGCTCGTGCCCGGCTTGCCGGTGCGGCCGGAGAACGCCTCGTCGGCGACCTGCGAGCGGTCGCCGAGCGAGGAGGCGAGAAAATCCTTCAGCCCGTCGGGAAAGCGGAAGCTCGCCTTCTCGGGCACGTCCTTGGTGGCGAGCGCCGGATCGCAGGACCAGCGCACCTCGACGCCGGCGAACAGGTACGCTTTGGCCCGCGCCATGGCGAACAGCCGCGCCGGATCGAAGGCGGCGTCCTTGCCGAAGATCTTCGGGTCGGGCTTGAAGCGCACGCGCGTGCCGCGCCGGTTGTGCACCGGGCCGACCGTCTCGAGCTTCGTCACCGGGACGCCGCGCTCGTAGATCTGCCGGTAGAGCGTCTGGTTGAGCGCGACCTCCACCTCGAGCCGCTCCGAGAGCGCGTTGACTACCGAGACGCCGACGCCGTGCAGGCCGCCCGAGGTCTCGTAGACCTTGGAATCGAACTTTCCGCCCGCATGCAGCATCGTCATGATGATTTCGAGCGCGGAACGGTCGCGGAACTTCGGATGCGGGTCGACCGGTATGCCGCGGCCGTTGTCGGTGACGGACAGGAAGCCGTCGGCCTCCAGCCGCACGTCGATGAAGGTCGCGTGGCCCGCGACCGCCTCGTCCATGGAATTGTCGACCACCTCGGCGAACAGGTGGTGCAGCGCCTTGGCGTCGGTGCCGCCGATATACATTCCGGGCCGGCGGCGGACCGGCTCGAGCCCCTCCAGCACCTCGATGTCGGCGGCAGTGTAGCTCGCCTCGCGCGGCGCCTCGACGACGCGCGGCCGCGCCGTCGCACGGATCGGGGTCGGCGTCTCGGAGAAAAGGTCGCGCGGCTTGGCCATGGGGTCGGTGAAGTGATTCGAGGAGGGCAGAGTGTACCGCATCCGGGCGGCGGGGCTCTCCTCAACCCGGCCCGGGGGCGAAAATGTGGCCGCTTCTTCCCTCTCCGATGGGACCCATCGGGTCTTTTGGGGAGGGAAGAAGGCACGTCCTCCGAACGCGCCACCGCGACGACCGCTCCGTCATCCTGCGGCTCGAAGGAAAGGGTCCACTTTTCCTTAATAGCGCCGCGACAGCCGCCTCTCTTCCCTCTCCCCCTCGGGCCACCTCGGGAGGGGGGAAAGGGCTCGCCCTCGGAAGCCCATCATCCAGCGCGACGACCTCTCCGCTCGTCATCCTGCGGCTTGACCGCAGGATCCAACTTTCTCTCTTCCCGACGGAAGAATGGATCCTGCGGTCAAGCCGCAGGATGACGCGGAGAGTGGGATTGCGCGGAGAGAGCAGGATGACGCCGGATGGCGCTCCGGTTATC
This sequence comes from Pseudomonadota bacterium, assembly GCA_023430145.1. Lineage (GTDB taxonomy): Bacteria > Pseudomonadota > Alphaproteobacteria > Rhizobiales > Methylopilaceae > JAEZCD01. The sequence goes on from JAEZCD010000334.1 coordinate 4,377, forward strand.
CGGGCTACACTCGCTGCGTTGCGCGGCAGGCGAGACCCGGGACGCAGGGCCGAAAAGCAAAGCCCCCGGTCAGGGCCGGGGGCTCGACGTGAATGCGCGGATTTGCGGGTTGAGGCCCGGGCGCATGGCTCACGGGCGGATGAATCGCGCCGCACTCACAGTGTTGATGATGCCGCAGCCTACTTCGCGCGTTCCGCCGGGCCAGCGGTTTCCCGAATGAGGCCGGCTCCGATCGAAAGCCGTAAAGTCGCGCTGCAGCTACAATCCGCTAGATTGTCTGAGATGCTGCAAGAATTGCCCGGAGTGATCCGCTCAACCTTACAGCCCAGCTTGGTCCGGTGGAGTCATTGTCTTAGACCTCCTTTCCCGATGCTTGAAGTCTGCATCGGTGCCGTCCGGTCGTCAAGCCCGAACGGGCATCTTCGGTTCCCGCCCCCGTGGTGTGGCCGAGATGGCGCATGGTCGTCCCGAGAGCGCGGGAGCGGAGCGCGCCGAGGAAGCCGATCGCGGCAGTCGCCCGGAACCCGCATCGACGGCCGGGGATTGGTCGTCTGCGTCAGCCCGGCTAGGCTGTCGCCACGAGGGCATCGGCGAGCCGGCATGAGCCACCACCACCGTCGGAAGAGAATTCGCCTGTTCGGGCGCGAGGTCCATCTGCCGCAGTCGCGATTCGCCCGCGTCGGCATCGGCATCGGCCTCGTCGGGCTCGGATTCCTCGGCTTCCTGCCTGTGCTCGGCTTCTGGATGGTGCCGCTCGGTCTGCTCGTCCTGTCGATCGATCTTCCGGTCGTGCGCCGCTGGCGGCGGCGGCTCGAGGTGTGGCTGATCCCGTGGTGGCGGAGCGCCGTCGCGCGCTGGCGCTGCGAGCCGCCGCCGAAGC
>JAEZCD010000375.1 GCA_023430145.1 Pseudomonadota bacterium
CCGCACCCCCCTCCCCATCCCTCCCCCGCAAGGGGGGAGGGAGGAGCGAGGCGTCTTCTGCCCGCAGGCGACATCACCACCTTCGACGCGGTACAGCCTGGCCGGTCGACGCGCGAGCCTCGCCCATGAGCGCCGATCGCCGCTCCCGCACCGCCGACGCCGCCTATGCGGTCGCCCTGCTCGCCGTCGCCGGGATCATCCTGCGCGAGGCGCAAAAACTGCCGCCGGCGCCGTTCGATCCGCTCGGACCCGGGACGGTGCCGATCTGGATCTGCTGGGCGCTTATCGCCCTCGCGCTCGTCATGCTCGCCAATCTCGCCTTCGGCCGCGATCTCGGCCGCGCGCAGCAGAGCATGGTCGTCGGCCTCGGCTCCGGCGAGGCCGAGCACAGGCCACGGCCCTGGGTGGCGGTGGCGCTGTTCCTGCTGACCACCGCCTATGTGGCCGCGCTCAGCGTGCGCGGCATCGGCTTTCTGATCGCCACCGGCGTCTACCTGTTCCTCGCCGGCGCCCTCCTGAGCGGCTTCGCTCGCCGCCGCATGCCGGCGCTGGCGATCGTCGCCGCCGTGATGGCGGTGGCGCTCGAGCTCACCTTCCGCACCCTCTTTCAGCTCGACCTGCCATGACGCTGTTCGAGGCCTTCCTCAACCTCGCGACGCCGCTGCCGTTCCTGGTCATGCTGAGCGGGGTGCTGCTCGGCATCTCGATCGGCGTCATGCCGGGCGTCACCGCCGGCATGCTGATGGCGCTGACGCTGCCCTTCACCTACTACATGACGAGCCAGAACGCCGTGATCCTCTTGATCGGCATGTTCGTCGGCGGCGTCTCGGGCGGCCTCGTCACCGCCACCCTGATGCGCATCCCGGGCGAGCCGAACGCGATCATGACGTGCCTCGACGGCTACGCGCTGGCCAAGAAGGGCTATCCGGGAAGAGCGCTCGGGCTCGGCAACTCGGCGTCCGTGGTCGGCGGCGTGCTCTCCTGGTTCGCGCTCGTGCTGCTGGCGCCGCCGCTCGCCAGCATCGCGGTCGCCTTCGGCCCCTTCGAGAATTTCTCGCTCGTCGTCGTGGCGCTCGTCCTCATCTCCTCGCTCAGCGAGGGCTCGTTCCTGAAGGGGCTGTCGGCCGGCCTGCTCGGCATGCTGGTGGCAATGCCCGGCATCGACGAGACCTCGGGCATGGTGCGGCTGACCTTCGGCTACACGATCATGGAGGGCGGGCTGAACGCGCTGCCGGTGATTCTCGGCATGTTCGCGATCGGCCAGGCGCTCGCCGATGCCGTCAACATCGAGGAGCGCATGGACGCCATCGAGGCGACCATGAAGGGCATGCTCATCCGCCTGCGCGACTACTCCACCTATGGCTGGAACATGCTGCGCTCGTCGCTGATCGGCATCGCCATGGGCATCCTGCCGGGCGTCGGCGCCACGGTCGCCTCGATCGTCGCCTACACGACGGCGAAGAACCTCTCCAAGACGCCGCAGGATTTCGGCAAGGGCAGCGAGGAGGCGATCGTCGCCGCTGAGAGCGCCAACAACGCCACCACCGGCGGCACGCTGGTGCCGCTGCTCACGCTCGGTATTCCCGGTGGCCTCACCGACGCCATCCTGCTCGGCGCGCTCGTCATCCACAATCTGCAGCCGGGGCCGCTGCTCTATCAGAACAATCCCGGCATCGTGAACACGATCATGGCGACGCATCTCGTCGCCCATGTCGTCATGTTCCTCTTGATGACCTTCGGCATCGCCCTGTTCGCCCGGCTGATGCGCCTGCCCCGCGCCTATGTGCTGCCGCTCGTCATCGTCTTCAGCGCCATCGGCGCGTTCGCGCTGAACAATCGGTCCTTCGACCTCTGGGTGGTGCTCGCCTTCGGCGGCGTCGGCGTGCTGCTCGAGCTCGCGAAAGTGCCGCTGGCGCCGTTCGTCGTCGGCCTCGTGCTGGCGCCGGTCGCCGAGTTCGAGCTGCGGGCCGGGCTGATGTCGTCCGCCGGCAGCCTCGCGCCCTTCGTCGAGCGGCCGATCACGATGACCCTGCTCGGCGTCGCGCTTCTGATGTTCCTCTGGCCGTTCCTGCGCGGACGATTGCGGCGCAGCCTCGTCCCCGCGCCGCAGCGGGGGCCGACTTGAGGGGGCTGCCTCGGCTCGACCATCAGGCGGCCTTCCTGCCGGAGCCTCGGCGCAGCACGCGTCGCGCCACGTCGATGAAGGCGCGCAGCTTCGGCTGCGCCTGGGCGTGCCGCGGGAAGTACAGGAACAGGCCCGGCGACCGCGGCAGATGGGGCCCGAGCACGCCGACGAGCCGGCCTGTCCGCAGCTCCGCCGCCGCGGCGATGTCGGCGACATAGGCGAGGCCGAGCCCGGCGAGCGCGAGCGAGATCAGCAGCGCGCCGTCGTTGACGATCAGGCTGCCCGGCGGATCGACCGTGAGCGTCTTGCCGTCGCGCTCGAACTCCCAGCGATAGAGCACGCCCGAGCCGGGAAACCGGTAGCGGATCGCCTCGTGCTCCGTCAGGTCCTCGGGCCGCTGCGGCGCGCCGCGGGCCCGAAAGTAGTCCGGGCTGCCGACGACCGACCAGGCGATGTCGCGAGTCAGCCGGACGGCGACCATGTCCTTGGCGATGTACTCGCCGATGCGGATGCCGGCATCGAAGCCGCGGCCCGGCAGGTCGACCGCGGTGTCCTCGACCGCCACCTCGATCGCGACCTTCGGATGCGTGCTGCGCAGCACGGGCACCACCGGCTCGACAACCAGCGGCACCGCCATCCGCGGCACCGTGAGGCGCAGCAGGCCCGACGGCTCCTCACCCATCGCGCCGGCCGTGTCGATGGCGGCGACGATCTCAGCTGCCGCGGGACCGGCGCGGGCGAGCAGGGCGATGCCCGCCTCGGTCAGGCCGACGCGGCGCGTGGTGCGGGCGAAGAGGAGCGTGCCGAGACGCGCCTCGAGCGCCTTGATCGCCTGGCTGACGGCGGCCGGCGAGACGTTGAGGCGCGCCGCCGCCGCCGTGAACGAGCCGGTCTCGGCGACGGCCAGGAAGGCCGCGAGCCCGGAGAACGGATCGGAGGCCGAGGTCATGCGGCGATTTATAAGTCCATCTTCAAAGTCCTGAAAGCCCGCTACGATTTTTCCCGGTAATCCCGCCCGCTAGCCTCTCCTGAGACCAACCGGGAGATGCGATATGACCGACAGCCCCAAAAATCTTCCGCGCCGGCACGTCGTCACCGGCATGCTGGCCGCGGGCGCGGCGGCAGGGATCGAGCTCGCCGCCGCTCCAGCCGCGGCGCAATCGGCCGGAGCGCTCGCTGGAAAGGTGGCGATCGTCACCGGCGCCACCTCCGG
>JAEZCD010000023.1 GCA_023430145.1 Pseudomonadota bacterium
GGTGGGTGGCGGACCGCCGGGGGGGCGCTAAAAGCGGGGGCCGGCGCGGGGGCGCTGGCCGCACAGGTCGTCCGTCGAGAAGGCCCGTCGAGAAGTCCGCAGTACGGGCCGAGCCGGAGATCAGAGCTTGCCGCCGGAACGCTCCCAGGCCTTGTTCCAGACCTCGTAGAGCGCGGGCATCTGATCATAGAGATCGTTCGTCCGGGGCATGATCTGCTTGCCCTTCAGCTTGTCGGCGAAGACGACATAGCTGTCGCCCTGGAGATCCTTGTGCACGGGTGCGAGGTCGGTGGCCGCGTACCGGCTGGCCTGGCCCTCGGCGCTGAGCAGCCAGTTGATGAGGATCTTGGCCGAGTACCGGGACGGCGAGTTCCGGAACATGCCGATCTCGTGATAGTTCTGCGGCACTTGATCGAGGCAATGGAGTTCCATCTTCATTCCCTCGCCCTGCCAGTACTTCATCGTGGCGGTTTGGGTCGGGACCTGGATGTCGAACTCGCCGGCTGCGGCGAGCTTGAGGACGCCGTCCTGACCCTCGGACCGAAGCTGCGGCTTTAGGTTCTCGAAGAAGGCCGGAATGAACTCGTTGGTGATCCGCTCCGCGCCGTATTTTCCCCAGAGATTGATCAGCCAGACATGAGGGCGGTTCGCGAGGCCGACACGGCCGTCGGAATAGACGGTTCCTTTGGCAACCAGGTCCCACCATGTCTTCGGCAGTTGATCCTCTGAGATCTTCTTGGGGTTGTAAGCGATGCACCAGTTGGCCTGATTGAGACTGCTCCAGCGGTTCTGGGGATCCCGCTTCTCCTCCGGCACGTTTTGCAGCGCCGGCAGATCGGAGAGGGGCTCGAGCGCGTCGGCCTGGCGGTAGTCCGGCATCACCTGGCCGAACGCGGCGATCACGTCCGTCAGCAGGCTGCCCGCCTTGTAGGCCATCAGCGGCTGGGTCGTCGTGTTGGAGCCGACGCCCTCGATGAATTCGACCTCGACGTCCGGATAGCGCTCACGGAAGGCCGCCAGATACCGCGCCGCCTGATCGGCCGTGCTGGTGCTGATGTAGGTGACCTTGCCTTCCGCCTTCGCCTTCTCGAGCCAGTCGCTCGGAATTGCGAGGTCCCGGGCTTCGGCTTTGCGGATCTGCTCGACGTCCAGTCCCTTCTCGCTCAGCAGCTTGACGGCCGCCTGGGGAACCTCGGCGAGGGCGACGCCTCCAGCGCAGCAGGCGAGCAGGCTCGCGGTGAATGCAGCTATGGTGTTTCGCATGTTCATCCTCCCTTTTTATGCCTTCGCATGCTCGGCTTGCGCCGTGTCAACTAGTGACCTAGCATGTTCGGTGTCCGGTCGGTTGTCAACACGTCCAGGCCATCGCGAGACGAGGCGGAGCGCAGCGGATGTCTGATCTCGGGTGACGGGTTCGGGCTGGCGCCGAGAAGCGGGCGGCCTCACTGGAGCAAGGTGGATGAGAACGCCGTCGGTCGTCACGGTCGAGGAGCATTATTGGGATGACGAGCTGGTCGCCGCGCAGGGAACAGGCAGTGCCTATCCGGAGCACTGGCGTCGGAAGCTCGGCGAGATCGGCGAAGGGCGTATCGCCGAGCTCGATCGGGCGGGTATCGATGTTCAGATCATCTCGCACGCGCCGCCCGGCCCGCAGACCCTCGAGGCGAAGCTGGCGGTCCCGTTCTCGCGAGCGGTGAATGACCGACTCCATGGTGCGATCGGCCGATATCCCGATCGGTTCGAGGCGCTGGCGGTGCTGCCGACGGCGGAGCCCGAGGCCGCGGCGGACGAGCTCGAGCGATGCGTTCGCGACCTCCGCTTCAAGGGCGCGGCGATATTCGGTCTATCGCGGGGTGAGTTCATCGATCTGAGGAAGTATTGGCCGATTTTCGGGCGCGCGGAGGCGCTCGGTGTGCCGATATATCTCCATCCGGCGAAGCCGCAGGAGGATGTGGCGCGGATCCATTACGGCGCGTACGGCCAGACGCACCCGACGATCATGAATGCGGGTTGGGCATTCACGGTCGAGACCGCGACGCAGGCGGTGCGGCTCATCCTCAGCGGGCTATTCGAGGAGCATCCGCGCCTGACCTTCATTCTCGGTCATCTCGGGGAGGGCCTGCCGTTCCTGCTCTGGCGGATCGACGAATCGTTTCGTCGCGCAGGCAACAGGCCTTCTGACTTCGCGCAGACTTTCCGCCGGAACTTCTATATCAGCACCAGCGGCTTCTTCTCGGACCGCGCGCTCGCCTATTGCGTCGAGGAGATGGGCAGCGACCGGATCCTGTTCGCCGTAGACTGGCCGTTCGCGGACAACGAGTCGTCGGCCGACTGGCTGCGGCAGACAGCTCTTCCGGATGTCGTGAAGACGAAGATACTCGGCCGCAACGCGGTCGATCTCTTCAAGCTGGGAGGAGCCGGGTAGGAATGCCGGCGTGCAGGATACGTGTGAACGGCAGCGTCGCGGCGGTCTCGTCCGGCAGCACGCTGCTTCTGGCGTTGCGGGACGAGCTCGGGCTGAAGGCGACGCGGATCGGCTGCTGCGAAGGCGACTGTGGGGCCTGTACCGTGCTGGTCGATGGCCGGCCCACGCAGTCCTGCTCGATCGCATGCGCGGACGTGAAAGGTGACGTGGAGACTATCGAGGCCGGCGCGCAGGCGAGCTGCGCCATCGGCGCGGTGCACGCCTGCTTCCTGGAGGAGCAGGCGGCGCAGTGCGGATACTGCACCAACGGCATCATCATGACGGTCGCCGGAATGCTCGGGACCGCCGATCGCGCTGCGATCGTGGCGGCGATCGATGAACGGCACATCTGCCGCTGCGGAGCCCATCCGCGCATCCTGCGAGCGATCGATCGCGCCCTGACTTGCTCGGGGGCGAGAGGGTGACGACGCTTCCCAAGGATATCGCCGCCAACCCATCGCTGGCACGCTGGATTTCGCTCGACGGGGAAGGCCGGATCACGGTTCGCACGGGCAAGGTGGAATTGGGGCAGGGCATCTTGACCGCGCTCGCCGTGCTTGCCGCCCACGAGCTTGGCGTCGAGCCTTCGCAATTGCGCGTCGCGCGTGCCGATACCATCGCCGCTCCGGACGAGGGCTACACGGCCGGAAGCTACTCCATCCAGGAGGGCGGGAGCGCCCTGCGCTGGGCCTGCGCCCTGACCCGCCAGCTCTTCGCGGAAGCGGCGCGGCGTCGGCTCGGCCACGACGGAAACAAGCCCCTGCTCGTGAAAGCCGGGGTGTTCAGCGGCGAGGACGGCGGCGCCGGCGTGTCCTATTGGGAACTCTCCGGCGCCGTCGACATCGACGTGCAGATCCCGGATTTTCCGCCCCCCTCGCTGCGGGCGGACCCACCGGCCTTCGGTGAGGTGAGGCGCTTCGATCTCGAGGAGAAGCTCGGCGGACGGGGCGCCTTCATCCAGGACATGGAGCTGCCGGACATGGCCTACGGGGCCGTCCTGCGCGGCGATCATCCGGGCGATCGGCTCGTCTCGTTCGACAGGGGACGGATCGCGTCGCTCGATGGGGTGATCTGCGCCGTCCAGGACGGCCATTTCGGCGGCGTGGTCGCGGTCGGCCTTTCGCAGCTGCGCCGCGCCATGGATGTCGCTCACCGGACCGCGCTCTGGGAGCGATCGCGGGAGCTCCCGGAGTATGCGGAGCCGAACGGCTGGATGGAGACCTGGCCTCGAGAGCCCGTGGTCGTTCGGGAGGAGGGGAGCGAACCGGGCCCGACCGAAGCAACGCGGCGCCTGGCCTCCCGCTATTCCCGCCCCTATATCGCCCATGCCTCGGTCGGCCCATCTTGTGGAATCGCGCGATGGATCGAGGGCCGGGTCGAGATCTGGACCCACAGCCAGGGCGTCTATCCACTGCGGAGGCAGGTCGCGAGGGCACTGCGCATGCCGGAGGACGACGTAGCCGTTCGCCATGTGGACGGTGCGGGCTGCTACGGCCACAACGGAGCAGACGATGCCGCTTTCGACGCGGTTCTCCTCGCCCGCGCCGCCGACCGTCCCGTGATGTGCCTGTGGACGCGCCGGGAAGAGCTTTGCTGGTCGCCGTTCGGAGCGCCGATGATCGTGGAGATGGCGGCGGAGCTCGACGCGTTCGACAGGGTGGTCGATTGGCACCACCGCATCTGGTCGACGCCGCATGCGCTGCGGCCCGGTGCCGGGCCGGGGATCAATCTCCTCGCCTCCTGGGACCTCGCCGAGCCCGCGACAGCGTCGCCGCCGATCGACGTTCCGCAGCCGCAGGGCGGCGCGGACCGCAACGCGACGCCGCTCTATGATTTCGGCCGCAAGCGCGTCGCCAAGCACCTGCTCGCGCAAGGGCCCATGCGCAGCTCGTCGATGCGCACGCTCGGCGCGCACTGCAACGTCTTCGCGGCGGAATGCTTCGTCGACGAGCTCGCCGAGATGTGCGGAGAGGATCCGGTCGGGTTCCGGCTTCGTCACTCGAGCGACCCGCGCGCGGCTGCGGTCATCACGGCCGCGGCCGCGCTTGCCGGATGGACTCCCGGCGCGCCGACGGGGACGGGCAGCGGGCGCGGGATCGGCTTTGCCCGCTACAAGAACTCCGCCGCCTATTTCGCCGTCGTCGCCGAAGTGGAGATCGACCAGGACGTCAGGCTGCGCCGGCTCTACGGCGCCGTCGACGCCGGTCGGGTCGTCCATCGCGACGGGCTGATCAACCAGCTGGAGGGCGGGCTGATACAGGCGGCGAGCTGGACCCTCAAGGAGGCGGCCGGCTGGAACAGCGACGGTTTCACCGCGCGGAGCTGGCGCGACTATCCGACGCTCAAGTTCTCCGAGACGCCGCAGATACTCATCGACGTGATCGAGTCGGGCACGAATCCGGCGCTCGGGGTCGGAGAATGCGCCGCAGGCCCGCTCGCCGCGGCGATCGGCAATGCAGTGCATCACGCGATCGGCGTGCGGGTCCGCGACATGCCGCTGACGCGCGACCGGATCGAGCGCGCTATCATGGCGGATATCCCGTCGGCCTGAGGACGGAAGGTCATCCTCCTCCCGTCGGCTGGCGTGGGCGCTGCCGATCTCCCCGGCCTCGGGGCGATCGGCAGCACTGGCGGCGTCTCGACTGGACCGACAAATTCACCGGCTCAGGAGCGGCCGGTGAACTCCAGAATATCCAGTCCACGAACGCGATCGAGAAGGTAGATGTAGCCTCGATCGTCGACGAAGACGTCGTTGGACTGGATGATGTTCTTTCGCTCGGCGGGTATGTAGTAGCCGGCGGTGGTCGGCTTGGAGGGATCCCGCAAATCCAGGATGCGCAGGCCGCCACGGAACCAGGTCACATAGGCGTAGTGGTCGGTCATGCGCTCATGGCACTGGTGCGCGCCGAAGCGCGGCTGCGGGTTGCTGCCATCGTCGCGATAGGGAGTGTCCTCGGACTTCATGCAATAGGTGGAGATGGGATGCGGGCGCGTCTCGTCCGAGACATCGAAGATCCAGACGAAGGCAGGCACTTGGCCCTCTCGGGCCCTGAGCGGGGCCTCGTCGACGACCACGGCGACGTCCTTGCCGTCGAGCTTGATCGGCACGCGCGCAAAGGTGTGCGTGATGCGCTCGAATGCCGGATGATAGTCGTAGGAACCGATCTGTTTCGGCGCATCGATGTCCGAAATGTCGAGGATGAAGACGCCGCCCTGCTGGTAGCTCACGTAGAGCCGGTCACCGAAGCGCAGCGGATGGTGGCAGGCGACGCTGCGCGCGCCCCAGTCGTGCACTTCGCCGCCGGCTTCCCACTGGCCCCTGCGCCACCACTTGGAGACCTCGCGCGGATTGGCGGGGTCCGAGATGTCGACGATCCGGACGATGTTGCCGCGGAAGCCCTCCGCGCTCGACGACAGATAGGCGAACTTGCCGTCGGAATCGAAACGGTGCACGCCCTTTCCAGGAACTGGAAAGAAGCCGACCTGCTTGGGGCGCGACGCATCGCTGATGTCGAATATCCGCAGGCCGCCATCCGCGAAGTCGGGGCTCTGGTAGGCCTCGCTGTTGACCAGCATCAGATCGTCGTGGACGCGAACCTTGTGCGAGTGACGGTTCGTGGGGACCTGCACCTTGCTCAGAATGGTCGGGGAGGCCGGATCGGAGACGTCGATGATGGTCGTGCCATCGGGGGGCGCCATGTGACCCACGAAGGCTTTGCCCTCGAAGACGAAGATCTGGCCGCCTCCGGGAACATCCAGGTGAGACACCAGCCGGACGTTCGACGAGACAGCTTCACGGGAACTGGACACGCGCTTCCTCCGTCAGATTCTGAAAAGTAAATACCGCGGTATCATCGGCAGAGCTGGAAGCTGCGGAACGCATCCGCACGTCCCCTCCGGATCGTTCGGCAACGCAACCCGTCGCCTTCTCGATAAGGCCGGCTGCAGCTCGAGCTGCTAGATAGGTGACCAGAGGAGCTAGCGCTACATTGCCGCCGCGGCGATGTCAACGCACAGCGCTGGTCGACGCCGTCTCCGGTCTCCGGTCGATGCTGCCGACGCCGACGTCGGCGCACGCGGGCGGGCACGAGAGGCTTCCGAAGCGCCGCGCCGGCGACCCGGCTAGTCGTGGCGGCTCTGGAGGGGCCGTGCGGTTCGGCGACCTGCCGTTCTCCGTCGGCTCGTCGGCGCCCGCTAGCTGCGCTGCTCCCCGCCTTGCCCGTTCCGGAAGTAGCCGACGATGTTCGACAGCGTCGTCAGGGCCTGAGGATCGGTGATCTTCATGGTCCCGAGGTCGATGTCGTTCTGGAACGTCTTGCGCTGGTGGGACAGATAGTTCGCCATCGCGTATTCCGCCGCCTGCACGTCGCGCTCGAGGATCGCCGTGATGATCCTTCGGCGATCTTCCTGGAAGCCGAGGCTGCGGGCTTGCCAGTGCTCGACGCCGCGGGCGCCGATCGGGCCGAGCTGCAGTTGCAGCAGCATCCGGATCAGGAACGACTCGATCGCCGACAGGAGCGGGTTCCTCGCAGCCTCCGAGATGGCTTCCTGGAAATGGATGATGCAGTGCATGATCTGCGAGACGGAGGTCGCGTTCACGAGCTCTTCGAACGCGGCGAGGCGCTCCTGAAGCTGTCGCCAGTCGGCCTCCTGCGCGAGCCGGGCCGCACGCCGCGCGGACTCAAGTCCGAGCACCTCGCGGACATCGAGCACCTCGAGGATTCCGATGCGGCTCAGCTGCAGCAGGTTCTGCAGCGCGAGCGCGGCGCTGTAGCTCGGATCGATGCGCACGAAGGAGCCGCTGCCGTGGCGGACCTCGATGATGCCCATCGAGTCGAGCGCCCGCAAAGCCTCGCGGACCGTCGGCTGGCTCGCGCCGAAACGTACGGCGATCTCGCGCTCGGAAGGAAGCCGGCTGCCGCTCGGCAGGCGCCCGGTCAGAATGTCCTGGCGGAGCGTATCGATGATCTCCTCGGCGAATTTCCGGCGTCGTTGACCGTTTCCAACGAGGAAATCGGGGCCGTCTTCCATGGGTTTCCGCCTGTGTGAACGATGACCTATTGACACAAAAAGACCGCCGACGCTAGATGCAACCTATCTGGTGACTTGGCAAGAAGGTGCTCGCCTCATGCGCCGGCCAGGTGAGCCGGGGAGGACCGGGATGGAGACGAGCGCGAGGACGGTGGTCCGAGGCGCGTGCGTGCGTTCGACTGGACCGGCGCCCGGCGACCTCGCCCGGGGCGACATCCTGATCGAAGAAATCGGGGGCGGCAGGATGCCGGAGCTGACGGGCGCGGGCGCACGCGGACACGCCGTCGAGACGACGCCTCACGAGGGCCGCCACGTGCCTTCCTGCGGCTGCGCCTGAGATGTACGAGGTCCATCACCTCGAGCGCTCGCGCTCGCACCGCGTACTGTGGCTGCTCGAGGAGCTGGAGCTGCCGTACACGGTCGTCCGCTATTCCCGCGACCCGGTCACGATGAGGGCGCCTGCGGTCTTGGCAGACGTTCACCCGCTGGCCAAGTCGCCGGTCCTGTGCACCGACGGCCTCGTGCTGGCCGAATCCGGTGCGATCCTGACCTATCTGCTCGAGAAGCACGGCAGCCGCGGGCTGGCCAGGAGCGCCGGCGATCCCACGCATGCGCGCTATCTCTACTGGTTCCATTTCGCCGAAGGCTCGGCGACGCTGCCGATGTCGCTGCTGTTCCATCTCGGCAGCGCCGATCCACTGCCCGTCGCCAAGCTGGAGCAGGCGAAGGACCAGCTCGGGCGGGTGCTTTCCTACATCGACAGCTCGCTCCGGCGCGACGGCTACTTCGCGGATGCGGCCTTCTCGGCGGCGGATATCCAGATGAGCTACCCGCTCGAAAGCGCCTCGCTGCGCGGGCTGCTGCCGCAGGAGCTCGGCGCCATCCCTGATTTTCTCACCCGTATCGCAGACCGCCCTGCCTACCGCCGCGCCGTCGCGGCCGGACTCGGCGATCGGGAACCGCAAACGGGAAAGAGATCGTAGGACCGGCTGCCGCTCGCCGGAACGACGCTCCCGGCGCCGCTGCCGGTCCCGGCTCAGATACGCGAGTTCTCCTTGTTTCCGGAACATATCATGGAGCCCGATCGGCATGCGCAGGACGGGCAGACCTGGAGCAGCGGCAGCAGCGCCGGCATGCCGCACACGTTCGAGCAGATGATCGCCTACGTATCGGAGAGCGAGACGATCATGCCCGGCCAGATCTTCGGATCGGGAACGATCAACGGCTGCGGGCTCGAGCTCGACCGGTATCTTGAGGATGGCGACGTGGTCGAGCTCGTGTCGCCCGTGCTCGGCACGCTGCGAAACACGGTTCGCCCCCAGTCCTGAGCTCCGACACGTCCCGCGCGCAGGACGGCGGCCGTCGCTGGCCGACCTCGCCGGCTCCGCCGGTGCCGGCCGCCGAGCAATTCCTCGCCGGCATCAGCGAGATCCGGGCGCCCCGTCACGCGTCCGTCGTCGGAGACACTCGAAGATCGAGCCAGCGCCTGATCGATGGCGCTGCCGTGTCGGCGCCATCGGCGACGCGCGGCGCCTCCCTCACGCTGTTTGCCGCGTTCCCCGCCGCCCGCGGAAACCGTCGACGACCTCGGCAACGCTCGAGAGCGCCTTCGGATCGTTCATGCGCATCAATCCGAGCTCGGGGTCCTGGAGGAACACCTTGCGCTGGTGCGCGAGGTAGTTCGCCATCGCATACTCGGCGGCTCTCGGATCGTGATCGGCAACCGCCTTGACGATGGCCTCTCGATCCTCCTGGAAGGCCATGCTCCGGCGCTGCCAGTTGGCGGCGCCGCGACTGCCGACCGGGCTGATCTGAAGCTGCAGAACGAGCTTGATGAGGAAGGACTCGATCGCGAACAGGAGCGGGTTCTTCGCAGCCCGGGACAGCGCCTCCTGGAATTCGCTGATCAGCCTCAGCACCCGCGTCAGGTCGGCGGTGTCGCGGCGCTCGAGGAACGCCGCCAACCGATCGCGGAGGGTCTCGATATCGGCCTCGTCGGCATGCATCGCGGCACGCCTCGCCGATTCGAGGCCGAGCACCTGGCGCACGTCGAGCACGTCGAGAATGCCGATGTCCCTCAACTGCAGGAGGTTCTGAAGCGCGACGGCGGTGCTGTACTCGGCGTCGGACCGCACGAACGTCCCGCTGCCGTGGCGCACCTCGATCAGCCCCATCGAGTCGAGCGCGCGCAAGGCTTCGCGCACCGTCGGCTGGCTGACGCCGAAGCGAACGGCGATCTCGCGCTCCGAGGGAAGACGGCTGCCGCCCGCGACCTTGCCGGTCAGTATCTCGCGGCGCAGGATCTCGATGATCTCCTCGGCCATCCTGCGGCGCACCGACGCGCCCGTAGGCTCGTAGTCAGGACTCTCCGCCATAATCGCGCTCCTCGTGCTCCCCCATTCCTATTGACACAAAGCGAAGAACGACGCTACTGATCGCTCACCTGGTGACCTGTCATGGTGGGTGGAGACGGCGGATGGCCAAGCGGCTGAGCAGCAAGGAAATATATCGGACGCGGCTGGAGGAATATTCGGAACGGTGGGCCGAATATTTTACCATGCGGCGCGAGGACGGCATTCTCGAAGTCCGCATGCACACCAATGGCGGGCCGGCCAGCTGGAGCCTCGAGCTGCATCGGGCGCTCATCCCAGCCTTCGCCGATATCGGCCACGACCCCGAGAACGAATGCATCATCTTCAGCGGGACGGGCAATACCTTCTTGTCGTCGATGGATCCGGAAGGGTGGAAGCGCTGCGGCTTCGACAAGAAGTACGACTTCGCCAAGGGCTACGACTATTGGTACGTCGACCAGGTGCATGAGCCCTTCGCCATGCTCAATTCCGAGATCCCGATCGTCGCCGCGATCAACGGGCCGTTCTTCATTCACCAGGAGCTCGCGCTGGTGAACGACATCGTCATCTGCAGCGAAAGCACGACGATGACGGACGGCCATTACACCGGAATGGGTATCGTTCCCGGCGACGGCGTGCAGACGCTTTACAGAGAGCTGCTCGGCCACAACCGAGGCAAGTATTACCTGCTGACCGGAAAAACCATTCCGGCAAAGCAGATGCTGGAGTGGGGCCTCGTCGGCGAGGTCGTTCCCGACGACAAGTTGATCGACCGCGCCTGGGAAATCGCCCGCGACGTGTTCATGAAGCGCTCGCGCGCCCACCGTCGCATGACGCGTGCTCTGTTGGTGCAGCCCTGGCGTGAGCTGCTGACGCGGGAATTGCCCTTCGGCATGGCGATGGAATGTTGGGCGACCCACGACTACTGGCCGCTCGCCGACGAGAAGGACTACGACATGTTCACGCTCAAGAAGAAGAGTAAAAAGTGATGGGCGTCCGCCTCGCGCATTTCAATATCCGGGCGAAGGATGCCGCGCGCTCGCTCGCGTTCTACGATAAGCTCGGTCTCAAGGTGGTCGGCTGCCTGAACATCTCGCCGACATTCTACCTTCTCTACCTCGGTACCGACGACGAGCCGAACGTCACCATCGAGCTGACGATCAACGAACAGGCACCGGCCGACTACGACCGCACGCCCGGCAGCGGGCACGTGGCGCTCGGCGTCGGCGATCTCGATGCACTTCTGGCTCGGCTCGCGGACAGCGGCATCGTGCCCGAGGCGCCGCCCTTCAATCCGGGCGGCCGCAAGGAGCTGCGGGTCTGCTTCGTCACCGATCCCGACGGGGTGCGGGTCGAACTGGCGGAGGGTAGCTTCCCGACGCCGACCGACCCGCCGCCGGAGCGGTTCACACGATAGGGCGCTGGGGCGGCGCGACAGCTGGCCGTACTCGCTGCAGGCTGGGCGGATCCGGTCGCTCAGCGATCGGGGCGGTGGCGGCGCCATTGCAAGGCTCGTCGATGAGCCGCTCCGATCGCTCGTCGCCGGCACTCGCCTGAGGCTCGGCCGAGTACGAGCGAGAAGTCCGCACGAGCGGACCAGACTCCCGGCAGGCCGCCGGACTGGCCGGGATTCGACAAGGATGGTCGACGGCTTCGACCCGGCGGGCGTGCCGCCGCCGGGTTCGATGCTTGCTGGACGTGTGGGGCCTCGAGGAAAGCGGCCTCGGCGGCCGCGGGCCGGTTCCGCTCTCGCACGAGGGCAGGGCCGGGCGGGTTCCAGGCGGTGCCCTTGCGGTTCCAGCGAGCAGTCGGCGATCGCCGCGAACTGGGGAGCCGATGGCACGACCGCGAGACACCGGCGCTCGCCGCTCGTCTCGCCAAATTCGGGGAGGCAGGGCATGAGGAAATGGGTCTACGGCTTCGGCGAGGGAAAGGCCGAGGGCCGGGCGGGCATGCAGGCCCTGCTCGGCGGCAAGGGGGCCAATCTCGCCGAGATGTGCAATCTCGGCCTGCCGGTGCCGCCGGGCTTCACGATCACGACCGAAGCCTGCACGTACTTCTACGAGAACAGCCGGCGCTATCCCGAAGACCTCGCCCTGCAGGTCGAGGCGGCGCTGGCCGCGATCGGCCGGATCGCCGCGAGGTGGCTCGGCGACGCGGAGAGCCCGCTCCTCGTATCAGTGCGCTCGGGCGCCCGCGCCTCGATGCCGGGCATGATGGACACGGTCCTCAACCTCGGGCTCAACGACGCCACGGTCGAGACGGTGGCGCGCGCGGCCGGCGACGACCGCTTCGCCTTCGACAGCTACCGGCGCTTGATCGGCATGTATGGGAACGTGGTGCTCGGCATCCCGCACGATCGGTTCGAGGCGGCGCTCGAGAGGTGCAAGGACCGCATGGGGACGGAGCTCGACACCGACCTCTCGACCGAGGATTTGCGCGAGCTCGTCGCGCTCTACAAGGCGATCGTCCTGCAAGAATGCGGCACGCCCTTTCCGCAGGATCCGAGGGAGCAGCTCTGGGGCGCCATTGATGCGGTTCTCGGCTCCTGGATGAACGCCCGCGCCGTCACTTATCGCGCATTGCACGGCATTCCGGCGGAGTGGGGGACTGCCGTCAACGTCCAGGCGATGGTCTTCGGCAACCGGGGTGAGACATCGGCGACCGGCGTCGCCTTCACCCGCGATCCCGCGACGGGCGAGAGGGAGCTCTATGGCGAGTTCCTCGTCAATGCCCAGGGCGAGGACATCGTCGCCGGCATCCGCACTCCTCAGAGCATCACGGAACGGGGGCGGCTGGGCGCGCAGTCGTGCAAGCCGTCGCTCGAGGCGTCGATGCCGGAAGCCTATGCGGAGCTGGCCCGCGTCTGCCGGCTCCTCGAGCGGCACTATCGGGACATGCAGGACGTCGAGTTCACGATCGAAGCCGGCAAGCTGTGGATCCTGCAGACCCGCAGCGGCAAGCGGACGGCCAAGGCGGCGGTGACGATCGCCGTCGACCTCGCCGATGAGGGCCTCCTCACCGAGGAAGAGGCGGTGCTCCGGGTCGATCCGGGCTCGCTCGATCAGCTGCTGCATCCGGCGATCGATCCGGCCGCCGAGCGCCGGGTGATCGCCACCGGCCTGCCGGCCTCTCCCGGGGCGGCCGCGGGCGAGATCGTCTTCACCTCCGAGGAGGCGGAGGCGGCGAGGGCAACCGGGCGCAAGGCGATCCTCGTCCGCGTCGAGACGAGCGCCGAGGACATTCACGGCATGCATGCCGCCGAAGGCATCCTGACGACGCGCGGCGGCGTGACCTCGCACGCGGCGGTGGTGGCGCGCGGCATGGGCAAGCCCTGCATATCGGGCGCGGGCTCGATCCAGGTCGACTATGCTTCCGGAACCTTGACGGCCGATGGCGCGACGTTCGCGCGCGGCGACCTGCTCACGATCGACGGCGGCACCGGCGAGGTGCTGGCCGGCGAGGTGAGAATGCTGCGGCCGGAGCTGTTCGGCGCTTTCGGCATCCTGATGGAATGGGCGGACGGGGTGCGCCGGATGGCGGTGAGGGCGAATGCCGAGACCCCGCTCGATGCCCGGACGGCGCGCGGCTTCGGCGCCGACGGCATCGGCCTCTGCCGCACCGAGCACATGTTCTTCGAGGCGGCGCGCATCATCGCCGTGCGCGAGATGATCCTCGCCGACGACGAGGCCGGGCGCCGGAGCGCTCTCGCCAAGCTGCTTCCCATGCAGCGGGCCGACTTCGTCGAGCTGTTCACCATCATGCGCGGCCTGCCGGTGACCGTCCGCCTGCTCGACCCGCCGCTGCACGAGTTCCTGCCGCAGGGCGACGAAGAGGTGCAGGAGGTAGCGAGGAGCCTCGGCGTTGCCGCCGCGACGCTGCGGAGCCGCGCGGCGGCGCTGCACGAGTGCAATCCGATGCTCGGCTTCCGCGGCGTGCGTCTCGCCGTCGCCTATCCGGAGATCGCCGAGATGCAGGCGCGGGCGATCTTCGAGGCCGCGATCGAGGCCGCCCGAGCGACGGGCGAGCCGGTGACGCCGGAGATCATGATACCGCTCGTCATCGGCCGGCCCGAGCTCGATCTCGTCGCCGGGCGCATCCGCGCCATGGCCGACGCGGTCGCCGAGGAGACGGGGACCGCGGTCGACTATCAGGTCGGCACGATGATCGAGCTGCCGCGGGCGGCGCTGCGCGCCGATGAGATCGCCGAGACGGCGGAATTCTTCTCCTTCGGCACCAACGACCTGACGCAGACGACGCTCGGCATCAGCCGCGACGACGCCGCCGCCTTCCTCGGCGGCTATCTCGCCAAGGGCCTCTTGCCCGCCGACCCCTTCGTCACGCTCGATCAAGCGGGCGTCGGCCGGCTCGTCGAACTCGCCGCCCGGAAGGGCCGTGCCGTGCGGCCCGGCCTCAAGCTCGGCATCTGCGGCGAGCACGGCGGCGATCCCGCCTCCGTCGCCTTCTTCGAGGCGGCGGGTCTCGACTATGTCTCCTGCTCGCCCTATCGCGTGCCGATCGCGCGCCTCGCCGCGGCGCAGGCCGCGCTCGGCGCGAAGGCGGCCGGTGAGGCCGCCCCGGTGGCTCCGGCGACACGCGAGCGCGCTACGGTCGCGACCTGAACGGTGACAGCGCTCATATCGATCCCATGAGCGCCCCCTGCGCGACTAAAATGAATGGAGGGGTAACCGTCGGCCTGTGGGAACCAGTCGCGTTCGACGAGCGAGCAAGGCGATGATCGGGATTGAGCGATAGCGCCATCTTCACGCCGCAGCCGCCCGCGCGCTTGAGACAGGCCCGTTTGCGAATGCCCTCGCTCTCGGTGAGCAGGAGTTTCTCGGGCGGCGATCTCGTCGTCGGCAGGGTGGCGCTCGGCAGCGAATAGCAGAAAGCGAAGCCAGCTCAGGATGTCGGCGAGAGACGGGCGCACGCAGCTCAACCTCCTCACGGCCCAGAAGAGCCGCTGTTCGCACACCTGACCGCCGGTCTCGGCGTAATCGAAACTCCCCTATCCTCCAGGTCCTCTGAAGCGTCGAAGGCGAGCCCACGCCATGCCATCGGCACCTCGATAGCTCGATGAGCGCCTTTAGCAGTTCGTTCGCGTCCATCCCGGCGGCTTCGGTCGTGAACGTCACAACGGCGGGAGCAGGATCGCCTCCGCCAGCAAGGTAGGTTTCTGCCTCGAGACGGCGGAAAGTGTGCCCGTGACATTGTCGGCGGGGAACACGGGCGATCGACGGGGCCGGCCGGGCTGCGCAGCCGATCGCCCTCTGCGGCAGCCCTGGCGGCGTGGCCGCAGGCCCGAGGTAGCCGAGCGCAGAATCAGCTGAGAACCTCCTCCGGCGCGTGCGTGAACACCGTCTCCTGCCGCCCGGCGCGGATCGTGTTGACGACGAGCGGGATGCCGATCTGCCGCTTCTGCCGGAAATCGCCCGCGCCGTAGTAGGCGAGCGCCGCGCGGCCGCTGACGAGCGGATCGTCGATCGAGAAATGCGGGATCACCGCCTTGAAGCGGCCAGTGTCGGCGAGCGCCGCCTTGCCCGCCACCTGCAGCGTCGCGAGCAGGAACTCGAGCGCGTAGGCTTTCGTGCCGGCCTCGTCGTTCCAGGCGCCGGCGGCGACGACGTAGCGCCGGATGAACTCCCGCATGCGCTCGCTGCGCGTCGCCTCCGGGCTCGCCCCGCCGACCATGACGAGGCCGTCGGCGGCGGCACCGGCCACCTCGAGCAGGTGCGCCACGTCCTGCGCCGACTCCGTGGTGATGAAGCCGGTAAAGCCGAGATCGCGGGCGCGCGAGATCAGTCGGCTCGCGTCGAAGGGCGCCACATTCGGCAGCGCCAGCACGTCCGGCATGCGGGCCAGCGCCGGCGCCACGGCGGCCTCGATGTCCTCGGCACCGACGCGATAGGTGCTGCTCTCCGAGAGGACGCGCATGCCGAGCCCCGAGGCGATCTTCGAGGCGTCCTGGCGCTGCCGGAGCCCCTCCGACGTCGCCGGCGCGACGAGGGCGATCGAGCGCGCACCCTTGCCGATCAGGTAGCGGTAGATCGACGGCACCGCCTGATAGCCGGCGACCTGGCCGAGCACCGCGTTCTCGCGCGGCGGCCGGTAGAGCGAGCGCGTGAACGAATACGGAAACAGCATCGCCCGGTTGCGCTCGGCGACCGGCAGCGCGGCGGCGAACGTCTGCTCGACGTTCGGGCCGATGACATAGCGGATCCCCTCCTCCTCGATGAGGTGGCGGGCGCCGTCGGCGGCGCGGGCGGGGGTGAGCTTGTCGTCGAAGCCGACGATCTCGATGCGAAAGCGCTCGCCGCCGATGTCGATGCCGCCGGCCTCGTTGTACATCGCCGCCGTCACCTCGGCGCACTGCCGGTTGACGAGTCCCCAGGGCGCTGCCGGGCCGCTCATGACGGCGAGCACGCCGATGCGAAGAACGCTCTCGCGCCGGGGCGCCGATAGCTTGTTGAGCTTGAAGCGGATCGGCCGCCGCGCCTGCCGGCGGACGCGCTGCGGCAGCCGCTGCAGATCGAGCAAAAGCCCCTCCTCGTCCCGCCGCGGGTCGACGACCTCGCCGAACGGCGTGCCGAGACCGAGCGCGTAGAGCGTCTTTGCGTAGATGCCGAGCGCCACCATCGGATCGCCGGCCTCGACGCGGCCGTAGGTCGTACGGTGGATGCCGATCCAGTCGGCCAGCTGCGCGGCGGTGAGGTCGCGCTTGATGCGGGCGATGCGGATGTCGGCGCCGAATTTCTCCAGCGACCGCCGGATCGACGGCGGCATCGTGTCGGCGAGCTCGCGCTTCATGACGACCTGCCACCTCCCGGAGAGGACACCGAGGCTCGATCGTTTCAATTATGCAAGGCTGAGGCCAGGCGGGAAACGGCTAATGTCGGCGTTAAGCAGCGTCAGCGCGGCAGATGCGGTGCGCATGCCGCGCTTGCCGCCTGTCGGCCGCCCGGGACCCGGAAACCGCCGAAAATGTAGCCTTGCCGCCGGATCGGTTTGTTCGATCATCGCCTCCAACGCCGGCGCGAACGGTCCTTTGGCCGCCCCGCGCCTCACGCTGGATCTGGAGGGTCTCATGTTCGAAACGACCGGTTCGCAGATGCTCGACCGCCGCCGCATGCTGAAGCTGATGGCCGGCACGGCGGCCGGCGGCGCGCTGCTGAACGTCGCCCCCGGCGTCGTCGACGGCGCGCTCGCCGCGGCGCCGCCGATCCCGTCGGTGACGGCGCGGCTGTCGATGGTCTCGTACACCAACCACACCTGGCCGATCATCGCCGTCCGCAACAAGTTCTTCGACGACGTCGGCATCAAGGTCGCCCCGGCCGACGGCCGCATCGTCTTCGAGAACCAGTCGGTGCCGCTGCTGCAGAACGGCGAGGTCGACATCAGCACGATCTTCGTCGGCGTCCTCACCCCGGCGCTCGACAAGATCAAGAACATCCGCCCGTTCCTGGTCCATAGCTACTGGCAGGGCAACACCATCCTCACCGGGCCGAAGTCGGGCTTCAAGACGCTCGACGACTTCATGGCCGAGGGAAAGACGTTCACCGAGGCGGCCAAGCTCACCGTCGAGCAGATGAAGGGCAAGAAGCTCACCGTGCCGCCGACCATCTCGACGCGGCCCTGGCTCGAGTTCATCTACGGCTTCGCCGGCATGAAGCTCGAGGATTCCGACCTCGTCATCCTCGAGGATCCGAACGCGGTTCAGCTCGCCGTCTCGGGCGGCGTGCCGTTCGCCGCCCCGGCCGGCGCGGTGCAGATCTACCAGCTCCAGTTCCAGGCCGGCTGGAAGCCGCTGATCAGCACCCGCCAGCTCGTGAAATACGCCGGCGGACCGAACGGCGCGCCGGTGCAGAAAATCCTCAACTATGACGGCTTCGCCGCCACCACCGACTTCATCAAGGCCAACAAGGACACCATCCACCGCTTCAACTCGGTGATGTACCGGACGATGGCGGGCATCTTCGGCCCGAACCAGATGACCGAGCTCGAGAAGCAGGTGCCGTTCGTCAACGCCGCCAACGGCTCCAACCTCGACGCGGCGGCGATCAAGTTCATTTTCGCCGAGCTCGACCCCTTCTTTCCCTGGGAGGCGCAGCCGCGGCTGTGGACCGACAAGGCCGACCCGCTATTCTACAAGAATGTCTACGAGTACCAGGTGCAGAAATTCATCGACGACAAGGCGATCGCGCCCGGTCCCTACGACCTCGACGAGCTGTTCCCGGCCCGCGCCATCTATCTCGAGGCGGCGGCGATGAAGGCGAAGGCGGCCGAGCTCGCGGCCAAGGCCGACGCCGCGAACCTGTCGGGCGAGAAAAAAGCCCTCGCCGAGGCGGGAAAATCCTTCGCGGCGAAGTATGACTTCCTCGACGCGGTGCGCTTCCTCGAGGCATCGCTGGGCTGATCGTGGGGAGCATCTATCTGAGCGCCGAGGTCCCGCATCAGGATCGCCGGGCGCCCCTCTCGGCGGCGCTACGGCGCTGCCGGAGGGCGCTCGACCCGGCCGGGATCGTCGGCGTCGCGGCGGCGATCGGGCTCTGGTACGCGGCCTCGGCGGCGGTCGGCCCGACGCTGCCGGCGCCGCATCTGGTACTCGACAACGCGCTCGGCAACCTCTTCTCGAGCCAGCGCCTGCCGGGCATCGGCCTGCCGCGCGGCGGCTATTTTCCGCACCTCCTCTGGACCGCTTACAATGTGCTGCTCGGCGGGCTGATCGGCGCCGCGGCGGGCATCGCCACCGGGCTCGCCAGTGCCGAGAGCCGACTCGTCTCCGACGCGCTCGACCCGGTGGTGACGCTGCTGGGAACGATTCCGATCGTCATCATGGCGCCGTTCTTCCTGATGTGGTTCGGCCTGTCGGGCGCCGCGCAGGTGGCGCTCGTCGCCATCTACACCGCGAGCGTGCTGCACCTCTTCGCCTTTCGGGGCGCGAAAAACCTGCCGCCGGCGTTCACCGACTACGCCGCGACGCTCGGCGCTTCGCCGGCGCGCCGCTTTTTCTCGGTCCGCCTGCCGGGCGCCATGCCGGAGATTTTCGGCGGCCTGCGCATCGCCTTCTCGGCCGCTTGGGGTCTTGCGGCGGTGACCGAGATGCTCGGCGGCCAGTATGGCTCGGGTCGCGTCATCGTGGCACTGCGCTCGGTCTACGACCTCACCGCCATCATGGCCGTGGTCCTGTTGCTCGGCGTCTTTGCGATCCTTCTCGACGCGGCGATCCTGATGCTGCGCGCATACGTGCTGCGCTGGGCCGTGGCGCCGGGCGCCGGGGAGCAGGCCCGATGAGCGGCTTCTCCGGCATCGAGGTCGACAACGTCTCGGCGTGCTTCCGCCACGCCGACGGCCGCGAGGTGGCGGCGCTGCAGGGCGTCGACCTGAGGATCCCGAAGGGTCAGTTCGTCTGCATCGTCGGCCGCTCGGGCGGCGGCAAGTCGACTCTCGTGCGCCTCATCGCCGGGCTCACGCGACCCACCTCGGGCGTGATCCGCGTCGATGGCGCGCCCGTGACCGGCCCCGGCGTCGACCGCGCGATGGTGTTCCAGGAGGACACCGTGTTCCCCTGGATGCGCGTAAAGGACAATGTCGAGTTCGGGCTCGGCGCGCAGGGCCTCGGGCGTGCCGAGCAGGCCGAGCGGGCGCGCTCCTGGCTCGCCGCCGTCGGGCTCGGCGAGGTCGGCGGCTCCTGGCCGCGCGAGCTTTCGGGCGGTATGCGCAAGCGCGTCGCGCTCGCCACCGTCTTCGCCACCGGCGCCGGCATTCTTCTGATGGACGAGCCGTTCGGGGCGCTCGACTTCGTCACCCGGGCGATCCTCTGCGACGTCCTTGCTCGACCTCTGGAAGCGGTCCGGCAATACGATCGTCTTCGTCACGCACGACATCGAGGAGGCGCTGGTGCTCGGCGACCGCATCCTCGTCGTCTCGAACGGCCGCATCCTCGACGACATCGCCTGCGATCTGCCGCGGCCGCGGCTCGAGGACGAGCGGACGTCGCCGCGCGCCGTCGAGATCACGAAAACCATCATCCGCCACCTCGGCCTGCCGACGGCGTCGGCGAGGGACGCGGCATGACGGCGACCTTCCTCCGGAAGCGCCTGCCGCAGCTCGCGAGCATCGCCGCGATGCTCCTCGCCTGGGAGCTTTTGGCCTGGGCGAGTCCGAAGACGCCGCTCGCCGGGACGCCGCTCGTGCCTTCCTTCGGGGAGATTTTCGGCCCGGCCCTGCTAGGCATGGCCGACTACTGGAAGTTCCCGTTCTGGGCGCCGATCACCTCGATGGGCGGCGAAAAGACCTATCTCGGCGCGTTCCTCGCGCTGGCCTGGCATTCGGCGCTGACGCTCTCGCGCCTCGCCGCCGGCCTTTTGATCGGCGCCACCGTCGGCATCGGCCTCGGCCTCGCGCTCGCCTGGTCGCCGGTACTGCGCCGCGCCGTGCACCTGCCGCTCGGCATTTTTCGTATGGTGCCGCTGCTCGCCATGATCCCGCTGTTCCAGTTCTGGGTCGGCACCAACGCCGCCGGCGTGATCGCCTTCGTCGCCGTCGGGACGGGTGCGATCTACCTCGTCGGCACCGTCAACGCGGTCGCCAACGTGCCGCAGCGCTACATCGAGTATGCGCGCACGCTCGGCGCCGGGCCGCGGCGCATCTATGCCCGCATCATCCTGCCGGCGATCCTGCCGGAGCTGTTCTCGAGCGTGCTCTTGACGCTCGGCATCGCCTGGTCGGCGGTGATCGCCGGCGAATATGTCGGCATCGACAGCGGCCTCGGCCGCATCCTCACCTTCGCGCAGTTCATGAGCCAGACCAGCCGCATGGCGCTCGTCGCCCTGCTGCTCGTCCTGTTCGCCGGGCTCAGCTACTTCGCCTGCAACCGGCTCGCCCGCCGCCTGCTCGCCTGGATGCCGGGAGGCGAGTCCTCATGAGCGGCAAGCTTTCCGGCCGCACCGCCCTCGTCACGGGCGGCAGCCGCGGCATCGGTGCCGCGATCGTGACGGCCTTTGCCGCCGAGGGTGCCGACGTCGCCTTTTGCCACGACGACGACGAGGCGGGAGCGGCGGAGGTCGCCACGGCCGTGCGGACGGCGGGAAGGCGCGTGCTCGCCGTGCGCTGCGACGTCACCGACGACGGCGCCGTCCGCGCCTTCTTCGCGCGGGCCGAACGCGAGCTCGGCGCGGTCGACATCCTCGTCAACAATGCCGGCATCGGCGGCGAGACGCCGTTCGAGGCGATCGGCCTCGACACCTTCGACCGCATGATCGCCGTCAACCTCAGGGCGCTGTTCCATCTCGCCCAGCTCGCCGCACCGGGAATGCGGGCGCGGGGATGGGGACGGATCATCAACATAGCGAGCCAGCTCGCCTATCTCGGCGCGCCCGGGCTCGTGCACTATTGCGCGGCGAAGGCCGGCGTGCTCGGGCTGACGCGCGCGCTCGCCGTCGAGCTCGCCCAGGACGGCGTGCTCGTCAACGCCATCGCGCCCGGCCTCGTCGACACGCGGCTCAGCGACGATCTTACGCCCGAGTGGAAGCGCTGGAAGCTCGGCCGGCTGCCGCTCGGCCGCTTCGGCCGCCCCTGCGAGATCGCCCCGACCGCCGTACTGCTCGCCTCCGCCGACGGCGATTTCTACGTCGGCCAGACGCTGTCGCCCAACGGCGGCGACCTGTTCCTGTGAGCCGTAGTGCGCAAATGGCGGCCGGTGCTGCGTCCCTTTCCGCGATCGCCTTCATTGCGAGGAGCGTCAGCGACGAAGCAATCCAGCTTTGCGACGGTGCAGAAAGAGCTGGATTGCTTCGCTTCGCTCGCAATGACGAGGAACTCCATGCGCAGCGGCGACAGCCTGCTGCGACGGCGATGTGTTGAGCCATGCGTTCGCCCGGCCCGACGCTCGTCACCGGCGCCTACGGCCTCATTGGCCACGAGGTGGTCGTGCAGCTGCTGGCTGCCGGGGCGGCGGTCGTGGCGACCGACGGGCTTGCGCAGCGGCCGGCCGATGCCACTTTCGCCGCCCTGCCGCTCGCCGTCGAGGGAGTCGCAAAACTCGCGGATTTTCTCCGCGCGCATCGCATCGAGAGCATCGTGCACGCGGCCGGGATTTCCGGCCCGATGCTAGCCCGCAACGATCCGCATGCAATCTTCCGCATCAACGCTGGTGGCACGCTCGATCTGTTCGAAGCAGCACGACTCGCCGGCGTGCGGCGCGTCGTGCTCCTGTCGAGCGCCTCGGTCTACGGCCGCACGGACGCGGCGCCGGTGCGCGAATCGGCGCCACTCGACGGCGCAATGCCATACGGGGCCTCGAAGATCGCCGCCGAGGCGATCGCCCGCGCCTATTGCCGGGCGCACGGGGTCGAGACCGTGATCCTACGGCCCTGCTGGGTCTATGGGCCGCGCCGGCGCACTGCCTGCGTCCTCAGGACGATGATCTCGGACGCGCTCGCCGGCCGCGAGACGAGGCTTTCCTTCGGGAGCGACTTCCCGCGTCAGTTCGTGTACGTGCCCGACGTCGGCGAGGCGGTGGTCGTGGCTCTCGGCACCGACAAGTCGGGTACCTACAATCTCGCCGACGGTGCGCGGCTGACGCTCGGCATGTTCGCCGACCTCGTCCGTGCCATCTTCCCGCACGCGAGGATCGAAATGGTGGGAGGCGAGGATCCCGACGATGAATGCCTTGGGCCGCTCGACATCTCCGCGGCTGCCCGCGACCTCGGCTGGCGTCCCGCGACCCGCCTCGAGCAAGGCATTCGAGCCTATGCGAGGCACCTCGCGCAAGCCGCGCAGTAATCGCAGGTGGCGATCCCCTTAGAGGTCCTCACGGGCTCGCCCTGACCGCCTGCACGTCAGCGCCCGAGGCGGAGCAGGCGGCTGTCCTCGCCGGCTCTCGGTCGTGCTGTTTCCCAGTTGCGGTCCCTGGCCCTTCGAACAGAGCTCGGCACACGGGGCTGCGCCTCACGCACCACTCCGGTGGCCGCTTCATCGTGGATCGACCACTTCTGGCCGGTCTGGTCGAAGGGCATGATCGCAGGTCGAGATCATGGCAGTGCAACCGGCTTTGTCAGCGCGGCACGTGAGTCGATGAGACGGTCGACATTCTCGAGGAAGGTTTTCAGCACGGGGGAGGCATTGTCCGCCCGATATCCCACAGCAATGTCAATCGTCGGAGGGGCTCCAGCAAGGGGCCGGCTCACCACCGATCGCGGCAGCAGCGGCTCGACATAGGCGGGAAGGAGCGTCAGACCACCGGTCGAAGCAACCAGCGAAATGCCCGTCGCGAACCCGTCGAGAAAGTGGGTCGTCGAGACAGTGATTCTGTGCTCGCGCAGATAACGATGGACGATGTCCCGCAGGACATGGGGAGTATCGGCGTAACCAATGAAGGAAACGCCGTCGAGATCGCGCGGGGCGATCTCTGAACAGCTCGCCAAGGAATGATCCCGCGAGAGTATCACCTTGATGGGTTCCCGAGCGATCACCCGGTAAGTCACATCCGGCTGCGGCTCGAGGCGTGAGAAGCCGAGGTCGAGTTCGCCGCGCTGTACGGCCTCGGCGATCGCAGGCGAGAAGTCGCTCGAGACCCGGAAATCGATCTCCTTGAGCCGATCGCGGAGGATTTGCGTGACATGCGGCAGCCACTCCACCTCCTGACCAGTCAGGAATCCGACGGAGAAGCTGGCCTTCGCTGGCCGGACCGCCCGTCTCGCGGCGGCGACCGCCTCTGCAGCCTGGCCGAGCGCGAGGCGCGCGTGGCCGAGAAATGCGTGACCGGCAGCGGTGAGAGCGACCCCTCTCGATGTCCGGATGAATAGCTGGGCGCCGACCTCGAGCTCCAGATCGCGAAGCTGCCGGCTCAAGGATGGTTGCGCCGTGCGCAGGCGCTTTTCGGCGGCGACCGTCAGGCTGCCTTCCTCAGCCACCGCCACGAAATACCGAAGATGACGAAGCTCCATGCGCAATGCCTAGCAGGTATGGCGTCTCAAGCTACAAAGTCTTTCCGCTCGATGCGTCCTTGGGTCATTTAAGAGGCCCCGGCCCACCCACTATGCCAGCCGGGCATCGGTCAGACCACCGCCGCCTGCCGTCATCCGGCAAGGCCGCTCGGCTGAACCGCACTCAGACCTGGCTCCGAAAATTCCGGTCGGTGGGTTGCCGGCCCGCGAAGACGCATGAAAGGACCTCAAAGATGACCACCACCTCCATCGTAACCGGCGGCAACCGCGGTCTCGGCCGCAACGCTGCCGTCAGCATCGCTCGCCGCGGCGGCGACGTGATCTTCACCTACCGCAACGGCGCCGAGCAGGCGCAGTCCGTGGTGGCGGAGATCGAAGCCTTGGGCCGCCGTGCCGCGGCGCTCCAGCTCGACACCGGCGATACGGGCTCGTTCCCGGCATTCGTCGATCGCGCTCGAGCTACGCTTCGGGCGTGGGGTCGCGAAAAGTTCGACCATCTGGTGAACAATGCCGGTCACGGCGAAATGGCGAGCTTCGCTGAAACCACCGAGGCGCAGTTCGATCGCCTGTTCGACGTTCACGTGAAGGGCGTGTTCTTTCTCACCCAGGCCCTGCTCCCTCTGATCTCGGAAGGCGGGCGCATCGTGAATTTCTCGTCCGGGCTGACTCGCATCTCATATCCCGGCTTCTCCGCTTATTCGGCGGCGAAGGGCGCGATCGAGATCCTCACCATCTACATGGCCAAAGAGCTCGGCAGTCGCGGCATTACCGCGAATGCAGTCGCGCCGGGCGCGATCGAGACCGATTTCCTCGGAGGAGCGGTGCGTGACACCCCCGAGTACAATAAAGCCTTCGCCGAGATGATCGCGCTCGGTCGTGTCGGTGTGCCCGACGATATCGGGCCTGCCGTCGCCGCCCTGCTTGGCTCCGAGAATCGCTGGGTGACGGCACAGCGGATCGAGATCTCGGGCGGACAGAACATCTGACCGCAGGCGCGACGCCCGTCATCCATTACAGCTAATCCGCAGGAGAAATACCCATGAAGAATATTCTGATCGTGCTGTCCGCAGCCGACAAGTGGACCCGTGCCGACGGCTCCACGTATGAATCCGGAGTGTGGGCGCAGGAGTTCGTCGATCTCGACGAGGCGTTCCTGCGCGCCGGCTTCCGGGTCGACCTCGCCAGTCCCGGCGGCATCGTGCCGACCATGGACAGGCGCAGCCTCGATCCCACGATCGTGGGCGAGCAGGTCGCCGAACGCATGAACGCCTACCTTGCGCAGAACGCGCACAGGATCGAGCACCCGCTGATGCTCGCCGAGATCGACACTGGCCACTACGACGCAATCGTAGTTCCTGGCGGGCACGGCCCGGTCGAAGATCTCTACAAGGACTCCGACATGGGCCGGGTGCTGCTCGAGGCCGATCGGGCGTCGAAAGTCATCGGGGCGGTTTGCCACGGTCCCGCGGCGCTGCTGGCCGCGCGGGACGAGAACGGCCGCTGGCCCTTTGCCGGACGCAGAATGACCTCGCTCAGCGATGAGGAGGAGGTCGAGTTCGGGACGGCGGAGAACGCGCCCTGGCTTCTCGCCGACACGCTGCGCAAATCGGGAGCGCTCTTCGAAAAGGGACCGAACTGGCAAGCCCACGTTGTCAAGGATGGCAATCTGCTTACCGGTCAAAACCCACGATCGTCGACCCCTCTCGCCGCTGTGGTGATCGCCGCGCTTCAGTAAGGCCGGCGTTGCCGCGGGACGATCTCGTCGAAGCCCGGACGTGCTTCGGCCCCGGCGAGGGAACCGAGTGTGAGAGCGACCCACGAGCGAGCGTTCAGAGAACCGAGGCGCCGAAGTTCGTCTCGGGGTCGATCTCGGGGGCGAGCCGGCCCGTCGGCTCCGCTGCCCAGCCGCCCTTGCGGGCGAGCCAGCGGCCCGTGCCGGGCGCGGCGAGGCGTTCGCCGTCGGCGACAATCTCCTCGCCGCGCCGGATCACGCGCTCCGGCCACCCCGTCACCGTCATGCCGGCGAACGGGGTGAAGCCGGTGCGGTCGTGCATCGCCGCGTCGGTGATCGTCACCGTCCTGCCCGGATCCCAGATGGCGATGTCGGCATCGTAGCCTGGCAGCAGCGCGCCCTTGCCGTTGAGGCCGTAGATCGCCGCCGGCGCCGTCGCGGTCAGCTGCACGAAGGCCTCGAGCCCGCGCCCGGCGAATTCGGGGCGTCCTTTCGAGACCAGCGCGTCGAACAGCAGCGGTAGGCGCGTCTCGAGGCCGGGAAGGCCGTTGGCGATCTGTTTGAAGGTGGAGCCGGGACCGGCTGCGAGCTTGCCGGTCTCGTCGAAGCGATAGGGGGCGTGGTCGGAGGAGACGGTCTGGATGTCGCCGAGCGCCAGCGCCCGCCAGAGCGCCTCCTGGTCGGCGCGATCGCGCGGCGGCGGCGAGCACATCCACTTGGCGCCCTCGAGCCCCGGCTTGTCGAGGTCCAATTTGGTCAGGAACAGATATTGCGGGCAGGTCTCGGCGAAGACCTTGAGCCCTCGCCCGCGCGCCGCCCGGATCGTCGCGGCGCCCTCGGCGGTCGAGACGTGGAACACCATGATCGGCTGGTCGAGCAGCTCGGCCGCAAGGATCAGCCGGTTGATCGCCTCGGCCTCCGAGCCGCGCGGATGGCTGATCGCGTGATATCGCGGCGCGACATGGCCCTTCTCGACGAGCCGCTTGCCCATCCAGGCGATCATGCCGTGGTTCTCGGCGTGGACGCAGACGAGCGCGCGGCTCCGGCGCGCGGTCAGCAGCACGTCGAGCAGGGCCTCGTCGTCGACCTTGATGAGGTCGTAGGTCATGAACAGCTTGATCGAGGCGTGCCCCTCGGCGATCAGCGCCGGCAGGTCCGTCTCGAGGGTTTTTCGGTCCGGATTGGCGACGATGAGGTGGAAGGCGTAGTCGATCAGGGCGCCCCGCCGCGCGAGCGCGGCATAGTCGTCGACGACCGTGCGCAGATCCATGCCGCGATGCTGGGCGGCGAACGAGATCAGCGTGGTGGTGCCGCCGAAGGCCGCCGACGTCGTCGCGCTCTCGAACGTGTCGGCGTTGAGCAGCCCGCCGGCCGAGACCTGCTCGACATGGGCGTGCGTATCGACGCCGCCGGGCAGGACGAGCTTGCCGCGGGCGTCGATCTCCCGTTCGCCAGGCGGCAGGCCTTGGCCGAGCGCGGCGATCTTGCCGTCCTTGACCGCGACGTCGGCCGGGAAGCTGCCGCTCGGGCTGCCGACCGTCCCGCCGCGGACGACCAGATCGTAGGGCGTCATCGCCTTGCCTCTCCTCGGCCTCAACGAACCATGAGCGTGCCGATCGCCATGGCGACGGCGGCCTGCGTCGGGTCGATAACCGGAATGCCGAGCGCCTGCTCGAGCGGGCGGCGATGGCGCGCCATGCCGGCGCAGCCCATGACGATGGCGCCGGCACCGTCGCGCTCCTTGAGCTCGGTGCCGACCGCGATCAGCCGCTCGAGCGTGCCCTCGCCGGAGGCACTCTCCGCCACCGACATCTCCAGCGGCCGCTCGCCGGCGAGCCTGTCCATCAGGCCCATCTGGCGCAGATAGCGGAGATGGCGCGGGATCGACCGCGCCTTGATGGCGATGACGCCGAAGCGGTCGGCGCGCGTCAGCGCGGTCAGCACGCCGCATTCGGCGATGCCGAGGACGAGGCTTCGCGTGCCCTCCCGCGCCGCATGCAGGCCCGGGTCGGAATAGCAGGCGATCACGAAGGCATCGACATCGATCGCGGCCTCGATCCGCCGCCGCAGCGGGATCACGACGCTGTCGGCATGCTCCTGCGTCTCGATGCCGAACGGGCCATCGCGCAGCGTCTCGCAGACGATCTCCGGCCCCTCGGCGAACGCGAGCGGCGCCACGGCCTGACGCAGGCCCTCGGTCACCGCCTCGTTCGAGTTCGGGTTGATGACGAGAATGCGGCCCCGTCCGGTCATGGGAGGCGCTCCCTGGAGGCGAAAACCGTCATGGCTCCCCCGCGACCTCCCGGATAGTCCAGGCGGCGAGGACCGCGCAGGCGTCGAGGAGATCTTCGAGCTCCATCGCTTCCCGCGGATTGTGGCTGCCGTGCTCGTTGCGGACGAACAGCATGGCGATCGGCACGCCCGCGGCGGCGAACGCGGCGGCATCGTGCGAGGCCGGGCTGCCCAAGCGCATCGTCGGGATGCCGAGCCGGTCCGCCGCGGTCTCGAGGCCCGCGGCGATCGCCGGATCGACCAGGCCCACGGCCGCGCTGGCGCGCGCGCCCAGCTCGAACGTGACCCGCCGGCGGGCCTCGATCTCCGCGATGGCCGCGAGCATGCGCTGCTCGATCCGCGCTAGCGCGGCCTCGTCATAGGCGCGCACGTCGAGGCTGAACGCGAAGGCGCCCGGCACCGTCGTCAGGCCATGCACCGCCGCATCGGTGTGGAAACGGCCGAAGGTGACGGCGAGCGGCACGCCGGCCTGCTCTTCCTCCTCCCAGATACGGTCGAGCACCATCGCGAGCTCGGCGCCCGCCATGGCGGCGTCGCGGCGGAAGCGGCGCGGCGTGCCCACATGGTCGTGCCGGCCGACGATGCGCGCGTCGGGGTAACGGAAATTGCCGGGCACGCCGGTGCAGATCGCGACCGACAGGCCGGACTCGACGAGGCTCGGCGCCTGCTCGATGTGGACCTCCAGGAAGACGCGGATGGAAGCCGGATCGAGCGCCCGCTCGCCGCGCGCGATCGCCTCGGGGTCGCCGCCGCACGCGGCGATGCTGGGCCCGAGCACCCGGCCGTCGTCGATCCGCTTCGCCTGCAGCGCGCCGTCCGGCAGGGTGCCGAGCGCCGAGCGGCTGCCGATATAGGAGACCTGGAACCAGACGCTCTCCTCCGCGCGCACCGCCATGGTGGTGACATCGCAGCGCGGCCGGAGCCCCAGCGCGCGCAGCGCCTCGATGACGACGAGCCCGGCGACGACGCCGGCGGCGCCGTCGAAATTGCCGCCATGCGGGACGCTGTCGAGGTGAGAGCCGAGCAGAAGGCGAGGGGCGCCCGGATCGCGCCCGGGCAGGGTAACGTAGGTGTTGGCGGCGAAGTCGCTCGCGATCCGCAGATCGCGCTCCGAGCCGTGCTCGACGAGCAGCCGGTGGGCGAAGTTCTCGCCCTCGCCATAGGTGTCGCGCGTGATGCCCGGCTCGCCGCGGCTCCCCGCCGCGAGGCGGTCGAAGAATCGCTCCACCCAGGGGCGCTGCGCCGCGACGGCGGCCCGAATGGCGTCGGGCGAGGGAGCGGGGGCGCTCATGCGCGTCTCAGGTCCAGCGGAGGCTTGGCGGGGAGAGCTCGTCGATCGAGCGCCCGGCCCAGTCGAGCGAAGAGGCTTTCGCCAGCGCCCGGCGCTGCGCCTCTTCCAGGCCTTCGGACGCCGCCCGATAGTCCATGGTCAGGACCTTCCCGTTGGCCACCACCTGCCTGCCCTGCACGAAGACGTGCGCGACGGCGCGGTCGGCGGCGGCATTGACGAGGCTCTTCAGCGGATCGCGCGTCGGCCGCATCATCGGATGGGCGAGATCCACCATGACGAGATCGGCCTCCGCGCCGACCGCGACGCGGCCGATATCGTCGCGCCCGAGCAGCTTAGCGCCGCCCAGCGTCGCGGCGCGGAAGACCTGGCCTGTCGTCACGGTCGCATGGCTCTCCCCGGCGATCCGGGCATAGACGGCGGCGTGGCGCAACTCCTCCAGCATGTTGTGCGGGAACGTGTCGGTGCCGATGCCGACATTGACGCCCGCGGCCATGTAGGCGCCGAGGTCGCGCAGCAGCACGCCGCGGCGGCCGAACACGGTCGGGCAATGCGCGAGCGAGGTGCCGGTCTCGGCGAGCCGGCCGATATCGGTGCGCGTCGGCCATCGCACCCAGGGATGATGATCGAGGAAGATCCCGTGCGCGATCGAGGCGCCGGGCCCGAGAAAGCCGATGCGGTCGAGCCATTGCACGGCGGAGAGGCCGGTGCGGCGCACCATCTCGTGGAACTCCACGATCGCCTGGCCGGCATGGGTCTGGATCGGCACGCCGCGCTCCGCCGCCGCGGCGATGGAGGCGCGCAAAAGCTGCTCCGTGCAGGTGTCGATCTGCGCCGGGTACGCCATGCCGGACAGGCGGCCGGACTCGTGCGCCAGCGCGGCATCGATGATCCGGAAGGCCTCCTCCATGGCGGTGCGGCCGGCGGCCTCGTCGAGCTCGTACTCGACGGTGTAGCCGTTGCGCGTGAACCAGCGGCCGTTGCGGTACATGGGCGCCAGAACCATGCGCAGGCCGGACGCCGCGGCCCGGTCGAGCCAGCCCTCGCTCGGGAACGATACATCGACCAGCGTCGTGACGCCGGACATCAACAGCTCGGACCAGGCGACGTGGTTGAGATGCGGGATGCCCTCGGCATCGGCACGGAACAGCCACAGGAACTCGTAGAGCGAGGAGTTGTAGAGCTTCGGGCTGCCGACCTCGTCGGTGAGGCCCTTGTTGCCGGGCTCGCTCGAGGGATGGGAATGGACGTCGACGAGGCCCGGCATGAGCATGAAGCCGCTTCCGTCGATCTCCCGCTCGGCCGTCCCGGCCCATCCCTCGCCGAGATGCAGGATGCCGCCTTCGTCAAAGACCACATCGAGATCGCGCCGGTAGACATGGTCGTGTGCCGCCGGATCGTATGCGACGACGACCTCGGCGCACCGGATGCGGGTGATCATGTCGCGGGCGACGGCGCGACCGAGGCATCGCCGGAGAGGCGACGCTTGGCGGCCTGCTCGTGGGCGAGAAAGTGCTCGGCGATCTCCCTGCCGGTGGCGATCCAGACGTCGCCATAGCCGCGCGCCCGCGACAGGAAGTGGCGCAGGATGCCGAGGCGCATCGGCCGGCCGGTGACCTGCGGATGCATCACCATGGAGACGAGGCCGCCCCATTCGCGCGTCTGGTCGAGCTCGTCGTTCCAGATCGACAGCACATGCTCCTTCGGGAACATCGGCCGGGGCGAGAAGCGCTGCGACAGGCCGTACAGCCAGTCGTCGAAGGACATGTTCACCGGCAGCTCGACCGGCCCTTCCGCCCCGTCGCGCAGCCTGTGCCGGTAGGGGCGGATGTCGTCGCGGAACGAGGACGAGTAGACGATGCCGCGATCCCGCAGATGGCCGAGAAGCGCGTCGTAGTTCTCGCCGGAGGGCGCCCGGTAGCCGATCGGCGTGACGCCGAGCACGCGCTTCATCGAATAGAAGGTCTTGTCGATCTCCTCCTTGTCCTCGGCGAGATCGGCGGGATCGGGCCGCTTGTGGGAATAGCCGTGATGGCCGACCTCGTGGCCGTCGCGGACGATGGCCTCGCACATCGCCGGATGCACGTCGACCACCCAGCCGGGGATGAAGAAGGTCGCCTTGATCTCGACTGAGCGCAGATAGTCGAGGATCTTCGGCACGCCGACGCGCTCCTCGTAGCCGCCGAAGGACAGCGTCACGAGCCGGTCGGTGTTGCGCGCGTCGTACTGCAGCCAGGCGGTCTCCGCGTCGACGTCGAAGGCGGGCAGCACGGCGCATCGCTTGCCGCCCGGCCAGGGGAACTCGGGCGCCGGATCGGCGGGATTGGCGATGCGGAGCGGGAAGTCGGCAGTCATTGTGGCCTCGGGTGACGGCGCCGGAGCGGGGAGGCTCCGGCGATCGGTGCGAGCGTGAAGCTATCCGTGGCGGACGGCGCTGATGAAGGCGCGCGTACGCGCCTGCTTCGGATCGGACAGGACCGCGCGAGGGTCGCCGATCTCCATGATCTGGCCCTGGTCCATGAACGCGACGCGATGGGCGACGTCGCGGGCGAAGCCGAGCTCGTGGGTGACGCAGACCATGGTCATGCCCGTCTCCGCGAGGTTGCGCATCACCAGCAGCACCTCCACGACGAGCTCTGGGTCGAGCGAGGACGTGGGCTCGTCGAAGAGCAGGAGCTGCGGGCGCATCGCGAGCGCGCGGGCGATGGCGACGCGCTGCTGCTGGCCGCCCGACAGCTGCGAGGGGTAGCTGTCGCGCTTGTCGGCGAGGCCGACGCGCTCGAGCAGCGCCAGAGCGCGGTCGCGCGCCTCCTGCCTCGGCTCCTTCAGTACCTGGACCGGCCCCTCCGTGACGTTCTGCAGGGCCGTCAGATGCGGGAACAGGTTGAAGCGCTGGAACACCATGCCGATCGAGCGCCGCTGACGGGCGATCGCCGCGTCGTCGAGCTCGTAGAGCTTGTTGCCGACGCGGCGATAGCCGACGCGCTCGCCGGCGACCCAGATCGAGCCGCCGTTGATGCGCTCGAGCTGGTTGATGCAGCGCAGGAAGGTGCTCTTGCCGGAGCCCGACGGGCCGACGATGCAGAGCACCTCGCCCTTCGGAATGGCGAGATCGATGCCCTTCAGGACCTTCAGAGGCCCGAACTGCTTCTCGACCTTCTGGGCGAGGACCAGCGGGCCGTCGGCGCCGAGGGGAAGGGTGTCGCCGGCGGGCGCGGGGATCTTGCTCATGACTCACCGCCTCCCCGCCACGGCGACGCCGCGCGCATAATAGGCCTCGATGCGCCCCTGGATCAGGCTGAGGACCGTCACCACCACCAGATACCAGAAGGCCGCGACGATCAGCAGCTCGATGACGCGCGAATTGGCGTAGTAGATGCTCTGCGCCGTGTAGAGGATCTCGGAGAACTGCACGACGCTGGCGAGCGACGTCAGCTTCACCATGCCGATGAACTCGTTGCCGACCGGCGGGACGATGACGCGCATCGCCTGGGGCATGATGATGCGGTGCAGGAGCTGCAGGCGCGTCATGCCGAGCGTCTGTGCCGCCTCGTACTGGCCCTGGTCGACCGACAGGAGCCCGGCGCGCACCACCTCGGCCGTGAACGCGCCCTGCTGGATGCCGAGCCCGAGCAGGGCCGCCGCGAAGGGCGTCATCACCTCGACCGTCCTGTAGGAGAAGACGCCCGGAATGCCGATGGTCGGGAAGATGAGGGCGAGGTTGTACCAGAGAAGCAGCTGCAGGAGGACCGGGATCGCCCGGAAGAACCAGATGTAGCCGAGCGCGGTGGTCGACAGAACCGGGTTCGGCGAAAGCCGCATGATCGCGAACACCACGCCGAGCACGAGGCCGAGCAGCATCGCCAGAATCGCCATCAGGATTGTGTTGACGAGGCCGGCCAGGATCACCGGCGCGGTGAGGAACCGGCCGACATACTCCCACTCGATCTGCCCGACGGCGAAGGCGCGGACGATCGCCGCGAGAGCGACGAGCACCAGCGCGGCGCTGATCATCCGGCCGTAATGGCGCCGCTGGACGATGATGGCTTCCGGCTCGATGCTCATCGGGGTCCTGTCGTGGCTGGCCTGGGGCGATCATGCTTCGGTGCGACAGCCGGCTCAGTCCGACGGGCGCACGGACAGCAGCAAGTTTCCTGCCATTCGGACATCCGACTGGCTCAGGCGCCGCGGCCGAGTTTTCGCATCGCGAGCCCCGCCATGAAGTACATCATCACATAGACGATGACGCGGTAGGTGACGGCCGAGCCGGGCGGGATGCAGATGAAGGACAGGCCGTCGGCGCCGCGCTTGCCGCATTCGTGACCGAGCCGGATCGCCTCGTAATCCGTCATGCCGATCGGCTCGGCGAGCTCGCCGAGGATGTCGCCCTCGGTCGGGCCGGCGCCGCCGAGCACGTCCATGTCGAAATGGCAGTAGACGGCATCGGTGCCTGCAAAGGCCTGGTCGAGATTGCGCACGCACCCTTCGATGCCGAGCTCGGTCCGAAGCTTCCACATCGGCATGAAGCAGGCGCCCTCGGCGATGTAGCGCCGGACCGTGGCGGGGTCCTCGAGCATGCCGCGCTCGCCGATCTCGACGAGATTGGCGATCTTCATGTTCGGGCAGTCGCGGTAGAGCTTGTCCTTCCAGTTGGTCGAGCCGGCGATATGCGGGCTCATCGTCGCCCAGTCGTAGGGCCACGCGTCCCAATGGGTGTCGAGGCTGACCATCCCGACCGGGCCCGTGACGCGATCGGCGATTGGCTTGCCGACCGCGTAGGAGCCGCAGGGCGAGTTCTGGCCGATGACGATCGGCACGGCGCCGGCGTCGAGCGCGGCATTCACCTTCTCGATCGTCGCTTCCTGGGCCTCGAGGATCTTCTCGACCGTGCCCTCGTAGCTCGTCTCGGGCGGGATGTCGGCGTCGCCGTAGTCCACGACCTTGAGGTGCTCGAACACGTCGAGGTCGAAATCCTGGATGTAGCCGGAGCGGTAGCGGATCGACTGCTGGCGGACGCGCTTGGTCGCGACGATCCATTCGTCCTTGTCGACGCCGCTGTATTGCCGCCCGAAGCCGGCGACGAAGGGGGCGCCGATGATGACGACGTCGGCGCCTTCCAGATCGCTCTTCTTCACCGCATGCGGCACCCCGAGGAAGGTCGGCATGTCCTCCTTGATCCGCGGGAAGTGCGTCGTGCGCCAGACCTTGCCGCGGAAGGTCGCATCCCAGCCGGGATAGTGGGGCATGCTCAGGACTCCTGGTGGTCGGGGGCGCGGTCGCGCAGCGCGAGCGCCGCCTCGTAGGTGGTGCGCGCGCCGGCGTGACCGGCAGCGGTGAGCGCGTCGACATGGGCGTCGACGGCGGGCGCGGCGGTCTTGCGCCAGCGCTCCAGCTCAGCGGGCGAGAGGGCGCCCATGACGTGCCCCTCGGCGAGGCCGAGGGCGCGGCCGGGGGCCTCCCAGGCCCGCCACCAGGCCGGGAAGCGGCGGGCGAGCGCGGCTCCCGAGCAGCGCTCCAGCGCGTCCTGCTCGGCGGGGCCGAGGCTGCTCCAGGTGGCGCCGTTCATGACGAACCAGAGCGGCGAGACGTAGAGCTTGGTGTCGGTGTGGTGGCGGAAGATTCGGTCGGTGCCGGTATAGGCCAGCACGTCCCAGGCCATGACGGCGCCGTCGATGCGGCCTTCCTCTGCCGCCGCGCGAATGTTCGGCGGCGTCAGCGGCACGGGCTCGGCGCCGAGCAGGCGGAGCGCCGCCTCCATCGGTCCCGCAGGGCAGCGCAGCCGCAGGCCGCGCAGCTGCTCGAGCCGTGTGACGAGCGCGTCGCGCGTATGCAGCACGCCGCCCGAATCCGCATGCAGCGCCAGCACCTTCAGGCCCTCGTACTCCGGGGCGAGATGGGGGTCGAGCAGGGCGTTCAGCAGCTGCGTTCCCTGTCCGGACGAGGCGGCCATGAAGGGCAGGTTGAGCAGCGTGGTCAGCGGAAAGCGGCCCTCGGGCAGGCCCGCCGGCGAATGCGCGACGTCGACGGCGCCGGAGGCGACCTGCGCGTATTGGTCCTCGAGCTTGCCGAAGCGGCTCGGGCCCGGGTGAACCACGAGCGACAAGGCGCCGGCCGACGCCGCCTCGACCGCCTTCGCCCAGGGGGCGATGAAGTCGGCGTGGCTGCCGTGGTCCTCCGGCATGTAATGGCTGATGTCGAGCCGGCGGGCCACGCGCGATCAAACCGGGCTGTCGGCCAAGCGCGGCTCGGGCCAGTAGGGAAGCTCCTGCCGGCGTGGCGTCCAGGCGCCCGATGCCGTCACCGCGCGAACGTGGGCGGCGATCTCCTCGAGCGGCGCGAACCAGACGCCGCCCTTCTCACGCATGTACTCGATCAGCTCGGCCATCGCGTCGGCCCGGGAGAGCCGCCCCGAGACGAACGGATGCCAGACCGAGATCCAGATCGCGCCATGGCGCCAGGCCGCGTCGAACTCGGCCCGGAACACCTCCATGGCGCGGGCGGGCGAGGCGATCGGCAGCGTGTAGCCGAAATCGGAGAGGCAGACGTATTGCATCCAGTCGTCGAGCACGAAGTCGGACGGCAGCTCGACCAGATCGCCAAGCGCGTTGCCGATCAGATAGGGCACGTCGCCGCCCATCAGCGAGGCGTCGTAGGCGAAGCTCTCGGCCTGCAGGAGCTCGAGCGTGTGCTTCGAGAAGGCGAAGGCCGGCGCGCGATAGCCGATCGGCCGGCGGCCGGTCAGCCGGACGAGCGCCTCGATGCCGAGCCCCAGGCTCTGGGCCTCCTCGTCGCGGCTCTGCAGGTTCGGGCGCTTGTGGAGATAGCCGTGATGGCCGATCTCGTGCCCTGCGGCGACGATCTTCTCGACGGCGCCCGGATAGGTCTCGGCGCACCAGCCGGGGATGAAGAAGGTCTGCCGCAGGTCATAGCGCCGGAAGACCTCGAGGAGGCGCGGCACGGCGACCTCGGTGTCGTAGCGCAGCATCGAGGAAAGGGCGACGCGATTGGGCGTCGTGTCGCGGAAGTTCACGTGCAGCAGCGTCTCGGCGTCGACGTCGAAGCTGAAGGCCACGGCGCAGCGCGCCCCATCGGGCCAGGGAATGGGATTGTCGATCATCGCCATTGCGTCCCTCGGGCTTCGGCGCGGGTGACCGGGACGCGTTTTCCTTCACAGGCGCAGCCACCCGTTCGGCCGCGCCCGCTGTGGAACGGGCCTTGCTGGGTGCCCGACCGTTCCCCATCCTCCCGATGAGCGTCCCATCGCCTTGCTTGTCTGTCAAGTCGATTGACAAACAGAAAAGTTTGGCCGACCGATTGGCCAGGCAAGGAGACAAGAATGTCCCGAGGACAAGGGGGCGGCACCAAGGGCGGCGCCGGAGTGGGCGCAGACATCAAGATCGGCGGCCGCCTGCGGCACGCGCGGCTGATGAAGGGCATGAGCTTGAAGGACGTCGCCGCCGGGGCGGGCGTGTCGGAGAGCTTCGTCTCCAAGCTCGAGAACGACAAGGTGCAGCCGTCGCTGGCGGTGCTGCATCGCCTCGTCGCGCTGCTCGGCATCAACGTCGCGGCCATGTTCAGCAACGAGAGCGACAACAGTGGGCCGCTGTTCGTCATTCGCGCCGGCGAGGGGCCGACCATCACCACCCGCCTCCGCCAGAAGACCGACGGCGTCGTGCTGCAGCGGCTCGTGCCGCAGATCCGCAACGCCCTGCTTCAGGTGAATATCCACCAGGTCGCGCCGGGCGGCGGCAGCCACGGGCTGATCTCGCATGTCGGCGAGGAGATGGGCTACGTCCTCGAGGGAAGCCTCGACCTCACCGTCGGCGACCAGGTGTGCCGGCTCCTCACCGGGGATTCGTTCTTCTTCCCCTCCGAGGAGCTGCACGGCTACACCAATCCGGGGGAGGGGGTCGCCCGGATCCTGTGGGTCAACACCCCGCCGACCTTCTGAGCGGCTGCCCAGAATCAAGCCACCGACTGCCTAGGTCGTGAACCCATAAAGGGGCTACCCTCGGATGGGTTATCGTGATTCAAGCTCTCCATCGGGGGGCTTGATGATGGGACGGCACGATCTGACCGATCTGGAATGGGCGATCATCGCGCCACT
>JAEZCD010000037.1 GCA_023430145.1 Pseudomonadota bacterium
AACCCCGCCATTGGCTCCGCGCGCATCGCGGACGCCTTTGAAAGAAGAAGCCCCGGACAAGCCGGGGCTTCCTGGTCAGCACGGGGCCGCTGCGGGAGCAGCTGCCGTCAGAGCAGCGGCACCAGCAGCAGGGCCACGATGTTGATGATCTTGATCAGCGGATTGATCGCGGGGCCCGCGGTGTCCTTGTACGGGTCGCCAACCGTGTCGCCGGTCACCGCCGCCTTGTGCGCCTCCGAGCCCTTGCCGCCGTAATGGCCGTCCTCGATGTACTTCTTCGCATTGTCCCAGGCGCCGCCGCCCGAGGTCATCGAGATGGCGACGAAGAGGCCGGTGATGATGACGCCGAGCAGCATCGCCCCGAGGGCCGCGAAGGCGGCGCTCTTGCCGGCGATCATCAGCACGACGACGAAGCAGACGATCGGCGACAGCACCGGCAGCAGCGATGGGATCACCATCTCCTTGATGGCGGCGCGGGTGAGGATGTCGACCGCGCGGCCGTAATCGGGCCGCTCGGTACCTTGCATGATGCCGGGCTTGGCGCGGAACTGGCGCCGCACCTCCTCGACGATGGCGCCGGCGGCGCGGCCGACGGCGGTCATGCCCATGGCCGCGAACAGGAACGGCAGCAGGCCGCCGAACAGGAGGCCGACGACGACGTAGGGGTTCTCGAGCGAGAAGTTCAGCTGGATGCCCTGGAAGTAGGAGAAGGCGTCGCCCGCGTTCGGCGCATTCGCCCGGCTGATGAAGTAGTTGAGGTCCGAGGTGTAGGCGGCGAACAGGACCAGGGCGCCGAGGCCGGCCGAGCCGATCGCGTATCCCTTGGTGATCGCCTTCGTCGTATTGCCGACGGCGTCGAGCGCGTCGGTCGAGCGGCGCACCTCCTTCGGCAGGCCGGCCATCTCGGCGATGCCGCCCGCATTGTCGGTGACCGGCCCGAAGGCGTCGAGCGCGACGATCATGCCGGCGAGGGCGAGCATGGTCGTCACGGCGATGGCGATGCCGAACAGGCCCGCCACCTCGAAGGTGACGACGATGCCGGCGATGATGACGAGCGCCGGCAGCGCGGTCGATTCGAGCGAGATCGCGAGGCCCTGGATGATGTTGGTGCCGTGGCCGGTCACGGACGAGGCGGCGATCGACTTCACCGGCCGAAAGCCGGTGCCGGTGTAGTACTCGGTGATCCAGACGATGAGGCCGGTGACGGCGAGGCCGACGAAGCCGCAGAGCAGCAGGTCGAGGCCGGTGAAGGCGACGCCGGTGGTCGTCGTGAAGGTCGTGCCGAAGCCGGTCAGCAGAGCGATGACGAGGGCGATGCCGATGAAGGACAGGCCGGCGGTGGCGCCGAGGCCCTTGTAGAGCGCGCCCATGATCGACTGGCTCGGGCCGAGCTTGACGAAGAAGGTGCCGGCGATCGAGGTCAGGATGCAGACGCCGCCGATGGCGAGCGGCAGCATCAGCATCGGATAGAGCGAGGTCGTCCCGGCGAAGAAGATCGAGGCCAGGACCATCGTCGCCACCACGGTGACGGCATAGGTTTCGAAGAGATCGGCAGCCATGCCGGCGCAGTCGCCGACATTGTCGCCGACATTGTCGGCGATCGTCGCCGGGTTGCGCGGATCGTCCTCGGGAATGCCGGCCTCGACCTTGCCGACGAGGTCGCCGCCGACGTCGGCGCCCTTGGTGAAGATGCCGCCGCCGAGGCGGGCGAAGATCGAGATCAGCGAGGCGCCGAAGCCGAGCGCGACGAGCGCGTCGATGACGACCCGGTCACCCGGCTCGTAGCCGAGGATCCCGGTCAGGATACCGAAGTAGCCGGCGACACCGAGCAGGGCGAGCCCGGCCACCAGCATGCCGGTGACGGCACCGGACTTGAAGGCGATCTCGAGGCCCGCGGCGAGCGATTTCGTCGCCGCCTGGGCGGTGCGTACGTTGGCGCGGACCGAGACGTTCATGCCGATGAAGCCGGCCGCCGCCGACAGGAGGGCGCCGATGGCGAAGCCGATCGCCACCGGGATCGACAGGAAGATCGCGCCGAGCACGAAGATGACGACGCCGACGATGGCGATCGTCGTGTATTGGCGCTTGAGATAGGCCTGCGCGCCCTCGGCGACCGCGCCGGCGATCTCCTGCATGCGGGCAGTCCCGGCATCGGCCGCCATGACCGATTGGATCGCCCAGACGCCGTAGGCGATGGCCAGGGCGCCACACAGGATGATGAGCAACAGTGCCATCTCAGGTCTTCCTTGATCGGGGAGGAGCGCGGCCGAGCCAAAGGGTTCGGCTCGAGCAGAGGACCGACGCGCGCGACACCCCCGCATCGCCGGCCCGGTCGGCGCGGGACATTGCCAAAATCGCCCGGGCCGCGCAACGCGGCTGCGCAAGCAATCGGCAGATTGCGCGACCGAAGGCCGCTTTTTCGCCCCGGAGGGGGCCCCGCGACGGGAATAATTCCCTCCCAGCGTCCGTTCTCCTCGCAGCCCGTTCCGAGCGTCATGCCGTCGAAGGAGACCCTTCCATGCCGACCATCGCCAAGACCATCATCCTCGCTGCCGCCGCCATGGCCCTCGCCTCGACCGGCGCGCTGGCCGAAGAGTTCACCTGCAAGGGCACGGTCGGCGCCAAGACGCTCGACAATGTCCGCGTGCCGCCGAACGCCACCTGCACTCTC
Organism: Pseudomonadota bacterium; assembly: GCA_023430145.1. Taxonomy (GTDB): domain Bacteria; phylum Pseudomonadota; class Alphaproteobacteria; order Rhizobiales; family Methylopilaceae; genus JAEZCD01. The sequence goes on from JAEZCD010000037.1 coordinate 2,672, forward strand.
GAGAAGACGCGCGTCAAAGGGACGCTGAAGGTCGAGAAAGGCGGCACGCTGAAGGCGACCAAGGTGGTGGTGATCGGCAACGTCCAGGGCGAGGGCGCGCACAAGGTGATCCTGCGCCGCGGCTCCCGCGTCGGCGGCTCGGTGCAGCTCGTGCAGGGCGGCTCGGCCAAGATCGCCAAGAGCGCCATCGATAGCGACATCCTGCTCGACGACAATGTCGGCAAGCTGAGCGTCGTCGCCAACGAGGTCGGCGGCAACGTGCAGGTGTTCCAGAACAAGGCCGAGATCGTGATCCGCAAGAACGTCATCGACGGCAACCTGCAGTGCAAGGAGAACAAGCCGGCTCCCACAGGCGGCGGCAACGTCGTCAAGGGCAGCAAGGAGGATCAGTGCGCCAAGCTGTGAGGCGCCTGCCGCGCTAGCCATTTGGTGGGAGGCGCCGCTCCACGATCTGGAGCGGCCCCCCAGCGCTGCGCGCCCCTCGTCGGCTCTTGACCTTCGCGCCATCATGTAACATACGCTGTTGCATGAGATGCGACAGCCGATTGTCGGGCGTGCTCCACCTTTTGCTGCATATGGCGCAGCGGGCCGGCCCGTTCACCTCCGAGACCTTGTCGAAGGCCCTTGATACGAATCCCGTCGTCATCCGGCGGATCATGGCCGGCCTCCGCGACCGGGGCTTCGTCCGCTCCGAGAAGGGGCACGGCGGCGGCTGGCGCCTCGCCTGCGACCTCTCGACCGTGACCTTGCGCGACGTCTACGCCGCGCTCGGCAGCCCGCCGCTTCTGGCCATCGGCAATCGGAGCGAGGCGCCGGATTGCCTCGTCGAGCGGGCCGTGAATGCCGCGCTCGACGAGGCCTTTCGCGAGGCCGAAACCACGCTCCTCGCCCGCCTCGGCGACGTGACGCTCGAAAGGCTCGGTGCCGATGTCCGCGAAGCTCTCGCGGCGCGGGCCGTCATCGACGGATCGGCCGACGCGCATGCCCCGTGCGGGCAGGTCCATTCGGGGCCCGATTCGTGACCCGTCCGCTGGCCCCGTTCGCCGATCCCGACGCGGTCGCCAAATATGCCGAGGGGCCGCCCCGATCGGTCCCCGGATACGACGCCATGCTGTCCATGGCGACGATTCTGCTCTCGGAGCGTGCTCCCGAACAGGCGCGGATGCTCGTCATCGGCGCCGGTGGCGGTCTCGAGCTGCGCGCCTTCGCTCGGGCGCATGCGGGCTGGACCTTCGACGGTGTCGATCCGTCCGCCGAGATGCTGAGGCTCGCCGAGCGAACGCTTGGGCCGCACGCCTCGCGCGCGCATCTGCACGAGGGTTACGTCGATTGCGCTCCGGATGGGCCGTTCGACGGCGCCACCTGCCTGTTGACGTTCCACTTCGTGAGTGCCGAGGAGCGGCGCCGCATCGCCTGCGAGGTCCGGCGCCGCCTCGCGCCCGGTGCGCCCTTCGTGGTCGCCCACTTCAGCATTCCCGATGGCGAGGCCGAGCGCTCCCTCTGGTTGTCGCGATACGCGGCGTTCCTGGTCGCCTCAGGTATCGAGCCCCGAAAGGCCGCCGCCGCGCCGGTGGCGGTCGCCGAGAGACTGAGCATCCTGTCGCCCGACCAGGACAGGGCGATCCTGCGCGAGGCAGGCTTCTCCGACGTCTCTCTATTCTATGCGGGCTTCACCTTTCGCGGCTGGGTGGCCTACGCCTGAGGGCCGGATGCCATCGGCGAAGGCTCGATCTGCGTGCTATTCGCCTCCCGACAAAAGCCCGCCCGGTTGCGAGCAGCCGGACCAGGTTTCTCGGCGCAGGTTTGCGCACTATCGCCCATGGATAGTCCAGCAAATCGACCGGGATTTTGTGGGATTTCCCGATTCCTGTTACGTTGAGCCGGCGAGATCCACGCAAGGCCGACAGCTCGGAGACGCATGGCCGCGAACGACGTCGACATCACCGCCTCGATCGCCAATGCCGGCGCGGCCGCGGCGCCGGGCCGCGAGCCCGGGCACCGGCTGAAGCAGCTGCTGCGGGCGGACATCATCGCCGGCCGCATCCCGGCCGGCTCGCGGCTGAAGGTCAGCGACGTGATCTCCCGCTATGGGACCAGCACGAACCCGGCCCGGGAGGCGCTGCACGCCCTCGAGGGCGAGGGGCTCGTCGTCATCACGCCCAATCGCGGCGCCCGCGTTCGCTCGATCGACGACGATTTCGTCAACTGCATCTTCGACATCCGGCGCCTGATCGAGCCCTATATCGTTCGCTGGTTCACCGAATACGCGACAGCCGAGGACCGGCGCCTGCTCGAAGAGATCCAGGGCCACGTTCAGGCGGCGGCCGAGGCCGAGAACCTCGCCGAGTTCCACAAGCACAATCGCGCCTTCCACGACCTGATCCTCAGCCGGCACTTCAACGCGGAGGCGGTGCGCATCATGCGCACGCAGAACGGCTGGCTGCGCCTCCTCACCTCCGAGTATCCGCCGACGCCGCTGCAGATGAAGCGCTCGAGCGCCGAGCATTGGCAGCTGATCGCGGCGATAAACGCCTTCGATGCCGACCTCGCGGCCGAGACCATCGTCAAGCACAGCGACAGGTCGCAGGCGAGCCTGATGGGCCGCATGCAGCGGCGGCGCCCGGAGCAGCGGCCGCACGGCTGAGCGTTCGGCACCGCCGGTGCTTCCGGCCCGACCGGCTGCCGGGCGGGCCACATCTCCCCGTCTCCCGGACAAGCTGCGCAAAAGCGCAGCGCAGATCCGGGACCCAGCGGCCGACCCTGCGCGAAGCACCACACTGCTTTGAACTGTCCACCTGGCTGGCCGGGCCGATGCGGGACGCCGGTAGCGCCGTAAGGGGCAGTCGCGTGGGGCCGGCAGAAAATCGCGCCCGGAAAGACGACGGAGGTTGCCAGATCGCACATAATGTTGAAAACTTAGTGTGGGATCGGGAAGCAAAGAACCACCGACGGGCCGCATCCGCGGGGCCGATCGGCACCCGAGCCTGTGAACCGACCTCGGGGAGGACTGCGTGCGCCAACCGCGGCATCCGCACGAAGGCATGGGGACGGGATCGCCCTCGAAGAGGCAGGGGCAGTCGTGTCCATAGTCGCAGCCGAGACTGTTCGGGAAGCATCCGCCCGCTCCGCCTGGTACCGGTCTCCCTTCCGCATGTTCCAGACGAACCTGCTCGAGGTCGACGCGGACATGGACGTGGAAAAGGTCCTGGACTTCATCCAAGACTTTGGCTGCGACACCTGGCTCGTGAACGGCGGCGGGATTCTTTCCTTCTACCCGACCGCTCTCGAGCACCAGACCCGCAACCCGTATTTGGCCCGGCGGGCGAGCGGCGACCTGTTCGGCGACGCGATCGCGGCCGCCCATCGCCGCGGCATGCGCGTCATGGCGCGGATGGATTTTTCCAAGGTCAACGCCGCGATCGCTGACCAGCATCCGGAATGGCTGTTCGTCAATCCGCAGGGCGGCCGACAGGAGGGCGAAGGCCAGGTCAGCACCGATCCGAGCGCCGTCTACTATCAGGAGAAGCTGTTCGAGGTCGTCGACGAGATGATCGACCGCTATCCGCTCGACGGCTTCTTCTTCAACCGGGCGGGCTTCAACGAATTCGACTACGCGAACAAGTATCACGGCGTCTCGCAGTCGGAGACGTCGCGGCGCGGCTTCGCCGAGTTCAGCGGCGGCCGAGAACTGCCGACCGGGCCCGACTCGCCGGACTACGATCTCTGGCGCGCCTATGCCGCCAAGACCGTGCGCGAGCTCTGGGCGCGGGTCGCCGCGCATGTCAAGAAACGCCGTCCGGATGCGGCGATGCTGCGCTCGGACGACCTCGTCTTCTTCGAGGCGAACAACAAGGTGGGCCGCGAGCTGTGGCACCACCATGTGGCCGAGATGATCAGCGCCTTCCGCAGCGAGGCGCCCGACCGCCCGGTGCTCTGCCACTGCGTGGCCTTCCTCGACATGCCCTACCGGATCGCCGGCGAGCAGCCCGAGCACATGGCGCAGCACCTGATCCAGGGAATGGCGCGCGGCGCCAACATCTCCACCTACATCATGGGCGTGCCGGGGGAGATCGAGTACCCCTCGCTCGGCGTCGCGCGCGAGATCATGCGCTTCCACCGCGACCACGACGAGGTCTATCGCAGCCTCGTCCCCTGCGCGCGCATCGGCCTCGTGCGGCCGGACATGCTGGCGATGAGTCTACCCCGGTTCGAGGACGCTAACGCCGAGTTCCGCGGGCTCTATGCCGCGCTGCAGGAGGAGCACCTGCCCTTCGACGTCGTGCCGGCCGACGGCATTCCGGCCATGGCCTCGAAGGGCGGCCTCAGGCGCTATTCGGTCCTGGTCCTGGCCGATATCGGCCCGCTCGCTCCCGCTGCGGCGGCCGCTCTCGATGCGTTCGTCGCCGGCGGCGGCCGGCTCGTCCTGACGGGGCTTTCGGCGTTCGACAGCGACGGCGCGGCGCAGCTCGCCGGCATGCCGGCGACGCGCATCACCGAGCGCACGACCGACCCCGATGCGCTGAAGTCGGTCTACGTCACCGAGCGCGCCCCCGAGCAGGGCCGCTACTACTTCGCGCCCGTCGCTCCCGTTTTCGGCGCCCACTACCGGGTGGCGGCGAAGCCGGATGCGGAGGGCCGGCTCGTCTTCCTGCCGCAGGCCGCCTACGGGCCGCCCGAGAAGGCCTATGGCCATGTCGCGGACGGCACGCCGGGCCACTATGTCGACGGATCCGGGCGCGTGGCGCTCGTGCCGTGGACGATCGGCCGCTCCTATCACGAGCTCGGGCTCGGCACGCTGCGCGGCATCGTCGTCGATCTCGTCCGCGAGCTTTTGGGCGACGACGAGCCGCTGACGGCCGAGCTGCCGGAGCAGGTGGAGCTGACCCTGCAGCGCCGCGGCGACGACCTCGTCGTGCACCTGATCAACCTCTCCGGCGCACGTCGCAAGAACTACGGTCCGCACATCCGCACGAGCGGCGGAACGCTTCGGCTCGCCGGCGCTCCGGCCTCGACCAAGGTGAGGGCTCTTGTCGCCGGCACGGTCTGCACGACGACACGCGAGGGCGACGACCTCGTCATCCGGCTGCCCGACCTCGAGCGCTTCGAGGTCGTCCACATCGAGCGCGGGCGCTGACCGCGATGGCGCCCGACACCAACACCGCGCTCGCCGGCCGGATGCGCACCGTCCGAAGCGTGCTGGCGACCGTTCCGTTCAGGCAGGACGAGATCGACCAGCTCCGCCGCGCGTTCGCGCCCGCCGAGTTCATCCATTGCGCGCCGACCGACGGCGCCACGATCGAGGCGGCGCTGCGGAAGGTGGACGTCGCGGTGCTCGCCGGCGACCTCGACGACCGGCACGTCGCCGCCCCGCACCTCAAATGGGTGCACTGCGATCACTCCGGGCTCACCTATTCGGCGCGCGCGGACGTCTTCGACAGGGGGCTCATCGTTACCGGCTCGGCAGGGCGCTCGGCACCGGCGCTCGCCCAGCACGCCTTCTACTTCGCGCTGGCGCTGACCTTCGAGGCGAAGCGGCTGTTCGAGAACCAGGCCGCGCACATCTGGCGCGGCATCCCCGGCTATGCCGACAAGCTCGGCCTGCCCGGCAAGACGCTCGGCATCGTCGGCCTCGGGCAGACCGGCACCGAGATGGCGGCGCTCGGCAGGGCGTTCGGCATGCGCGTCCTCGTCTACACCCGCAGCACGCCTGCGCGCCCGCCGGAGACGGTCGACCGGCTCCTCTGCGTCGACCGCGGCGACAGCCTCGATCCGCTGCTCGCGGAGTCCGACGTGATCATGCTGGCGGCGCAGCTGACGGACGCCACGTACCACATGTTCTCGGCCGCGCAGTTCGCGCGCATGAAGCGATCCGCCTTCATCATCAACATGGCGCGCGGACCCCTGATCGACGAAGCGGCGCTCGTCGAAGCGCTGAGGTGCGGGCGGATCGGCGGCGCCGGCCTCGACGTCTTCGACACCGAGCCGCTGCCGATAAACTCGCCGCTCTGGGACGCGCCGAACATGATCATCACGCCGCATGCGACGCCGGCCATGCCGGACAAGACGCAGCGTTCGATCGGCATGATCGTCGAGAATCTCGCCCGCTACCGCGCGGGCGAGCCGATGCTCAATGTGATCACGAGGAAGGACCTCTTCACGCCGAGAGCCGCCCGCGCGGCTGCTCGCTGACCGCTCCCGGCGCGACGCTCTGCCAAGGCAACACGAGAACGGCTGACAGGGAGGAGAAAATGGCGATCAAGTCGATACCGCAGGCCCTCGCGCTCGGTGCGGGCCTCGCGCTTCTGCTGGGCACGACCGCCGCGCTCGCGCAGGACAAGACCAAGGACAGGTCGATCACCGTCGTGCTCGCGGTCGAGCCGGACTCGCTCGACCCCTGCGACACGCAGACGGCGCCGAACTCCAACATCGTGCGCGGCAACGTCCTCGAGTCGCTCACGCATGTGAGCCCGGTCGACGGCAGCGTCGAGCCGCTGCTCGCCGACTCGTGGAGGCACGTCAGCGACCTCGTTTGGGAGTTCAAGCTGAAGCCCGGCGTGAAGTTCCACGACGGGACCCCGTTCAACGCCGAGACGGCGGCCGCCAACATCCGCCGCACCCAGGCGGGGACGGACTTCTACGGCGGCAAGCTCGCCTGCTTCAACAGCCAGCAGTTCACCGATTTCGTCGACTCCAAGGCGATCGACGAGCTGACGCTGCAGGTCACCACCAAGCGGCCCGACCCGATCCTGCCGCTGCGGCTCACCTATGTCGACATGGGTAATCTGGAGAGCCAGAAGAAGGACACCAAGATCACGCATCCGGTCGGCACCGGCCCCTATGCCTTCGTTAGCCGCCAGCAGGGCCACTCGGTCAAGCTCACGCGCTTCGACGGCTACCGGGGCAAGAAGCCGGCCGTGAAGGACGTGACCTACGTGTTTCGCGCCGAGCCCTCGGTTCGCGCCGGCATGATCGCTACCGGCGAGGCGCAGCTCGCCGTCGCCATCAGCCGCGACGACGCCACCAAGGACGACCGCACCGTCTCCTACAAGGACAACCGCATTTTCCTGATGCGCACCAACACGCACAAGGAGCCGTTCGTTGATCCGCGCGTGCGCAAGGCGGTCGCGCACGCCATCGATCGCGAGACCATCGTCCCGGCGCTGATGGGCGTCACCGGCTCGCCCTGGTACCAGATGCTCGGGCCGCAGGTGAACGGCTACATCCCCGGCTTCGACGAGAGGGAGGCGCTGAAGTACGATCCGAAGAAGGCCAAGGAGCTGATCGCCGCCGCCAAGGCCGACGGGCATCCGGTCGAGACCGAGTTCGACATCATCACCCGGCCCGACATCTTCCCGGGCGCCGACGAGGTGGTGCAGGCGATCGGCCAGAATCTCGCCGAGGTCGGCCTGAAATTCCGGATCCTCAGCATGGAGACGAGCGCCTGGCTGAAATATCTCCGGCAGCCCTTCCCGCCGGAGCAGCGCGCCACGCTGCAGATGATCTCGCACGACAACACGTCCGGCGATGCGAGCTTCAGCTTCCCGCGCTACATCAGCTGCAAGGGCGTCGTCTCGGCCACCTGCAACCCGAAGATCGACGAATTGCTGCGTGAGGCGGACGTCGCCGAGGGCGCCAAGCGCACCGAGCTCTACCGGCAGATCGCGCGCATCCTCTATCTCGAGGAAAGCTCGATGATCGGCGTCGCCGAGCAGGCGCGGCTGATGATGCTCGGCCCGGGCGTCGAGTACAAGCCGAACCCCTTGTCGGGCATCGAGATCAAGATCGCGGACATCGACTTCTCGAGCTAGCCGGCAACGGGCGAAGACGCCTCGAAAGAATGCCCGTCCGCCGCGGCGGACGGGCGCATGCCGAGACAGGATGAAAGCCGATGCTCACCTTCATCAGGCGACGCCTCGTCTCGAGCGCCGTGACGCTGATCGGCGTCGTCGTCACCGTCTTCTTCCTCGCGCGGCTCACCGGCTCGCCGGTCGACCTGTTCTTTCCGGAAGGCGCGAGCCAGGAGCGGATCGACGCCTTCAACCGCGCCTACGGCCTCGACAAGCCGCTGATCGAGCAGTTCGGCATCTTCCTCGGCAAGGCCGCCCAGGGCGACTTCGGCGATTCGATCTGGCAGCAGCGGCCGGCGATGGAGGCGGCCTGGGGCGAGATGCCGATGACGCTGCTGCTCGCGGTCATCGCCATGAGCGTCTCGGTCGCTGTCGCGCTCGTGCTCGGCTCGCTCGCCGCGACGCATCGCTTCCGCTTTCTCGACCGCTTCATCACGCTCCTGTCGCTGACGCTCGGCAGCATCCCGAGCTTTTGGTTCGCGCTCGTCTGCATCCTCGTCTTCGCGGTCAACCTGCGGCTCGTGCCCACCTCCGGCAGCGCTACGCCGGCGGCCTGGATATTGCCCGTGGCGACCCTGAGCCTCGGGCCGATCGCCATCCTGACGCAGATCGTGCGCGGCGCGATGATCGACGCCCTCGCCTCCGGCTTCGTGCAGAACGCGCGGGCGCGCGGCTTCAGCACGCGGCGGCTCGTCTACCGGCACGCGCTGCGCAACGCCGCCCTGCCGATCATCTCCGTCGCCGGCGACATCGCCGCCAGCATGGTCAACGGCGCCATCATCCTCGGCGTCGTCTTCGCCTTCCCGGGCATCGGCAAGCTGATCGTCGAGGCCATCCTCGCCCGCGACTTCCCCGTCCTGCAGGCGAGCGTCGTCGTGGTCGGCATCAGCGTGATCCTGCTCAACGTCCTCGTCGATCTGATCTATGTCGCCGTCGATCCCCGGGTCCGCCTGTCATGAGCGGCAGCGGCACCGTGACCGGCGTGCCGCCGGCCTCCTCACCCGGTCTGCGGGCCCGCTTTTTCGCCTCCGCCGGGTGGCAGATGTTCGTCGCCTCGCCGCTGGCGATGGCCGCCGCCGGCTGGCTCGTCTTCATCATCGTCGTGGCGCTCGTCGGCCCGGCCTTGTTCGGCGAGGAGGCGAACCACCAGAACCTGGCGCTGCGCTTCTTCCGCCCCTTCCAGCTCGACAAGGGCTTCGCTTTCGTCCTCGGCGCCGACAGCCTCGGCCGGCCGATCCTCCTGCAGCTCGTCATCGGCGCGCAGACCTCGGTGACGATCGCCTTCTTCGCCGTCGCCATCTCGGCCCTGCTCGGCTACGCGATCGGCCTTCTGTCCGGCTATTTCGGCGGCTGGACCGACAACATCCTCCTGCGCCTCGCCGACATCCTGCACACGATCCCCTCGCTGCTGCTCGCGCTCGTCGTCCTCTTCGTGCTGGAGCCGAGCATCTTCAACCTCGTCGTCGTGCTCGGCATCACGCGCATCCCGATCTATCTGCGCACCGCGCGCGCCCAGACGCTGGAGGTGCGCGAGCGGACCTTCGTCGAGGTCGCCCGGGCGCTCGGCGCCTCCAACTGGAGGATCATGACGCGCGACATCGCGCCGATGGTTTTGCCGACCATCCGCACCCTCGCGATGCTCGAGGTGGCGACGGTGATTCTCGCCTCCGCGAGCCTCACCTTCCTCGGCATCGGCCTGCAGCGGCCGGATGTCGACTGGGGCATGATGGTGGCCGACGGCCGCGCCTATCTGCGAACCGCATGGTTCGTGACCGTGTTCCCGGGGGTCGTCATCGTGCTGACCGCGCTGTCGGCCAACATCGTCTCCAACTGGCTGCGTGCCGTCGAGGACCCGACGCAGAGCGCGCTCTTCATCCGCGCCGGCCGCAGGTCCGAGCGATGACCGAGCTGTTGCGCGTGAAGGACGTCGAGATCGACTTCGAGACGCGACTCCGCCTCGTCCAGGCGGTACGCGGGGTATCGTTCGCGGTCGGCATGGGCGATGCGGTCGCGGTGGTCGGCGCCAGCGGATCGGGAAAGACCGTGCTCAGCCGCTCGCTGCTCGGCCTCGTCGACGAGCCGGGCGTCGTGCGCGGCAGCATCACCTTCGACGGCCTCGAGATCGTCGGTGCCTCCGAAGCGGCGCTGCGCCGCGTGCGCGGCCTCGGCATGGCGATGGTGTTCCAGGACTCGCTCGACGGGCTGAACCCGGTCTTCTCCGTCGGCGCGCAGCTCTCCGAGGTCTTGACCGTGCGCCTCGGCATGTCCCGCCGCGAGGCGCGTGCCGAGGCCGTCCGGCTGATGGAGCAGGTCGGCATCCCGAACGCGCGCGAGCGCTTTCGCGACTATCCGCACCAGTTCTCCGGCGGCATGCGGCAACGCGTCTGCATCGCCATGGCGATCGGCCTGAAACCGAAAATCCTCATCGCCGACGAGCCGACGACGGCGCTCGACGTCACCGTGCAGGCCGGCATCCTGCGCCTCATCCGGCGGCTGCAGGATGAGACCGGCATGGGGCTGATCTTCGTCACGCACGATCTCGCGGTCGCGCGCCTCGTCTCGCGGCGGGTTCTCGTCATGTATGCCGGGAAAATCGTCGAGCAGGGCTCCACCGAGGACATCTTCGCGCGGCCGCAGCACCCCTACACGCGCGCCCTCCTCGCCGCCCACCCGGCACGCGCGCATTCCTGGCGGGACCTCGAGCCCATCCCCGAAAACTTCGTCACCGACGCCTCGGCGCCGGACGCGCGGCCGGCGGTCCATGCGGCGCCGGCGATCTCGACCTAGCGGAAGCGCATGCTGAAGCCCGAGCAACCCCGGCCCGACGCGCTCCTCGAGGCCCGCGACATCCGCAAGGCCTTCGGGCGGGTCGTCGCCGTCGACGGCGTGAGCCTGACGCTCGCCGCCGGCGAATGCCTCGCCATCGTCGGCGAGTCGGGATCGGGCAAATCGACTCTCGCGCGGACGCTCTTGCGGCTCGTCGAGCCGGACGGCGGCGCCATCCTCTATCGCGGCGTCGACCTCACGAAGCTGTCGCATTCGGAGATGCGCCGCCAGCGCCGGCACCTGCAGATGATCTTCCAGGACCCCTACGCCTCGCTCCACCCCCGCCGCACGGTCGCGGCGCTGATCGCCGAGCCCTGGGAGATCCATCCCGACATCGTCGACCGGGCAGCGCGGCCGACCCGGATCGCCGACCTCCTCGCCCAGGTGAACCTGCCGCCGGACTTCGCCGCCCTGCACCCCAACCAGCTCTCCGGCGGCCAGCGGCAGCGCGTCGCCATCGCACGGGCGCTGGCGATCGAGCCGGAGATTCTCATCCTCGACGAGCCGGTCTCGGCGCTCGACGTCTCCGTGCAGGCGCAGGTGATCAAGGTCCTGATGACGCTGCAGCAGCGGCTCGGGCTCGCCTACCTCTTCATCTCGCATGATCTCGCGCTCGTGCGCCTCGTCGCCGACCGCGTCGCGGTGATGCATCGCGGGGTGTTCGTCGAGGTCGGCTCCACGGCGGCGGTCTTCGACGATCCGCAGCACGAGTACACGCGCGCGCTGCTCGCCGCTTCGCCGGCGCTCGCGGAGTCTTCCGGGGCCGCGATGACCGACAGCGCAACACCTTCTTAACCTCGTTCCTTAGCGCGGCCTTTACCGTGCCGGCGAAACACTCCGCCCCGTCGAGGGAACGGGTGTTTTGTCATGGCGTTGCGGCGTACCGGCAGCGCGCGGCTCGCGGAATCTCCCGCGTTCGCCGGCGCGGATCGCATTCTCGTCGGCGATTGCATCGCCGAGATGGAAAAGCTCCCCGAGAAATCGGTGGACCTCGTCTTCGCCGACCCGCCCTACAATCTCCAGCTGCAGTCGACGCTGCACCGGCCGGACCAGAGCCTCGTCGACGGCGTCGACGACGCCTGGGATCAATTCGCCTCCTTCGGCGACTATGACGCCTTCACCCGCGCATGGCTGCTCGCCGCGCGGCGGGTGATGAAGCCGGACGCCACGCTCTGGGTGATCGGCAGCTACCACAACATTTTTCGCATCGGCGCCACGCTGCAGGATCTCGGCTTCTGGATTCTCAACGACGTCGTCTGGCGCAAGACGAACCCGATGCCGAACTTTCGCGGCCGCCGGTTCACCAATGCGCACGAGACGCTGATCTGGGCGGCGCCGCATGCGGACGCCAAGCGCTACACCTTCAACTACGAGGCGCTGAAGGCGGCCAACGAGGATGTCCAGCCGCGCTCGGACTGGGTGATCCCGATCTGCACCGGCGCCGAGCGGCTGAAGAACGAGGCCGGCAGCAAGACGCATCCGACGCAGAAGCCCGAGGCGCTGATCGCCCGCGTGCTGCTCGGCACGAGCCGGCCGGGCGATGTCGTGCTCGACCCCTTCTTCGGCTCCGGGACCACCGGAGCGGTGGCGCGGCGGCTCGGCCGGAAGTTCATCGGCATCGAGCGCGATACCGCCTATGCCGAGGCCGCCGCCGACCGCATCGCGCAGGTTCAGACGCTGCCGGACGACATGCTGGCGATCCCGACGACCAAGCGCGAGGCGAAACGCATCCCCTTCGCGGCGGTGATCGAGCGCGGGCTGCTCGCGCCCGGCGCCATCGTCACCGATTCCAAGCGCCGCGCGACCGCCACGGTGCGCGTCGACGGCACGCTGCAGCTCGGGCCGGCGGTCGGCTCGATCCACAAGATCGGCGCCCTCGCGCAGGGCCTGCCGGCCTGCAACGGCTGGACTTTTTGGCACGCCGATACGCCGTCCGGGCAGGTGCCGATCGACGCCTTCCGCGAGACGCTACGCGCCGAGTTCGCCGCTGCGGGCGCGTGAGCGGCGCGGCCTTTTGACATCGTCGCCGAGCCCGGCGGCCAAAACCTTCCGGAACAGCGTCGGCAGCGCCTCGCCGCCGAGTTTTTCGGCCGCCACGAACCGGCAGCCCGCGGGTACCGGCGTCGCCATTGGCACGTCGGCGCGAAGCACGTCGAGCTCGAGGGCGAAGTGCGTAAAGACGTGCCGCACGAGCCCTTTGCGGCGGAATACTGCCGTCACGGGTGAAGTCGCTTCGGCGGCCGAAGGCGCCTCGGCTCCCCATTCGCTGGTCGGCACCTCGGTCATGCCGCCGAGCAGGCCCGACGGCATGCGCGTGCGCAACAGCACGGCGCCGTCGGCGCGGACGATTACGAAGGCGGTGCCGAAGCGTTGCGGCCGTTCCTTCTTGCCGGCCTTCACCGGAAACCGCTCCGGCGCCCCGGTCGCCCGCGCCCGGCAGCCCTCGTTCCACGGGCAGAGCGCGCAGGCCGGCCGCTTCGGCGAGCAGATGGTCGCGCCGAGATCCATCAGGGCTTGCGCGAAATCGCCGGGCCGGTCGGCCGCGGCGAGCCAGTCAGCGAGGTTTTGCAACAGCACCTTGGCACCCGGCAGCGGCTCCTCGACGGCGAACCAGCGGGCCAGCACGCGCTCGACATTGCCGTCCATCGGAACCACGGGCTGGTCGAAGGCGATCGCCGCGATTGCCGCCGACGTGTAGGCGCCGATGCCGGGCAGCTCGCGCAGCACCGCCGGATCGGCCGGAAAGGCGCCGTCGTGCCGCTCGGCGACGGCCGCCGCGCAGGCGTGCAGATTGCGCGCGCGGCTGTAATAGCCGAGGCCGGCCCAGAGCTTCAGGACCTCATCGAGCGGCGCCGCGGCGAGCGCCTGGACGCTCGGGAAGCGCTCGAGGAAGCGCATGAAATAGGGGCCGACGGCGGCGACGGTGGTCTGCTGCAGCATGACCTCCGACAGCCACACGGCATATGGGTCGGCGCGCCGGCCGGGCAGCGCACGCCAGGGCAGCCGCCGGCGGTGGCGGTCGTACCAGGCGAGCAGGGCCGCGCGGTCGGGCGCGGTTTCGGTGCGGGCGAGCACGGGCTAGGATGGTGTTTCGGAAACGGTCATCCGCCGATCTGACATGCGAAAACCCTTCGGGCCAAGGGCCGTCGGCGAGCTGATCCCCGACTGTCTCGGCGAGCTCTCCGCCAAGCGCGGCTTTGCCGGCGCAGAGATTCTCGCCCGCTGGCAGAGCATCGCCGGCGAGGCGATCGCCGCGCATGCGCGGCCCGTGCGGCTGCAATGGCCGCCGCGCGGCAGCGCCACCGATCCGGACGCCGAGCCGCCGACGGCGCTGCTGCATGTCCGCGTCGAGGGCGCCTTCGCGCTCGAGCTGCAATACGAGGCCGACCGGCTCGTCGAGCGCATCAACGCCTATCTCGGCTGGCGCTGCGTCGGCGCCCTGCGCATCCGGCAGGGGCCGGTGGAGCGGCGCAACGCGGCGCGCCGGCCGACGCCAGTCCCGCTCGATAGCGAGGATGAGCGTCGGCTCGCCGCCTCGGTGCGAGACGTCGAGGAACCCAGGCTCGCCGCCTCGCTGGAAAAGCTCGGTCGCCGTGTGCTGGCGAGAGCCGTCACCCGCCCGTGAGGCCCGCCGTCGCGCTGTCGCATAAGGGCGGTTTTGCAGCTGAACCAATGAGTTAGACAGTTAGGCGGGTCGGAATCCGCCCTCGTCCATCGACACGCCTAAGCCGTTCCCTGATCAGTCGAACCGACGGGCCGGGAGCCTTTGCCGTAGCCTTCTTCTTCCCCGTCTGTCAGCTTGGCAGCTATGGCGCAAAAATCCGCAGTTGTTCAGCAACTCGACCGGGTTCAGCGAGAACTGCTGAAGCTCGTCAAGCCACTCGGCTTTCGCCGCAAGGGGCGGACGTTCACCCGGACCGTCGATGGCGACATCCAGCAGGTCATCGCCCTTGCAGGCCGGTCCGTTCCAGATCGGGCCACCCCTGCCGCCCACGGCGGCACACCGGCGACCCAACCTGTACGGCCAGTTCACGGTGAACCTCGGGGTATTCGTGCCGGAAATCTACGAGCGGACCAATCCCCCTCTCGCTACAAATCGCGCTGTCACCGACGCACATTGCGACATTCGCACGAGACTCGGCCGCACCGAATCGCATGAAATTTGGTGGTCGCTCGCTTCTGATGTCGGGGCCTTGGTCGACGATATCGGCGCGCTTCTGATCGACGAGGGCATTCCCTTCTTGGAGCGGTTCGGCTCTCGCCACGCGATCATCCGCGATTGGGTGAAGTTCAACGACGGGGAGTGGGGCCTCACGAGTGTCGCACGTCTTGACACGGCGATGATCGTCCTGCGGCAAGGCGATATCGACGCAGCGCGGCAACTGTTCCAAGATCACCTGGACGAGTATCGAAAGAATCCCATCAATCCCGGACACGGCACATACGTTCGAGAGCTCGCCTTGCGGCTCGGTCTCGGTCAGCTCAGCTGAACGAACCGCCTCGCTCGGGAAGCTCGACGGCCGCCGCGTCACCCGCCCGTGAGGCGGGCCGACGTGCTGTCGCCACGATCTCCTTGCAAGGTAGATTTAGCTTTCGAATCAGATGGTTAAATACTTCTGGTGACCAGAAAGCCGCCGCGGCCGGTCGTTCCTGTTCCTCGCCTTCTTCCGCTAGTGTCAAACCTCGAGGAGGACTCGGATGCAAAGGACATGGCCCCCAGGCGGCGAGGCCGGCGTTCCCGCCGATGGCGGCGAGGAGCGTTGGCGGCGAGCTTGTCGTAGCGGGCGGCGACACGGCGGAAGTGCTTCAGCTTGGAGAGGAAGCGCTCGATGAAGACCAGATCGAACATCATACAGTTGCCAACTCGCGCAGAAGTCCTAGGCAGGCTCGCTGGTTTGGCGGATGGCAGCCTCTCGCCCGAAGAAGCAAGCAGGTGGGCGATGCAGTGGATCATTGCCGATCACGACCCGATTACAGCCGTGGAGATATGGGACTGGCCTGTGTGGGAAGCGCTGACGTCACTTTCGGGAGCCGACCTGCAAACTGATCCCGACACCTATCTTCATGGCACTGACGACTTTAGAGATTGGCTTGAGAAGCTGCGGAACGCCCCGCTCCCACCTGACCGGCCGGCCTGGCGTCATGAGTTCACCACCTAGGTAGGCCATCCCTCGCTGCCGCCGCGTCAACCGCCCGTGAGGCGCGCCGACGTGCTGTCGCCACAATCTCCTTGCGAATGTCGGCTGACATAGACAGGCTCGCCTGCGCCCCGAACGAGGATCATCCCGTGAGCTTCGCCCGCCGAGACCTTTTCCGCACGCTCGCCGCCGCATCCCTGGCCGCCTTCGCCTTCGCCCTCCCGGCGAGCGCACAGGCACCGAGCGCCGAGGAGCTGATGGTCGCCGGCCCGCTCGGCGAGCGCAGCCTCGGCAAGGCCGACGCGCCGATAACGATCATCGAGTACGCCTCGATGACCTGCAGCCACTGCGCGACGTTCCACAACACCGTCTACCCGACGCTGAAGGAGAAATACATCGACACCGGCAAGGTGCGCTTCATCCTGCGCGAGTTCCCGCTCGACCCGCTCGCCGCCGGCGCCTTCATGCTCGCCCGCTGCGCCGGCGAGGACAAATACTTCCCGATGGTGGACGCGCTGTTCCGTGCGCAAAAGACCTGGGCGGCGGCGCAGGACCCGGTCGCGGCCCTCCTGACGATCGCCAAGCAGGCCGGCTTCACGCAGCAGACTTTCGAACAATGCTTGACGAATCAGCAGGTTCTTGACGGTGTCGAGTGGGTGCGGCAGCGGGCCGCCGAGAAGTTCGGGGTGAATTCGACGCCGACCTTCTTCATCAACGGGAAGATCCAGCGCGGAGCGCCGACTGTTGAGGAGCTGGACAAGCTTCTGGCATCCCTCCCCCCGAGCTGACGGGCTCGTCCCCCGGCGGGCGCCCGGCGCCCGCCCCTCGCGCGTTCGGCCTTCGCCATGCGGCTGACGCGCATCCGCCTCGCCGGCTTCAAGACCTTCGTCGATGCGGCCGACGTGCCGATCGAGCCGGGACTCACCGGCATCGTCGGCCCGAACGGCTGTGGAAAATCCAACCTCGTCGAGGCGCTGCGCTGGGCGATGGGCGAGAGCTCGCACCGCTCGCTGCGCGCCGCCGAGATGGACGACGTGATCTTCGCCGGCTCCGGCAAGCGGCCCGGCCGCAACGCCGCCGAGGTGGCGCTGAAGATCGACAATGCCGACCGCGACGCGCCGGCCGCCTTCAATGGCGGCGATGAGATCGAGATCGTCCGCCGCATCACCCGCGGCGTCGGCTCGACCTATCGCATCAACGGCCGCGAGGTGCGGGCGCGCGACGTGCAGACGCTGTTCGCGGACGCCTCCACCGGCGCCCGCTCGCCGGCCCTGATCGGTCAGGGCCGCGTCGGCGAGATCATCCACGCCAAGCCCGAGGGCCGCCGCCGGCTGCTCGAGGAAGCGGCCGGCATCTCCGGCCTCAACGCCCGCCGCCAGGAGGCGGAGCTGCGGCTGAAGGCGGCCGAGGCCAATCTCGAGCGCGTCGAGGACGTGCTCGGCCAGCTCGATTCGCGCATCGACGGGCTGAAGCGCCAGGCCCGCGCGGCCAACCGCTACCGGCAGCTCTCGGGCGAGCTGCGGCGCCTGGAGGCAGTGCGGCTCGTCACGGCATGGCGCGAGGCGCGCGGCCAGGCGGCGGAAGCCGAGAGCGCCGCGGCGCTCGCCATCGCCGCCGTCGCCGAGGCGACGCGCGCGCAAGGAGAGGCGGCGCGGGCCGAAGG
>JAEZCD010000055.1 GCA_023430145.1 Pseudomonadota bacterium
AAGACGAGGCGCAGCGGGAAGCGGAAGAAGACGATGGCGAAGGCGGACAGGATCGAGATGGCGATCTTGCCGATCGCCACCGCGAGCGCGACCACGGTCGAGTTCCACAGGAGCCGGCCGGCGCTGACGCCGCCGAGGCGCTCGACGCCCCCGAACAGGGCCTGCGAATAGTTCTCCACCAGCCGGTCGCCCGGCACGAGCGGCAGCGGCGGGGCGAGGATCCGCTCGGTCGGATAGGTCGAGGCGACGAAGGTGTAGTAGAGCGGGAAGGCGATGACGATGATGCCGATGACGAGCGCGAAATGCGCCAGCGCACGGCTGACGGGGCGGTTCTCGATCATCGGTGGAGCCCCGATGCAGCCGTCGCCATCTCTCCGCTGTCCCTCGACCGGGAAGGCGATCGCCCCCGTCCGCCGCACGCTCCGTCATTGCGAGCGAAGCGAAGCAATCCAGCTTCTCTTTCGGCCACCCAAAAGCTGGATTGCTTCGTCGCTGGCGCTCCTCGCAATGACGCCGACGCCGCGGGTGACGGGCATGCCCGGGGGCGCCCCTCCAGCGGTCCAATCGTCGGAAGTAGAGACCAGCCACGCTCACGCATAATGCACCCGGCGCTCGATGTAGCGGAACTGGATGGCCGTCAGCGAGATGACGATGATCATTAGGATGATCGACTGCGCCGCCGACTCGCCGAGCAGGAGATTGACGAAGCCGTCATTGTAGACCTTGTAGACCAGCGTCTCGGTCGCCTTGCCGGGGCCGCCGCCGGTTACCGCGTGGATGATGCCGAAGGTGTCGAAGAACGCGTAGACGGTGTTGATGACGAGCAGGAAAAAGGTCGTCGGCGCCAAGAGCGGCAGGATGATCGTCCACAGGCGCCGGCCCTCGCGGGCGCCATCGATGGCGGCGGCCTCGACGAGGCTCGCCGGGATCGCCTGCAGGCCGGCGAGGAAGAACAGGAAATTATAGGAGACCTGCTTCCAGGCCGCGGCGGCGACGATCAGCATCATCGCCTGATTGCCGTCGAGCAGCGGGTCCCAGTCGATCCCGGCCCGGCGCAGCAGGAAGGCGAGCGTGCCCATCGACGGGTTGAACAGGAACAGCCAGAGCATGCCGGCGATCGCCGGCGCCACCGCGTAGGGCCAGATCAAGAGCGTGCGGTAGAGGCCCCGCCCGCGGACCACGCGCTCGGCCATGATGGCGAGGAACAGCGCCACGCCCATCGCCAGGGCCGCGGTCGAGGCGCTGAAGATCAGCGTGACGACGACCGAGTTGACGTAGGCCGGGTCGCCGACGACAGCGGCGAAGTTGTCGAAGCCGACGAAGCGCGTCGCGAGCCCGAAGGGATCCTCGCGCTGCATGGACTGCAGCATCGCCTGCGAGGCCGGCCAGAAGAAGAAGACGAGCGTGATGGCGATCTGCGGCGCCAGCAGCAGGTAGGGCAGCAGTCTGTGCGGAAAGACGGCGCGGGGCGGCATCGGTTCCTATGGGCGCCTGTTTGCGTGGCTTTCCGAGTTCTAACTGCTGGCGCGGGGATTGTCGCCGTCATAGGCGGCGAGGAGCTTCCTGCCCGCCGCCGCGCGCCAGGCGCGCGCGAAATAGATCCGAAGCCGCTCGGGCTCGATCGCCGCGAGCCGCACCAGCACGTAGGGCGAGGCGCGATAATGGTCGGTGACGAAGAAGGTTTCCGGCTCGGCCTCGATCAGCATCTCGCGCTCGTCGATCCCCATCGGCAGCACGTAGACGCTATCGCCGTCGCGTGTCCGGCCGATGAACTTTTTCCGCACCCGGAAGCACGGCGTGCCGTAGGCGGTGCCCTCCTCGACGCCGGGGAAGGCGAGAGCGATTCGGCGCAGATCCTCGAGGTCCACGTCCGTCACCGACCCTGCTGCCGGAAGTAGGGCAGGCCGCGCGACCTCAGGAGCACGATCGGATAGGCCATCAGCAGCGCGCCGATGAGGAACGCGCCGAGCACCATGCGGGTCGACAGAATGCCCTCGCCACCGGCGAGGACGAAGGCTGTGATCGCGGCAGGACACATCACCACGACGGCCGTCATCGCCCCCGGCGAGAAGCGGCCCTTGAAGACGATCATCGGCAGCACGTGGAAGAAGACGGCGTTGACCAGCATCAGCGCCGCGAAGGCGAGCGCCACCATCGGCAGCTCGCCGGCGAGCTCCGCCGCGCCGATGCCGAGCACGACGACGATCCCGTTGGTGACGTAGAAATCCGGCCACGTGACCGGCAGCCCGAGCACGCCTTCGGCCCAGTCCCGCCAATCGAGCATGAACTCCTCGAGCATGTGCACGGCATAGGCGAGCAGCAGCAGCCAGCTCATTGCAGCGAAACTCATCGGCTCCCCCCGATCCCGATGGCTGGCGGCCGGCCATCCCGGCCGCAGCGACCGCTCCGGCACAGGAACGGATTGACCTTCCCGTCCCGAGCGGCGAGTTTGCACCGCACCACAGATCGCCGGAAGCCGCCGCGTTGTACAGCGCCGTCACACGCCAGATCCGCGTCACCGTCACGCCGCGTTTCCTCGAGGAGGAGTCCTCCGTCGAGCGCGGCCGCTTCGTCTGGGCCTACACGATCGAGATCGCCAATCTCGGCAGCGAGGCGGTGCAGCTGCTCGCCCGCCACTGGGAGATCACCGACGCCAACGGTCATGTCGAGGAGGTCGACGGTCCGGGCGTGGTCGGCGAGCAGCCGGTGATCCCGCCGGGCACCTCCTTCACCTATACGAGCGGCGCGCCGCTGCCGACCGCGAGCGGCATCATGGTCGGCAGCTACCGCATGACCGACGGTGCCGGCCGCGAGTTCGACGTCGCCATCCCCGCCTTCGCGCTCGAAAGCCCGCATGCCAAGCGCACCGTCCACTGACGGCGCCGCGCGAGACATCCTCGCCCGCCTCGTCGCCTTCGATACGCGAAGCTCCGCCTCCAACCTCGACCTCGTCGACTATGTGCGGGGCTATTTGCGGGCGCACGGCGTCGAGCCGGTGCTGGTGCCGAACGAGGACGGCGACAAGGCCAGCCTGTTCGCGACCATCGGCCCGGCCGACCGGGGCGGCATCGCGCTGTCCGGCCACACCGACGTGGTGCCGGCCGATCCCAAGGACTGGACCTCCGATCCCTTCGTGCTGACGGCGCGGGACGGCAGGCTCTATGGCCGCGGCAGCTGCGACATGAAGGGATTCTTGGCCGCCGTGCTCGCCGCGGTGCCCGCCTTCAAGGCCGAGAAGCTCGCGGTGCCGATCCACCTCGTCTTCTCCTACGACGAGGAGATCGGCTGCGCCGGCGTGCTGCCGACCATCGCCCGGATGGGCGTCGACCTGCCGAAGCCGGAGCTGTGCATCGTCGGCGAGCCGACCTCGATGCAGGTGGTCGACGCGCACAAGGGCATCGCCGGCTTCGTCACCACCGTACGCGGCAAGAACGCGCATTCGAGCCTGCCGCATCTCGGCGCCAACGCCATCATCGGCGCCGCCGAGATCATCGGTGAGCTCGAGCGGATCGCCGAGGAGCTGCGCGCGGCCGGCGATCCCTCGGGCCGGTTCGACCCGGCCTTCACCTCGCTCGGCGTCGGCCTCATCCAGGGCGGCCAGGCGGCGAACGTGGTGCCGCGCGACTGCCGCTTCTTCTGGGAGTTCCGGCCGCTGCCCGGCTTCTCGCTTCCCGCAGCGATGGCGCGCCTCGAAGGCTTCGCCGAGACGGTGGTGCTGCCGAAGCTGCGGGCCGGCGCACCGGAGGAGGCGGCGGTGGTCTTCGAGCCGCGCAGCCAGGTCCCCGCGCTGCATCCCGAGCCCGGCTCGATCGCCGAGACCCTGGCGAAGAAGCTCGCGCGGCAGAACAGCACCTTCGCGGTGTCCTACGGCACCGAGGCCGGCCAGTTCCAGCGGGCCGGCATCCCGACGGTGGTCTGCGGGCCGGGCTCGATCGAGCAGGCGCACGCGCCGGACGAGTTTTTGGCCGAGAGCCAGCTCGCCGAGGCGGAGGCGCTTCTCGGCCGGCTGCTCGAGCATTGCCGGGGGTAGGGCCTGGCAGGGAATCGGTAACCATCTCGGCGCAGCCTCCTCCGACGGGAATCGGGGCGGCGGGAATGGGCGTCGAGGATCGCAGGCAGGCCTGGAACGCACGGGCGCGCGCACGCCTTCTGGACGCCGGCGAGGCCGTGCCGGCGGTGGTTCTCGCCCATGCCCTGTCGGCGCGCTGGACGCCGCGCACCCTGCGCGCTGCCGTCGATCTCTATTGGCGGGGGCATCCGATCCGCGCCGATCGACTCGCCAGATCGCTGGCGCGCGAGAGCGGCGCGCCGGCGGACTGGGAATGGCGGCTCGGGGAGGGCGCGGCGAGCGGCTTCCGGCAGCCGCCGCTGCCCTGGCGCGGGATCGAGCCCGTCGGCGGCCGCTGCGTCGTCTGCGGGCAGCCGGTGTTCCGCCTCGGCTGGCACCGGCCGATCGGCTCGGCAGAAAGGCTCGGGCGAGCGGCATGGCATGCCTGCTGCGTGGTCGCCTGGAAGTTCTGGACCGCGCCCGCCGATCACCGAAAGCTTCTCTCCCGACTCCAGCAGCGGCGCTGTGCGATCTCGAACCTGCGGCTCCTGAAAACGGCCGAGGTCGACCACCGAACGCCCCTGTTCCGTGTCTGGCGCGACCATCGCGACATGCCGTGGCCCGAGCTGCTCGGCTTCTGGGGGCTGCCGAACCTTCAGGTCGTCAATCGCGGCGTGCATGCCGAGAAATCGATCGCCGAGACGAGGGACCGCAGCGAGCTTCGTCAGAGCCGCGCGCTCGCGGCCGAGGATCTGAGCGCAAGTTGAGCCGCCGCCTCAAATCCTGTCGCGCAGGGCATAAAAGCTCATCGCCGCGTAGAGCAGCGGCCGGCGGGCGCGCACGCCGCCCGGGAATTTCGGCACCGGCAGGCGCGACAGGAGCTGGAAGCGCGCCGTCGTGCCGAGCAGCGCCTCGGCGAGCAGCGCGCCGAAATAGGGCGCCAGCAGCACGCCCTGGCCCGAATAGCCGGCGGCGACGAGAATGTTCGGCTCGATCGCACGCACGAGCGGCAGCCGGGTCGGCGTGATGCCGATCAGGCCGCTCCAGGCGAAGTCGAACGGCACTTCCGCGATCTCGGGAAAGATCTCCGCCATCGCCTTGCGCGCGAGCGCGCCGGGATCGGCGACCGGCTCGGTCGAATAAGACTCGCCGCCGCCGAACAGCAGCCGCCCGTCGGGCAGCGGGCGGAAATAGTTAACGACGAAGCGGCTGTCGGAGACGCCGACGCGGCCCGGCAGCAGCGCGTCGAGATTTTTGCCGAGCGGCTGGGTGACGCCGATCGTGCTGGCGATCGGCAGCACGTGCGCCTCGAGCGCCGGCTCGAGGCCGGCGATGGCGGCATCGCCGGCGATGATGGCGAAGTCGGCCCGCACGTCGCCCGTCGCCGTCCGCACGACGACCGGGTCGCCATGCACCACCTCGATCGCCGGCGAGCCCTCGAAGATGCGCGCCTTGGCGCCGCCCGCCGCCCGGGCGAGGCCGCGTACCAGCTTGACCGGATGCAGTTGCCCCGCGTCGCGATCCAGCCAGCCGCCGAAGTAATTGTCGCTCTTCACGAGCGCTTGCAGGCGATCGCGGTCCAAAAACTCGGCATGCGCGTAAGAATAGACCTTGTTGAGATACTCGACATATTTGCGGCTGTTGCGGACGAACCGGCGCCGATGGTCGGCATGGACGAGACCGGTGCGGAAGTCGCAGGCGATCGAGTGCCGTCGGATGCGGGCCCTGAGCCAGATCTTGGCGTCCTCGGCGAGCGTCCACAGCTTGCGCGCGTCGTCGCGCCCGACGAGCTTCTCCAGCTCCCACTGGTCGCGCCGCTGGCCGGAGTGGAACTGGCCGCCGTTCTGGCCCGAGGCGCCGGAGCCGATCGTGTCCGCTTCCAGCAGCACCACCGAGGCGCCGCGCTCGGCCAGCACCAGCGCCGCCGCGACGCCGGTCAGGCCGCCGCCGACGATCACCGCGTCGGCGCGGACATCGCCATCCATCTGCGGGAACGGCGGCAGCGGCTCGGCGGTCGCCTGGTACCAGGTGTCCTGCCTCATCGCCCGCCATCCCGGCCGGAGGAAAGCGGAAAGCAGGGATCGTCCGACACGCCGCCGAAGCGGGGGGCGGCCGCGCGGCCCGTGTGCGGAAAACCCAGTGCCAGGCGATCGCGGGTGCTCCCCACCCGGACCGTGGCACCTCTCCGCGTCGCGAGGGTGTGGACGAAAAGGTGCGTCTCGGTGAACAGCGGAGCACGTCCTGGTGACGATCACGGGTGTCGGCCCGACGACCCGCCGGGACCCGTGCATGGGGCCCGGTCCCGGCCTTCGGCCTCGCCGAGAGTGACGAATAGGAAGAAGTCTAAGGGCGTTGCCGAGTCCTGGAAACGCGCATCGGAGGCCGCCGCGCGCCGATCGACGCTTGCGGGCGGACCGTTGCAAATCGGCGTCAGGCGCGCCCGCGCCGGGCCCTACTTCCCGGGGCAGTTCCGGACCCAGGCTTTCAGCGAGCGCTTCTTGAGAATGTGCGTCTCGCGCGGGTCGGCCTTTCGGCAAATCTCGGCGAAGTCCGGGTCGGTATCGGTGTAGTGGACGTGGAAGACGGCAAGTCCCTCGTCCAGCATCGGCCGGTAATCGCTGCAGGAGCGCCATTCGGCGCAGTCCTCGGTGATGGCGAAGTCCGTCTTCAGCCCGACGCTGCGGACGAGCTCGGGGACGTTCTTCAGCCCGACCGCGAGACCACGGGCGTGCCCTTCGGCGAGGAGCCAGCGGATCAGCGCCACCGCATCCCTCTTGCCGAGGTCGAAGCCGGTGCCGCCGCGCTCGCGATACTGCCAGCCGTCGAGATTGTCGGGCTCGACGGCGTCGCAGCCCTTGTCGCGCGCGAGGTCGAGCCGGGCGGCGAGGGGCGGGCCGACGAGGTCGAGGCGCGAGATGTCGAGCCAGCGCTCTCCCTTCCAGCCGTAATAGGGATTGCCGATGACGGCGTCGGGGAAGTCGTTCTTGTCCGGCCGCCAGGACTCCCAGCTGCCGACGCTGACGTAGCAGATCACGTAGCGGCCGGCGACGCGCAGCTCGGCGATCGTCTTCGCCGGCACGTCGAAGAGGTCGATGTCGATCACCGCCGCCCGCCTCGTCACCGGGGCGATGCGGCCCTGCAGCTGCCAGGCGAAGGAGTCCGCCTGCCCGGGACGCTCCACCCCGGCGGCGGACGCGGCTGCCGCGAGCGCGACGAGGGCGGCGACGGCGATCGGCAGCACCCGGCGGACACTGAGCATCGGGCCATCCTCCTGTGGATTCCGGCTGGAAACGCCGGGCGGGGGCTTCAGGGCTTGGCGAACGTCCTGCCGGGGAACGGCAGCCCGCGATCCTCGCATATCGCGATGGCCGCGTTGCGGCCCGGCCCCATGCTGACGCCGGCGCCGGGATGGGCGCCTGCGCCGCAGAGATAGACTCCCTCGACGGGTGTCCGGTAGCGGCCCATCTCCGGGATCGGGCGGAAGGCGCCGACCTGGTAGGGCAGGAAGGCGCCGTGCATGTGCGTGCCGTGCACCGCGCTCGGCATCCGGCGCTGGAGATCGAGCGGCGACTGCACCGAGCGGCCGATCACCTTGGCGCGCAGGCCGGGCAGAAAGCTCCCGTCGAGCCAGCCGAGAATGTGGTCGGCGTAGTCGTCCTTCAGCCCGTCCCATTTGTCCGGGTCGCCCTCGACCGTCCAGGGCACGAAGTGCACGACCGCCTTCAGCAGGGCCTTGCCGGGCGGCGCGCGCGAGGGATCGAGCGCCGACTCGTTGATGACCCCGAGCATCGGCCGCTCGGGCAGCCGGCCGGCGCGGATGTCGACGAAATTCGCCGCCAGATGGTCGACCGAGCATTCGGAGAGGTGGACGTAGCACGCCCGCCCGGGCTCCGGACCGGCCGCATAGGCGACGGGCTCGTCGAGCGCGAGGTAGAGCACGAAGAAGGACGGGCCCCAATCGTAGCGGGTGATGCGGCCGACTATGTCCGGTCCCGCGGCCTCGGCCCCGATCAGGTCGAGCACGAGGTGCCGCGGGTCGGCGTTCACCGCGATGGGCCCGTCGACGGCGATCCGCTCGCCCTCCCTCATCCGGACGCCGACCGCGCGGCCGCCGGCGATGTCGATCGCGGCGACCTCGGCCGAGGTGCGGATCTCGCCGCCATGCGCGGCGACCGAGCGGGCAAGCGCCCGCGAGACATTGTGCATGCCGCCCTCGACGAGGCTGCAGCCGACGTCCTGCACGCTCGAGAAGAACAGAAAGGCGAAGTTTCCCCCGAGAGGATCGTCCGGGGCGAGGCCGGCATGCAGGCCGGCGGAGGCGAAGAAGGTGCGCAGCTCGGGGCTGTCGAAGGTCTCGTCCACCCAGGAGCGGCCGCTCTGCATGGTGGCACGGTAGCCGTCTGCGCCGCGCGGCGCGGCGAGCTCGGTGGCGAGCGCCTCGGGGGCGCTGTAGAGCGCGCCGACGATCGCCGGCTTCGCCGCGGCGTAGCGGGCATAGAGCGTCTTCCACGTTTCCGCGTCGCGCGCGGAGAAGCGTGCGATGCTGGCCGCGGTGCTCCCGATGTCGCGGCCGATGGTGAGGCAGCGCCCGTCCGGATAGACCTGCGCCCAGTTCGGGTCAGGCGTGATGGTCCGCAAGCCGAGATCGGCGAGACCGAGCTCGTCGGGCGCCGGCGAGAGCTTGGCGAGCAGATAGCCGCTGGCATGGACGTCCGAGAGATATCCGGGCGCGGCCATCTCCTCGGAGATCGTCATGCCGCCGATCGTGGCGTGGCGCTCGAGCACCAGCACCTTCATCCCCGCTTTGGCGAGGTAGGCGGCGCAGGTGAGGCCGTTGTGCCCGCCTCCGATGATCGCGGCGTCGAACTTCCTCACCCGGTGTCCCTCCTATGGATCGACAAGCGCTCGCCACGCGCACGGGCCACCGACGGAAGAGTCGGGAGATGACGACGTTCGCCATCTCTCCGTCGGCTGCCGGCCCGGCCCGCGCTCCCCCCTGCATCTAGGGCGCGGCAGCGAGACCCATGCTGGCGCGATAGGCCGGCTCGTTGCGCAGCCAGAAGTTCTCGACGATCCGGCCATCCTTCAGACGATACTGGAAATAACCGTCCCAGCCGACGCGCTTGCCGACGGTCGTCGCGGGGACGCCGTCGAGGCCGCCGACATAGGTGGCTGCGATCGTGAAGCGGCCCATGACGAGGTCGTTCTCGCCGATCATCTCGTCGATGGTGACGATGACGTCGTCCATGACCTCGTGGAAGCGGGCGTTCGCCGCCTTGTTGCTCGCACGGTCCGCGAGCCGCCCCGGGCCGTTCATGGCGACCGCCTCGGCATGCGTCTCGTCCATCACGCCGACATTTCCCTTCTGGAGAACCTCTTCGATGAAGCGCCTGACGACCTCCTTGTTCTTGGCGACGTCATCAGCCGGAGAGGCCGAGGTCAGCGCGATCAGGATTCCCATGGCAAGCACTGCAACGCGCATGACGACATCCTCCGATCGGTGGGCGATCCGTGGCCGGTGATAGCCGATCCGTGCGGAGCCAGCGCGCCCCCGGCGGTCTTCGGTAGCGAGATTTGAAGAACCGGCGGTCAGGACGCCCGAAGCGCGCTGCCGTTTCCAGATCTCCGGCCGCCCACCGACAGAGATGCTCGCCGGTGTCGCGAAACCTCACGCACGCGGATCGTAAGGAGCGTCGTCGCGCAGCTCGCGGGCCAGCTCCGCGAGCCCGGGCGGCGCGGGGGAGGGCAGCACCACCCGGAGGCTCACCAGCATGTCGCCGGTGCCGCCGGAATTCTTGATGCCGCGGCCGCGCAGCCGCATCGTCCGCGTGCCTGTCGAGTTCGGCGGCACGGTGAGCTCGACCGAGCCGTCGATGGTCGGCACCGGCACTTTTGCGCCGAGCACCGCCTCGTAGAGGGTGATCGGCACCTCGACGCGGACGTCGCGGCCCTCGGCGCGAAAGCGGGCATGCGGCTCGACCTTGACGGTAATCTTGGCATCGCCCGGCTCGCCGCCGAACAGGCTCGGCATCCCCTGGCCCTTGAGGCGCACCGTCTTGCCGGGAGCGATGCCGGCCGGGATGCGGAAGTCGAGCTCGCGGCCGTTCGGCAGCGCGATGCGCGCCTTCTCGCCGCGCGCCCAGTCGACGAAGGGCACCGAGACTTCGGCTACGACGTCGTCGCCGCGCGGCGCAGGCTCCTGCTCGGCGAAGCGGGCACGCCTGCGGCCGCCGCCGCCACCACCACGGCCGAGATTTGAGAAGAAGTCGGCGAACACGTCGGCGTCGGCGCCGCCGCCGCCCGTGCTCCAGGTATAGTGCTCGAAGCCCTCCGGGCCGCCGGCCGCGCGCCCGCGCCGGCCGCCGCCTGCGGAGAACCCCTCAAAACCCTGGAAGCGCGGCTTGCCCTCGGCGTCGATCTCGCCGCGGTCGAAGGCGGCGCGCTTCTCGGCGTCGCTCAAGAGGTCGTAGGCCGAGCTCAGCTCGGAGAAGCGCTCCTTGGCTTTCGGATCGTTCGGGTTGCGGTCCGGATGGTGCTGCTTGGCGAGCCGGCGGAACGCCTTCTTGATGTCCTCCTCCGGCGCGTCGCGCTTGACGCCCAGAATCTCGTATGGATCACGCATCGTGCCGCCAAATGCCCTGCAAGGCCGTGGTTTCGCTGAAATGCCCGCAGGCATTTGGGATCGCAGGCGCGGGTGCGCAACGGCGCTCCCGTCCCGAACAGGGCCACTATAGCAGGATGGCGGTCAGCCCGCGTGTTTGGCGACCGCGGCGCCAGGGACGCTGTCGCCCGGCGTCTCGACGCGGTAAGGATCGTTCGGGTTGGGATCCAGCTGGCCCGGACGCGCCGGCCGGATCGAGCCCGTCGTCTCGTCGGAGCCGTTGAGCTGGTAGGAGAGGCTGCAGCCGGCGAGGGCGGCGGCCAGGAGCGAGACGGCGGCACAGCCCAAGAGGGGGCGGGACGACAGTCGATACGCGAGACGCCGACGCATACACACACCGAAAAGACGCTACAAACCATGGACGAGCAAAGCACACCGCGGTTAACGGGCCGTGACTTCGAACACGACACCGATCCGATTGCCCTGTTCCGTGAATGGCTTGGCGAGGCCGAAAGGGCCGAGCCGGTCGACGCCAACGCCATGTCGCTGGCCACGGCCGACGCCGAGGGGCGGCCGGACGTGCGGATCGTGCTCCTGAAGGCAGTCGACGAGCGCGGCTTCAGCTTCTTCACCAATCTCGAGAGCAGCAAGGGGCGGCAGCTCGCCGGCCAGCCGGCCGCGGCGCTCGCCTTCCACTGGAAGAGTCTCGAGCGCCAGGTGCGCGTGCGCGGGCCCATCGAGCGCGTCGCCGCGGCCGAGGCGGACGCCTATTTCACGACCCGCCCGCGGCTCAGCCAGATCGGCGCCTGGGCCTCGCGGCAGTCGCGGCCGCTCGCCGCCCGCGCCGAGCTCGAGGCCGCGGTCGCCCGCTACGAGGCCGAGTTCGCGGACGGCCCGGTCGAACGCCCGCCGCACTGGTCCGGCTTCCGTGTGCTGCCGCTGTCGATCGAGTTCTGGCACAATCGCCCGTTCCGGCTGCACGACCGGATCGTCTTTTCGAGGCCGGCGCCGGACGCTCCCTTCGCGCGCCAGCGCCTCTACCCATGACAGGAGCGAGGATGCACGATCCGGCCGAGCGCAAGACCCTGCTCCTGACCGGGGCCAGCCGCGGCATCGGCCATGCGACCGTGAAGCGGTTCTCGGCCGCCGGGTGGCGCGTCATCACCTGTTCCCGGCATCCCTTCCCGGAGGTGTGTCCCTGGGAGGCGGGGCCGGAGGACCATATCCAGGTCGATCTCGCCGATCCGGCGAACGTGCTCGAGGCGGTCGAGGAGACGCGCGGCCGGCTCGAGGGCGGGCTCCTGCATGCGCTCGTCAACAATGCCGGCATCTCGCCGAAGGGAGCCGAGGGCGCGCGGCTCGGCACGATCGAGACCTCCTTCGCCGACTGGCAGAAAGTGTTCCAGGTGAATTTCTTCGGCCCGCTAATGCTCGCCCGCGGCCTGCTCGGCGAGCTGCGCAAGGCGCACGGCTCGGTCGTCAACGTCACCTCGATCGCCGGCGTCCGGGTGCACCCCTTCGCCGGCTCCGCCTACTCGACCTCGAAGGCGGCGCTCGCCGCCCTGACGCGCGAGATGGCGGCCGATTTCGGCCCGCTCGGCGTGCGCGTGAACGCCATCGCGCCGGGCGAGATCGACACCGCGATCCTGTCACCCGGCACGGAAAAGATCGTCGAGACGATCCCGCTTCGCCGCCTCGGCCAGACGGCCGAGGTTGCCGACACGATCTATTACCTCTGCTCTGAGCAGGCGTCCTACGTGTCCGGCAGCGAGATCCACATCAATGGCGGCCAGCACGTCTGACGGCATGCCGACGCCTCACGCAGCCTGCAGCAGCTTCTCGATTTCCGGGACGGGGTGGTTGGTCAGCGTCTTGGACAGTTCGCCGACGACGCGGTCCGCAACCTCCTTGTGGAGCTTCTGACGCATTTCGCCGAGAACCAGCGGCGGAGCGACCAGCACGATCTTCTCGAAATCCTGTCGATGGGCCGCCTTGTACAGCTTGGCGGCGATGTCGTCGGCGAAACGCTCCTTCGACTGCCTGTGCCAGTCGGTTTCCTCGACGGCGCTGCGGTGCGGGCTCGGTCCGTCATTGAAGCGGCCGGGCTGATCCGTCCCCTGTTCGCGGGTCAGCGGGTTCTCGTTCTGGAGTTCGCGCACTACCTCGAGATGGGGGTGGAGGGCATCGCCCTTGTTGCGCAGGAAGAGCGCCTTCTCGCCGTCCGCAACGATCACCCAGATGTCGTGCTCGAGCCGGAAACCGGTATCGTTGGCCATAGCTGTCTCCTTCTTGTTTGCAAACGGAAAACGCCCCCGGGACCGGCACGTTCCGCCCTGGCTCTACCGAGCCCAGGCGACGGTCGCGCTTCCCGATGGCCTTTTTCGGACGGTGACGGCCCTTCACCCTCATTTGCGCAGGATCAAGCCTGCGGGCGCCTCCGCGCACGCAGCAAAGCGCGGCACCAGGGCATTTTCGGGCCGCGTAGAATTCTGTTCCAGCACGCAGCATGTCGCCGGAAAACCGATCGCAGGCCGGTTCGGCGGACGCGACCCCATACCTTCAGTCGGAGGGTTCGGGACGGGATAATCGGCGTACTCCCAGAGTTCGCC
>JAEZCD010000075.1 GCA_023430145.1 Pseudomonadota bacterium
CCCGACCGGGCGCGACGCCGCCGACGAGCGGCGTGCCGTCGGCGATCATCCGCTGCGCGTAGGAGCGCCCGGTCGGGCCGGTGATGCCCTGGATGAGAATGCGCGAGGCGCTGTCGACGAGGATGGCCACGGGTCGCGTCTCAGGCTCGTTTTTGGCGCGCGCGGGCGACGGCCTCGATGCAGGCCGGGCCGAACTCGCGAAAGATGGCGATGCCGGTCCCCTCGAGCGCTGAGCGCGCCTCCGCTTCCTTCTCGCCGCGCAGGCGCAGCACGAGCCGGTCGGCCGTAAGCGTCGGCAGGCGCTGCATCGCCCGCACGACGCCCTCGGCGATCGTCTCGAGGCTGCGGAACTGGAAATGGATGTTGACGAGCAGCACCGACGGCTGCAGGCGCTCCAGCATCATGGCGATGATGTCGACGATCCGGTCGGAGCCCTGCATGGTCGCCCCATGCAGCTCGACGAGCCCCGAGACCTCGCCGCCCAGCGCGATGATCTCGTCCATGGTCGCCATGGTCAGCCCGGCGCCGTTCATGACCGCGGCGACGCCGCCCGGGCCGCCGATCTCGACGCCGATCACCTCGAGCGCGCGCGCCTCGAGCTCGAACCGCGTGCCCTCAGGGAGCGCGCGACGGCCCGGATGGCGGAAGGCGGCATCTTCGTCGAGGATCACTTTGGCATCGGCGGCGACGAAGGATCCGTCCCTGGCGAGCACCAGCGGGTTGATCTCGATCAGCTCGGCATCCTGCGCGACCAGCGCCGCATAGGCCTGCTCGACGATGCGGCAGAAGGCTTTCGCCGCTCCGTCCGCAAGGCCCATGCGGCGGGCGATGCGATCGACCATGAAGGGCTGCAGGCCGAGCAGCGGATCGACGCGCTGGCTGACGATGCGGTCCTGCGGCACCTGCTCGATGTCCATGCCGCCATCGGCGGAGGCGAGCAGCACCGGCACGCCGAGGTCGCGGTCGACGAGGGCGGCAAGGTAGAACTCGCGCTCGATGTCGAGCTTTTCTTCGATCCAGACGTCCTCGACGGCGGCTCCTGCGAGCGGCGCGCTGGCGATCGACTTTGCCAGGCCGAGCGCCTCGGCCCGGCTGGCCGCGAAGCGGATGCCGCCGGCCTTGCCGCGGCCGCCGGAGAAGACCTGGGCCTTAACGACGAGCTGTCCGTCGAGGTCTTCAGGCAGCGCCTGCCACAGTCCGCCGGCCGGAACGGCGATACCGCCTTCGGCGAGCAGCGCCTTGCCCTCGTGCTCGAGCAGCTTGATCACGAAAAGACCTTCCCCGGAACCTCAGCTTAACCGGCGCGACGCGCGCCGCCGGCGCGGCAACAGCGGCGCCTCACCGGTAGTCGGGATCGAACGTGTCGTATTGCAGGTCGATCCATTCGGCCGTGAAGTTCGGCTCGCGCTTTTCCAGGAACGCCCGCGGTCCCTCGCGCGCGTCGCGATGAAACATCAGCTCGACATTGCAGAGGATCTGCGCCTCGAGGCCCTTCACAGGATCGAGCCCGAGGCCCTGGTTGCGGGCGTTCTTGATGGCGCCGATCGCCTGCGTTGGGCCCTTGGCGAACTTCCTCGCCAGCGCATAGGTCTCCGCCTCGAGCTGCTCTTCCGGCACGACGCGACTGAGAAGGTTGAGGCGCAGCGCCTCCTCGGCGTCGATCCAGCTGCCGAGCAGCAAAAGCTCCGTTGCCTTGCCGAGGCCGACGAAGCGCGGCAACAGATAGGTGGCGCCACCGCCGAGGCCGCGCCGCACATAGATCGCCGCCATGCGGGTGTCGGGTGCGGCGATGCGGAAGTCGCAAGCCAACGCGATGTCGAAGCCTGCGCCGCAGGCATAGCCGCGCATCATCGCGATCACTGGCTTGCGTAGCTGCATGATGTCGTTGACGAGTCGCGGATAGCCCATCTTCTGGCGCGTCTGCAGATCGGGCGGGCCGTACTTGAAGCGGTCCTCCGGGTGCAGATCGTCGCCGGCGCAGAAGCTCTTGCCCTCGCCGCACAGGACAACGCACCGGACCTCGGCGTCGCGCCGCGCGCGCTCGATCAGGTCGGCCATGACGAGGATCATGTCCGGCAGCAGGGCGTTGAGCTTGTTGGCGCGCCGGATGGTGATCGTCGCGACGCCTTGCGAGACGTCGTAGCCGACGCTCGGGTCGCTCGTCTCATCCACCATCGCGCCGGCGTTTCCGGTGAGAGGCGGCGCCGGGTTGGTGCTCATCGGGGCTTCGACTCCACGGAAGGATCGCCTGTATAGCGATCTAAATTATCGCTATGTGATATGAACTGTTCTGTCGCGCACGTGTCAAGGGCTCATTTCGATTGCGCCGCGGCGCGCCTGTGGCTACCCACGATGGCATGCGGCGAAACAACGGATCAGAGTCGGTGATGCGGGAGCCGAAGGTGGCCGGGAGCGAGCCGGCCTGGTTCGTCTCCTCGGTCGAGAAGGCGTTCCAGATCCTACGCGCCTTCGAGGCGCGCGAGCGCAGCCTCAGCCTCACCGAGATCGCCGAGCTGACCGGGCTCGACAAGAGCTCGGTGCAGCGCTTCACCTACACGCTGGCGGCGCTCGGCTATCTCAAGAAGGACAGCGGCGACCGGCGCTACACGATCTCGCCGAAGATCATGAGCCTCGGCATGATCTATCTGCGGACCGACCCGATCGTCGCCCGCGCCCGGCACCAGCTCTATGAGCTGAACAAGTCGCTCGACGCCACCTGCAATCTCACCGAGCTCGACGACACGGACGTGATCTACGTCGTCCGCTATCCCGGACGGCAGGTGGTGACCGTCGACGTCGTGCTCGGCATGCGGCGGCCGGCCTTCTGCACCGCGAGCGGCCGGGCGATCTTGTCGACGATGACCGACGCTGAGGTCTCGGCGATCCTGGATCGCTCGAACCTCGTCGCCTACACCGAGCACACGAAGACGACCCGCAAGGCGATCATGGCCGAGATCCGCAAGGCGCGCGCGCAGCGCTTCGCCCTGACTCAGCAGGAGACGACGGTTGGCGACCTATCGATCGCCGCGCCTGTGCGGCGCTCTGACGGCAAGAGCACGGCGGCCATCAACCTGTCGGTCTCGGCAGCCGACTGGAAGGCCGAGGACGTCGCCAGGAAGTTCGGGCCGATCATAATCGACGTCGCCCGCGCCGTCTCCGGCACGAGCGAGGTCCGTCCGCTCGCGCCGACCTGAGGGGAAGGCCGCAGGCACTATGAGAAACGGGATACAGGTGGCGCCCTATCCACGCGCGGCGGCACCGGCGCTTGCGATCGAGAACGCCCACGCCGAAGCGGCGCGTTCTCCCGCGCGACCCTGCGCCGGCGAGATCGGCTTATGCAAGCCGAGCACCCTTAGGAGGTCTCCGATCACCCGGCTTATTGACGCGGACCGCGTCGCCGGCGGCCCTCCTCAACCAGGTGGTCCTGGTCCGCACAATTCGCCTCCGATGATGATGGCTGTGTCTTGAGGAGAGTCGAGTACTGCAGCTTGAACGCAGCTTGGTCGGCTACCGGCTGCCTCTGGCACAATCTGCGGCGCGACGGCTTCCTGCTGCGCTCTTTCCAATCGTCTGCGGATTGCTGTCAGCGATCTCCATGTACGCCTGCTTAGCAGCCTCAATCAGCTCCGCATCCTTGAAGGTGTTCGGTACGTGCATGTCCAGGTGTCACCCGCCTTCCTCACAAGCGCCGCGTGCGCGGCGATGATCGGGAGGATCACGCCCTCCGGAACCTCAACGATCACGCCGCCCTCGCGTTCGATTGCGCGGATGCGGGGCCCCTGAAGCCCTGGTGCTGCTTCCGCTTGTCGTAGAGACCCCACGCGATTGGAGCCGGGGGCGTGGATCTTGCGGCCCTTCACGCGCTTGCCGGCCCACCTTTTCGTCCCCGAGAGCCCCCTTTCAGCCGACTTGACCGTCTGGCCGCCGAGCACGGCCGCACTCGGGCTCGCCTGGCGACCGAGCCGCTCGCGCAGAGCCATGTGCAGCTCCGTCCAAATCCCCTCCCAGGTTTCATCACGCTGAAAGTTGCGAAAGATGTTGTCGACGGTCGAGTAGGCGCGGTGCGTTCGGCCGATTACGATGGACGCATCCGGACTGTTCGGCCTTAGCGAGCAGACGGGACGCCTGTTTTTCGTCGAGGAAGGGCCGACTTCGCGGCCGATCTCGCCGCGGCCCCGCGCTGAGCACGGAGGCCATGCCCGAGCCCGGCGCGGTCGGTAAGTCGCCGGTAAGCGTCGCCGAGATACTATCTCGCGCTGCCCGGCTATCGCGACGGCTGGCGCCTGTACGCGTCAAGCCGTGACGAGTGGCGGGTTCGAGGATGGCCGCGTCATGGCGGCCGGTGATTGGACGAAGTCCGCGCCTGTCGCGTCGGCGGGCCAATCTGGTGGTGGCTTGGCGGTAGCAAATTTATGGGCGCGCACCCATGCCCAGTCGAGCTTTTCGTTCATCTGCCCGTTCCAACGCCGACCGAACCGCCTTGCAGGCGAGGATGGCGCGGCTGGCGAAGCTGAGCGGGCTGTTCTCGGGCAGCTCGTCGACGCGCGGGATGTTGCAGTACCACTGGCCGAAGCCTTCGTAGCGAACCCACTGGCCGTCGGGTTGCTGCTCCTAAGTTCCCGGTGCCAGCCCGGCGCGCTCGAACACCGCGTCGGCCCATTGCGCGGTCTCCTCGACGACCGCGAGCGGCGCCGCGTCCCGCTGCAGCGCTAGGGAGCGCTCGCGGTCGGCAGGATCGAACGGGTCGAACGTCTCGCGCTTCCGGACAGTCAGTGCCAAGCGCGCTTGCCGGCTGTCAGGCGGCGGCCGCCGCCGCTTCTTCACCGTGCGCCCCGGATCGGGCGCTGTTGGCCCCCGTCGTCGGGCGCGCCGAGCACCTCGGCGATGTGGCGTTGCCAGGCCTCCAGCGCGCGGCGACGCTCTGGCATCCTTTCGTACGGTTATAAACCGCGCCGTGGACGTCGTTGGCGGCGTGTGCCAGCAGTGCAAGCCGGTCCTCGCGCGGCACGCCGAGCCGGGCCAGCAACGCGGCGCGCGACATGTGGCGTCGGCGGACTCGCTCGCAGCCCGGCAACGCCGGTTCGTCGCCCGGATGGTTCGCCGACTCGAGCCCGCCGATGACGCGCTGCAGCGCCCGCGATCAGGCGGAGCGCGGAAGTTGATTGCCTTCGGTGTACCGGGTGGCGAACACGCTCTTTCGTCGCCGATGCGGGCGAGCGCGCCGCCTCGCCGAGCGGTACCAATGCGGCTTGCGCGACTTCACCGCGCGGCCGGTACCTCCCACGGGCCATTCCCAGCTTGCCAATGTCGACCACTTCGGCGCGGCGCATGCCGGCGCCTCGCCCGGCCGTTGGCCGCAAAGCACGAGAACCTTTAGCGCGGCGACGATGCCGGGGCTGAGGCCGGCGGCGTCGATCGTGGCCATACAACCCGCAGCTCGTCGTCGGCCAGCGTGGCAGTCTTTTGGTTGCTCGGCGGCGCGCTTCTTCAGCCGCGCGAGCGGGTTTGCGCCGAGCAGCTCGTCCTCAATCGCCCAGTTCCACAGCGTGTTGAACATCCCATGGACGCGGTTTGCGCTGACTGGCGCTGTCTGCTTGATCTCGTCGAGCAGTGTGATGGCATCGCGTCGCGTGATGTCGGCGGCGTCGCGATCGCCCCAGACGGCAGCGGCCGTTTTAGGCAGAGCACGTCGTTCTTTCACGACGCCCGGCGCGGCTTCGCGTATTTGGCGATGAAGCGCTCGGCGAGGCGCGCGAACGTCAGCACGCTCTTTGCTGCCTCGCGCTTCGCCTTGCGGTCGCGCTGCGGATCGCCGCCGTCGGTCACCTGGACGCGGTGCCGGGCGGCGCGCTCGCGGGCGTCGGCCAACGACAGGTTCGACCTGGAGCCGAGCGTCAGCCGCAGGAAGCCACTGCCCGCGCGCGGCCGGTGTCGGAAGGTCCACAGCCAGCGCCGGTCGGGCTGACCCGGAGGCACAAGCCGCGTACCTTCTCGTCCCAAACTTCGAGCCGGCCGCTCGCCGGCGGCTGCTTCTTCAAGCGATCGACATAGGCGGCGGTGAGAGGAAAAACCCGGGGCGTCGCAAGAAACTTAGCAGCGTTGTGCACTTGCTCGAAATTCCTCGAAATGCCGTCCATCTGTTCGGGCAGCATGTGCCAGTACATGGCCGGCCGCTCAGGGGCGGCCACGGCAGCGCGATGCAGGCGATCTCGTCCTTGCCCGAGCGCCGTTGCCAGATGCAGATCGCCCGCTTGCCGCCCCGCTCGGGATACGACCAGACGGGTAGCTGATAAGGGCGGGGCCGCCAGTTATTTGCCGGCAGCCGGATCGCTGAAGCGGACAAGTTCAACCTTCAGGCCACCGCCATCGGCGCCGGTGTGTTCGAGGACGGTGGCTTCCTTCCAGCGGGCGCGGGTCTTCAGCCAAAAAATCTGCGCGGTGACATTTCCACCCGTAGCCTGCTTGAAGAGGCACTCGGCGACCTTGGCGTTGGCGCGGACGTAGCCGGTGTCGAGCTCGGCCCGATAGAGCTTGCGCAGCGTCTCCGGGCCGATGCCGAGCACTTTTGCGATATCGGCTTCGGGTACGCCAAAGCCCGCCATCGCCTCGACCTGGCGGCGCGACCTCGCTCGGCTCATGCGACCGCGGCACGGGAGACCTCCTGCCGTCTGCGTCTTTCCGCGGCAGTTTCGGGAACGATCGGTCGTCGCCAACGAGCAGGGCGACGCCGCCGGTCGCATCCTGCCAGCGGCGGACGATCACATCGCAGTAGTGCGGGTCCAGCTCGAGGAGGGCGGCCCTTCGGCTGGTCGCCTCGGCGGCCATCAGGGTGGTGCCGGAGCCGGCGAACGGATCGAGCACGGTGTCCCTGGTCTTCGACGAGTTGCGAATCGCCCGCTCGACGAGAGCGATCCGCTTCATCGTCGAGTGAAGCTCATTCCTCTTCGGCTTGTCGAAGTGCCAGACGTCCCCTTTGGTAGCGTGGCCCCGCACCAGAAGTGGTCGGTGCGTCCGGGGTCAGCCATAGAGGATCGGTTCGTCCTGGTAGTCTCAGCGGCCGAGCGTGAAGGCGTGCTTGGCCCAGATGATAGAGGTCGACCAGTCGCCACCCTCTGCTTGGAAGTCGGTCTTCAGCGTCCCCAACTTCGTCAACAACATGCCGTGTGGAGGGCTCCCTTCGTCCCGGAGCACGGCGGAACAGGCGCCGGACAAGAAGGCGCCGAAGGAGGAGCCGGGAGGCATCGTTGGGGATGCGAATCCGGGCAGCTTGCGAGTCAGGCCGCCGACACGATCGCCGCACCGGTCCGCCTCCAGCCGCCGAGACGATCCTCGCCGCCGCGCGCAAGCTCGGCGTCGGTCGCCGCACCGCCGCGACGGTGCGGTTCTCCGTCGTGTCCCGGCTTTTGGAGGCGCTATCGCCTGCCGCCGCACCGGACGCACCGGATGCCTCGCCGCCGGCCGGAAAGGCACCGCTGACGGCCGAGAAGGTGCGTCGCGCCCCTCCCCGGGCTGTGCCGGCGGCTAGGTCGTGGACTCATAATGTTTGAGCCAGATGCGCGCTGATGCGAGCAGGACGGCGGCGAGGAAGTTGCGCGCGAGCTTGTTGTAACGTGTGGCGATGCCGCGGAAGTGTTTCAGGCGA
>JAEZCD010000136.1 GCA_023430145.1 Pseudomonadota bacterium
CCGCCGGAGGCGCCGCGAAGGCACATGGTCCGCGAGCCCGGCCGACGCCGGCCGGGCGGCCGACCGCCTACCCGAGCAGGCTCTTCACCACCCCGCTCGCTTTCCCGAAATCCATGCGGCCGGCATAGCCGGCGCGCAGCGCGGTCATGACCTTGTTCATGTCCTTCACGCTCGTCGCGCCGGTCTCGGCGATGATGTCGGCGATCGCCGCCCGCATCTCCTCCTCGGCGAGCTGCTGCGGCAGGAACGAGGCGATGATCGCCGCCTCGTCGCGCTCCTGTGTGGCGAGCGCCTCGCGGCCGCCCTTCTCGTAGAGCACGGCCGATTCCTCGCGCTGCTTGATCAGCTTGGCGAGCAGCTGGCGCAGGTCGTCGTCGCTCGCCTCCTTGCCGGAGGTGCGCGCCTCGATGTCGCGGTTCTTGATCGCCGCCGACACCATGCGCAGCGTGCCGACGCGAAGCTTGTCGCCCGACTTCATCGCCGATTTCAGGGCCGAGTTGATCGCTTCGCGCATGACGACACCTTCCGAGATCATGGTCATTCCCGCCCTCCCGGCATGGCCGGGCCGCGGCGCGGGCGGTTGACCCTTTTGTGACTGGATACTAGCTCTGTCGCGGGCGCGCCACGCGCCATCCCACGAATTCACCGAGGTAGGTCGGCGATGGTCTTCGCACAAGATCGGGCGGACGGCGCTTGGGACGAGCCGCGGGCGACCGCGCTGCTGGTTCTCGCCGACGGGTCCGTGATCGAGGGCACCGGGCTCGGCGCCGAGGGCGCCGCGGTCGGCGAGCTCTGCTTCAACACCGCCATCACGGGCTACGAGGAGATTCTGACCGATCCCTCGTACACGGGCCAGATCATCACCTTCACCTTCCCGCACATCGGCAATGTCGGCACCAACGAAGAGGACATCGAAACCGTCAACATGGCGGCCTCCTCCGGCATTCGCGGCGTCGTGCTCGGGGCGCCGATCACCGAGCCGTCCAACTGGCGCGCCTCGCGCCACCTCGACCGCTGGCTGAAGGCGCGCGGCATCGCCGGCATCGCCGGCGTCGACACCCGCGCCATCACGGCGATGATCCGCGAGAACGGCATGCCGAATGCCGTCGTCGCGCATTCCGCCGACGGGGTCTTCGACATCGACGCGCTGAAGCGGCAGGCGGCCGAATGGCCCGGCCTCGTCGGCATGGATCTGGTCCCCGAGGTGACAACCGCCCAGCGCTACACCTGGGACGAGACCGAATGGCGGTGGGGCGAGGGCTTCGGCCGCCAGGAGGCGCCGAAGCATCACGTCGTCGCCATCGACTACGGGCTGAAGCGCAACATCCTGCGCCTCCTCGCCAGCCGCGGCTGCAAGGTGACGGTGGTGCCGGCGACGGCGAGCGCGGAGGACATTCTGGCGCTGGCGCCCGACGGCGTGTTCCTGTCGAACGGGCCCGGAGATCCGGCGGCCACCGGGGAGTACGCCGTGCCGGTGATCCAAAAGATTCTCGAGCGGAAGGTGCCGACCTTCGGCATCTGCCTCGGCCACCAGATGCTGAGTCTGGCCGTCGGCGGCCGGACGACGAAGATGCACCAGGGCCACCACGGCGCGAACCATCCGGTGAAGGATCTCGGCACCGGCAAGGTCGAGATCACCGCCATGAACCACGGCTTCGCGGTCGAGAGCGGCTCCCTGCCGGATACCGCGCGCGAGACGCATGTCTCGCTGTTCGACGGCAGCAATTGCGGCCTCGAGCTGACCGACCGGCCGGCCTTCTCGGTCCAGTACCACCCCGAAGCGAGCCCCGGCCCGCGCGACAGCCACTATCTGTTCGGCCGCTTCGTCGCGATGATGGACGCGAACAAGGGGGAGTGACTTTCTTCCCTTGCCGTGGGGGTACCCACGGCTTGCACACATCTCGCAGCGGCGAGGTGCCGAGCTCCCTCCCTCCCCTCGATGGACCCCAAAGGGGAGGGAAAGGGGCGCCTTCCGCACCGCCCGCTCGAGCGCCTACTCCCTACCCTCCCGCCAGGCCTTCATAGGCCCGCCCCGCACCGGATCCTGCTCCGGCAGCGGCACGGCGGCGATCCGGGCGATAGCGGCGGCGGTGAGCGGCTGCCGGTCGGCGCGGACGAGATCGGCCTCCTGCCCGTCGGGATAGGCGCCGACGACCAGAAGGTCCGCGCTCCCCTCGAGCCGCTCATGGCCGGTGCCGGCCGGCAGCACGGCGACGTCGCCCGCCGCGACGCGGATCGTCTCGCCGGCCTCGCCGCCGAATCGGACGCGGGCCCAGCCGCGGGCGATGCCCAAAACCTCGTGCGCCGTCGTATGGTAGTGTGGGAAATCATAGATGCCGTCGCGCCAGGCGCCGACCCAGCCGTGGCGGGCGAACCGACCCTCGAAGGCGGCGGCCGGATCGCTGCCGGCGGTGCCTACCGCAGTGCGGTAAAGCAACAGCGGCAGCCGACTGTTCGGAATCCCACCCGCTACAGCAAAGCGCAAGGCAGAAGGGTCAGTAACGCTGTCCGACATGGCGTAATTCTTTCGAAAACCCTTCCGCGCAACGCGCGCGCCGAGTTGATCGTTCCGCTGCACGCGGCCAACGCAGATTTGCGCTCCGTCCAACTTGACGGATTGGTCGCTTTTCTGCACCTTCTTGTGCTGCAATCGGACTTTGGGACGCACCGAAATGACGCGCCCCCAGCGCGGCCCTCTAGGACACGCACCAAACTTCGAACTTGCGCTGATCGCGGGAATGGTTCGCGCGGTCGTAACCCGCACGGAATGTGCGTTTCGAGGAGGCCATATTGGCTACTGGAACTGTGAAATTCTTCAACACCCAGAAGGGCTACGGCTTCATCCAGCCTAACGATGGCGGGCGCGACGTGTTCGTCCACATCTCCGACGTCGAGCGCTCGGGCCTCCGCACGCTCGTCGAGGGCCAGAAGGTCGGCTACGAGATGGTCACCGACCGCAACGGCAAGAGCAAGGCGTCGAACCTCACCGCCGCCTGATCCCGATCCCGAGGGGTTGACGCTTTCCGCGGGGCGCCTTGGCGCCCCGTTTTTGTTCCGCCTCAGCTCGTGACTCGTCCGGGAACGATCCGGCAGTATTTCGGGGTGGCGCTGACGAGGACGGCACGCTCGCCCGTGGAGCCGGCGATCCCGGCGATCGTGCAGCGCTTTCCGGCCGCCCGGAAGCTGAGGCCGACCACCACGCCGGCGACCGTGATCTTGAAGTCGAGCCGGTCGCCCGCGAGGAAGAAGCCGTAGCGAGCGCCCTTCTCACCCGCGATCCAGCGGCCGAGCGGCACCTCCCCGGCCTTGGTGCCGTCGAGGTAGGCGGTGCGCTGGTTCGGGACGTAGATGACGAGCCCCCGCAGCGGCATGGGCTTGTTGTCGCATCCCCCGCCGGCGGCACAGACCATCAGCCGGATGTCCATCAACGCCTGCAGCGTGTTGCCCACGAACTGCGCGCTCGCCGGCCCGGCGGTCGCCAGCAGCGCCACCGCGGCAATCGAAAAACGCACCAAGCCTCAGCCCCCCGTCGACCGCGCCGGCCGCGAGGACAACCCTCAGTCGTGGCGCGACTTGCGCCATAGCACGAGCCGGGCAGGCAATCGACCACCGCATCGCACCTGCGAAGGGCGCCTTGCGGCCCGCCTCAGCGCTCCACCCGGCCGCGCACGATCCGGCAATACTGCTGCCGGGTGACGGCGAAGGTCACGCGCAGCGCCGTCGCCGAGCTCGCGAGGCCGGACGCCGTGCAGCGGCTGCCGGAGACGCGGAAGCTGATGCCGAGCATGGCCTCGGCATTGGCGAACTTGAAGTCGACCCGGTTGCCGGCGACGAACACGCCTTGCTGGCCCCCGCTCGCCCCGACGAAGCGCCCGATCGGCAGCTCCAGTCCCCGCCGCCCGCTGCCATAGACATAGGCGTTGCCGTTGGGCGAGAAGTAGATGTTGATCGCGCTGATGGGCGCCGGCAGGGTCTGGCATTGTCCGGTCGGCGTGCAGGCCGTTCCCCGCACATCCATGGCCGCCTGCAGCGTGTTGCCGACGATCTGGCTCGCCGCCGGCCCGGCCATGGCCAGCAGCGCCGCGGAAGCGATCAGACAGCGAAGCATCCCCGCTCTCCCTTCAGCCCGCCCATCGCCTCGGGGCCGGCCTGCATCAGTCGTGCCGCCCCTGTTGCCATAGCACGAGCTTGCGCAGGATCGAACGCGGGACGAGCCGCGGCACCGCGGCGGCGACGACCTTGTTGCGGCCGCCCGTGACGACC
This sequence comes from Pseudomonadota bacterium, assembly GCA_023430145.1. Lineage (GTDB taxonomy): Bacteria > Pseudomonadota > Alphaproteobacteria > Rhizobiales > Methylopilaceae > JAEZCD01. Next base: position 4,264 of record JAEZCD010000136.1, read on the forward strand.
AGCGTCTTGCCGGCCCGGAAACCCTCGTGGCCGATGATCGCCACCTCCTCGCCGGTCATCGCCGGCACGATCTTTCCGGCGCTGCCGCGGCCGCCGGAGACGGCCTGGAACTCGGTCGCGGTCGGGCCCGGGCACACCGCCGTCACCGTGACCCCGTGCGGCCGTACCTCCTCGGCGAGGGCTTCGGAAAAACTCAGCACGAAGGCTTTGGTGGCGAAGTAGATCGCCATGCCGGGGCCGGGCAGGAAGCCGGCGACCGAGCCGACATTGAGCACGCCACCGCGCCGGCGCTCGATCATGCCGGGCAGCGTGCGCAGCGTCAGCTCGGTGAGCGCCCGGACGTTGACGTCGATCATCTGCAGCTGCCGGTCGACCGGCAGCTTCGCCGCACTGCCGACGAGCCCGAAGCCCGCATTGTTGACGACGATCTCGGGCGCCCTCCCCTGTCCCGCCAGTTCCGCGAGGATTCGTGCCGGCGCCGCCGGGTCGGCGAGGTCGGCCGCGATCGGCAGCACGGTGACGCCGTGCCGATCGGCGATCTCGCGGGCGAGCGCCTCGAGCCGGTCGGCACGGCGGGCGACGAGCGCGATGTCGTCGCCGTCGGCGGCGAACAGGCGCGCCAGCTCGAGGCCGATGCCGCTCGACGCGCCGGTGACGAGGGTGAGCGGTCGGGAGGGCATGGGCGGCACCGGCTGTCGGGGAAAGGGGCACCACTATAGCCGACGATGTCGCTGCCGCACCCCCGGGCACCGTTCCTCCCCGGGGATCCTCGCCCTGCGGGCACCCGCCACATACCGGCCTGCCCAAAAAGGCCGAACGGTCTCCCTGCTGCTCGCGATCGCGGGGGCTTTAGAGCCCGACGCTGCTCTGCATCATGCCGCCGTCGGCGAAGATCGTGGTGGCCGTGAGATAGCTCGCCCCAGGGCCGGCGAGGAAGCCGACGACGCTCGCGATCTCCTCGGGCTTGGCCATGCGGCCGAGCGGGATGGCTCCGTCGAGCTTGGCCATCAGCGCCGGGTCCTTCATGGTGGACAGATTGATCGGCGTCGCCACCGCGCCCGGGCCGACGCCGACGACGAGGATGCCGTGCGGGGCGAGCTCGACGCCGGCGGTGCGCGTCAGCATGCGCATGCCGCCCTTGGCGAGGCAGTAGGCGGTGTTGCCGGGCATCGGCCAGTCCTCGTGCACCGAGGTGATGTTGACGATGCGGCCGCCGCCGCCCTGCTTGATCATCTGCTTGGCGGCGACCTGCGTGCCGAAGAACGCGCTCTTCAGATTGATGTCGAGCACGCGGTCGTACTGGTCCTCGGTGGTGTCGAGCACGGAGGTGCGCGTCTCGACGCCGGCATTGTTGACCATGATGTCGAGCCGCCCGAATTTCTGCACCGCGCCGTCGACGAGTTTCTGCAGGTCGGCCGGCTTGCTGACGTCCGCGTCGATGCCGATCGACTGGTCGCCGAGCTTGGCGATCTCTTGCTCGAGCGCCGCCGTCGCCTCCGGGTGGACGACGTAGTCGATGACGATCGAGGCGCCCTGCCGTGCGAGCTCGAGGACGATCGCCTGGCCGATCCCGCTATTGCCGCCGGTGACGATTGCGACCTTGTTCTGCAACGACATGCCCGCACTCCTTCTCGTGGCCGGTTTCCGCCGCTCGCCGTCATTGCGAGGAGCAGAGCGACGAAGCAATCCAGCTTCTCGGCGCTGAAAGATCTGGATTGCTTCGCTCGCTCGCAATGACGCGGGCACCCGTGGCGATTCAACGGCAAGCCACGGCGAGCCGGCGCAGCCTAGACATTGCCGACGGCATGGCAACCTCGGCCGCGCCGCCCCTGAGGATTTGGCCGTGCCGGACCCGCGTGGCACCCTTCCAGAACCCTCGGGAGCGGAGAGACTCATGGCGGCGACGTACGACGTGATCATCATCGGCAGCGGCGCCGGCGGCGGCAGCGCCGCCTACAAGCTGGCGAAAGCCGGCAAGCGCGTGCTGCTGATCGAGAAGGGTCCGTTCCTGCCGCGCGACAAATCGACGATCGAGGTCCGTCAGGTGTTCGTCGACGGCGTCTTCGAGAACCACCAAGTCTGGCACGACGGCAAGGGGCACGACTTCGTGCCGAGCGAGTTCCACAATGTCGGCGGCAAGACGAAGTGGTACGGCGCCGCCCTGTTCCGCTTCCGCCCGGTGGAGTTCGAGTCCGATCCGGACTGGGGCCTGCTCGGCTGGCCATTCGGCTACGAGGAGCTGAAGCCCTATTACGACGAGGCGACCGAGCTCCTGAAGATCACCACCTTCCAGAACGAGCCCGAGCTGCAGGCGCTGCTCGACAGGATCACCACCGCCGATCCGTCCTGGAAGCTCGAGCAGCTGCCGCTCGGGCTCTCGCACGAGATTCTCTCCAAGCCCGAGGAGGCAAAGCACTTCGACGGCTTCGCCTCGCCGTCGGGCTACAAGTCCGACGCCGAGCGCAACCTCATCGACCACGTCCGCGACCTGCCGAACTTCACGCTGATCGCCGGCGATCCGGTCGCCGAGCTCGTCGCCGCCCCGGGCGATCCGCGCACCATCATCGGCGTGAAATGCGCCGGCGGCCGCACCTACGAGGCGAACGCGGTGGTGCTGGCCGCCGGCGCCATGACGAGCCCGCGCATCCTCGAGGACCATCTCGCCGCCAACGGCATCACGCTGCCTTGCGGAAAGATCCTCGGCGGCAATTTCAAGATGCACCTCAACTCGGCGGTGCTCGGCTTCTCGCCGTTCAAGGACCACGACGTGCTGCGCAAGACGGCGGTGCTCTACAATGAGCGCTTCCCGCACTCCTCGATGCAATGCCTCGGCTGGATCGACGGCGAGGTGCTGGCGACGCAGGTGCCGAAGGAGATGCCGGGCTTCCTCGACCGCATCCTCGGCAGCCGCGCGATCGGCTTCTGGGCGACGACGGAGGACGCCTCCTCGCCCGACAACCGCATCATCTCGGGCGGCCCGGGCGGCACCCCGGTGATGGACTACAGCCTCGACCGCATCGCGCAGTCCAAGCGCGAGCACGAGGCGCTGATCGACGCCTGGCTCGACCGGCTGCTGCATGCCGGCCTCGTCGGCTTCCACAAATACATGGGCATGGGCGGCACCGCGCATGCGCTCGGCAGCATGGTGACCGGCACCGACCCGAACACATCGGTCGTCGATCCGCACGGAAAGGTGCACGGCATGGAGCGGCTCTATGTCGGCGACGGCAGCCCGCTGCCGCGCACCAGCCGGGTCAACCCGTCTCTGACCATCTACTCCTGGGGCCTGCGGCTCGGCGATCACCTCGCCGCGGGATGAGATCCGGGCGAGCAGCTCGCCCGCACATCCAGTCGAGCGCGCCGCTTCTTCTCCCCCTGCAAGGGGGAGACCGGACTCGCGCAGCGAGCCGAGAGGGGGTCCTCTTCGGAACCGCCGGATGACCCCCACCCGGACGGCTCCGCCGTCTCGACCTCCCCCTTTCAGGGGGAGGAAAGAACGATCACTCACTCGGCGGAGAAGCGGTACTCCGTCGTGCTCACGAAAGCCTCGCCCAGACGCAGCACCGTTGTCGGAAACGCCGGCTTGTTCGGCGAGTCCGGAAAATGCTGCGTCTCGAGGCAGAAGCCGGCATGGCGGCGCCAGACCTCGCCGTTCGGCCCGCGCAAGCTGCCGTCGAGCTGGTTGCCGCTGTAAAACTGGATCCCCGGCTGCGTGGTGAAGACCTCCAGCACGCGCCCGCTCGCCGGCTCGCGCACGCGGGCCGCGAAGCGCAGGCCGCCATTGCCGTCGAGCACGAAGTTGTGGTCGTAGCCGAGGCCGCGCGCCAGCTGCTCGTCGGCAGCGCCGATGCGGGCGCCGATCGCCTGCGGAGCGCGGAAATCGAACGGGGTACCGGCGACGTTCCGGATTTCTCCCGTCGGGATGAGCTGCGCGTCGACCGGCGTGAACGCATTGGCGGCGATCGTCACCTCGTGCGCGAGGATGTCCGGCGCGCCGAGATTGAAGTAGGCGTGGTTGGTGAAGTTGACGACTGTCGGCCGGTCGGTCGTGGCGCGATAGTCGATACGCAGCGTGCTGCCAGAGACGGTGTAGGTGACATCGAGGGCGACCTCGCCCGGAAAGCCCTGGTCGCCGTCGGCGCTGACATGGCGCAGCGTCAGCCGGGGCTCCGGCGCGTCCGCAGACTCGACGACCGTCCACACGGCCTTGTCGAAGCCGACACGCCCGCCATGCAGGCAGTTCTCGCCCTCGTTGGCGGAGACCCGATAGCGGCGCCCGTCGAGATCGAAGGCGGCGCCACCGATGCGGTTGGCATAACGGCCGATCAGCGCGCCGAAAAAGGCGCGGTGCCCGATATAGTCGGCGAGCGACGGCAGCGACAGGACGACGTTCTCGCGCGCGCCGCTGCGGTCGGGCGCTTCGATGGCGATGACGGCCCCGCCATAGGTGATGATCTCGACGCGCAGGCCGGCATCGTCGCCGAGCGTAAGGACCTCGACCGGAGTGCCGTCAGGCATCGTTCCGTATGGTCGCACCAGCATCCGCCCCCTCCCCCAATTGTCAGTATGTGCGGACGCCCCGCACGGCGAGCCTGGCCTGCCAGATGCGCGTGTCGGCGAGAATGAACAGCACATCATTGTCCGGCCCGCCGAAGGTGAAGTTGGCGACGCCGGCCGCGAAAATCTCGCCGAGGAGGTCGCCCTCCGGGGAGAACACCTGCACGCCGGTCGCCGAGGAGGTGTAGACGCGCCCCTCGACGTCTAGCTTGATGCCGTCAGGCACCCCCGGGCTGACGACCGCGAACAAGCGCTCGCCGCGCAGGTGACGGCCGTCGGCCACATCGAACGCGCGTACATGGTGCGGGCGGTCGACGAAATAGGTGCCGGGCGCCTGGTTGGCGCCGGTGTCGGTGACGTAGAGCACGGATTCGTCGGGCGAGAAGGCGAGCCCGTTCGGCTTGTCGAAGCCGTCGGCGACGACGGCCGTCTCGCCGGTCGCCGGATCGTGCCGGTAGACATAGGCGCCGACCTCGGGCGCGTCCTTGAAACCCTGGATGGCGCCGTAGTTCGGATCGGTGAACCAGACGCTTCGGTCGCTCTTCACGACGACGTCGTTCGGCGAGTTGAAGGCGAGGCCGCGCCAGGTGTCGACGAGCGTCTCGACGGTGCGCGTGGAAAAATCCATACGGGCGATGCGGGCCGGTATTTCGCGCGTGCCCTGCTCGCAGATGACGAGCTTTCCGTCGCGGTCGAGCGTCATGCCGTTCGCCATGTTGGACGGCATCCGGAGGGTCTCGAGCGCGCCCGCGGCGAACGGGAAGGCATCGCCCTCGAGCTGCAGGCGCATGATGGCGATGTTCTTCGGCCCGGCCTCGGGCACGGTGGTGAAGTAGAGCGCGCGCTCGCCCGGCACATAGACCGGCCCCTCGTGGGCGTTGGTCTCGATCAGCAGGCGGCGCTCGAAGCGATCGCCGAGCACGGCGTGGAACGCGTCGCGCCAGGCGGTGAAGCTCTCCCCGTCGCTGCCGGCCATCGCCCGTCCCCTGCTATGTGGACGCCGGGCTGCTCGCCGCCGACGCCCCCGCCTCGCCCGCGCGCTGCTTCAGGGCGCTGTCCGTCCGCACGAGATTGTAGGCGCTGTTGACGAGCGCGATGTGCGAGAAGGCCTGCGGAAAATTGCCGACGAGGCGCTTGGCACCCGGGTCGTACTCCTCCGACAGGAGGCCGACGTCGTTGCAGAGCCCGCACAGCTTCTCGAACAGCGCCACCGCCTCCTGCCGCCGACCGGCCAGCACGAGGTTGTCGACGAACCAGAAGCTGCAGGCGAGGAACGCGCCCTCGCCGGGCGGCAGGCCATCCTTGCCGGTCGCGGTGTCGTAGCGCATGACGAATCCGTCGACCATCAGGGTGCGCTCGATGGCATCGAGCGTGCCCTTCACGCGCGGATCCTCCGGCGGCAGGAAGCCGACCAGCGGGATCAGCAGCACACTCGCGTCGAGCGTGTCGGCGCCGTAGTGCTGCGTGAAGGCGCCGACCTTGGCGTTGAAGGCGTTGGCGCAGACTTCGTCGTGGATCTGCTGGCGCACGGTTCGCCACTGGTCGACCGGACCCTCGAGGCCGAACTCCTCGGCGAGCTTGATCGAGCGGTCGAAGGCGACCCAGGCCATCACCTTGGAATAGGTGAAGTGCTGGCGCCCGCCGCGCACCTCCCAGATTCCCTCGTCCGGCTCGCGCCAGATCTCGACGAGGTGCGCCATCACCTCGCGCTGCACGTCGAAGGAGACGTCGAGCACGCCGACATGGCCGCGCAGGCCCTGGTAGAGCGCGTCCATCAGCTCGCCGTAGACGTCGAGCTGCAGCTGGTTGGAGGCGGCATTGCCGATGCGCACCGGCGCGGAGTTCTCGTAGCCCGGCAGCCAGGGCAGCTCGAGCTCGGTGAGCCGGCGCTCGCCCTCGATGCCGTACATGATTTGCAGCTGCCGCGGACTGCCGGCGACCGCGCGCAAAAGCCACTGCCGCCAGTGGCGCGCCGATTCGTAGTAGCCGGCATTCATCAGGCTGAGCAGCGTGAAGGTGGCGTCGCGCAGCCAGCAGTAGCGGTAGTCCCAGTTGCGGGAGCCGCCGAGCTGCTCGGGCAGCGAGGTCGTCGGCGCGGCGACGATGCCGCCGGTCGGCTTGTAGGCGAGCGCCCGCAGCGTGATCAACGAGCGGCGCACCAGCCCCGACCAGTCGCCGGCCGCGCGACAGGGGATCGCCCAGTCCCTCCAGAATGTCTCGGTGGCGGCGAGGGCAGCCTCCGGGTCGATCGGTGGATGCGGCGTGTCGAGATAGGAGCGGCCATAGGTGAGGACGAACGGGACGACGTCGCCCGCGCCGACGGTGAACCTGCCGACCGTCTTCAGATCCTGGCCCTGCAGATGGACCGGCGTCCGCAGGATCGTCATGTCGGGCCCGGCGATGGCGCGCAGCGAGCCGTCCTCGAGGCGCGTCACCCAGGGCACCGCCAACCCGTACTCGAAGCGCAGCACGAGCTCGCACGACATCGCCACACGGCCGCTGACGCCCTTGACGAGGCGCACCACCGCCTGCTGCTCGCCCGGGTTCCGCATCGGCATGAAGTCGATCAGCGTGACGACGCCGTCGGCGGTCGTGAACTCGGTCTCGAGCACCAGCGTGTCGTCGCGGTAGCGGCGCGCGACCTTCATCGGCGGCGCAGCGGGGGCGATCTGCCAGCGGCCGTGCTCGGGAGTGCCGAGCAGGGCGGCGAAGCAGGCATCGCTGTCGAATCGCGGCCAGCACAGCCAGTCGATCGAACCGTCGCGGGCGACGAGGGCCGCGGTCTCGCAATTGCCGATGAGGGCGTAGTCCTCGATCCGGCTCGCCACTATCGCGGCCTGTCCGATCGCGGCGTCGTTCCGCCCCGCGGCCGGAGGCGATTCGCAGGGGTCGGGCGTGGCGGCGAAGGAGGCTTCATCGGGCGGACGGTCCTTCCTTGGCGGGGACGGTCTCGGAGCCGGACCGTGGCGACGATGATCCGGCAAGTCTAGGCGCAGATCACCTCGGCTGGAAGTCCGGACGGCTCTCCCGGGTAGCTCCGCGGCACGTGCGGCGTGGCCCGGCGTGGCCCGGGGGTTGCAATATGGCGAAGCCGCGGGCACGCTTTCCGAACACTGGCGAGGATCGGAACGAAGCGCCGGCGAAGGCGCCATCGGGCGTCCAGGCGAGGTCGTGCGGAACAACTCCGGGCTCGAGCCGCCCGGCCGGAGAGAGGGCCCGCATGCAAGGCAATGACCCGAGCCGGCGTTCGCGCGTGGTCGTCATCGGTGCCGGGTTCGGTGGCTTTTCCGCAGTGAAAGCGCTCGCCCGCGGGCCTTTCGACGTCACTCTCGTCGACCGATTCAACTACACGCTCTTCCAGCCGCTGCTCTACCAGGTCGCGACGGCGGCCCTGTCGCCCTCCGACATCGCGAGCCCGATTCGCGCCGAGTTCGTGAACCGGCCCAATGTCCGCGTGGTCCTCGGCGAGGTGACCGCGGTCGACGGCGATAACAACGAGGTGATCGCCGAAGGAGAGCCGATTCCCTTCGATTATCTCGTCGTCGCGACCGGCGCCCGGCAGAGCTATTTCGGACATGATTCCTGGGCCGCCTTCGCGCCGAGCCTCAAGGGCATGGACGACGCCGTCGCCCTTAGGCGGCAGATTCTGCTCGCCTTCGAGCGGGCGGAGATCGAGCCCGATGCCGAGGAAAGGCGCCGGCTCCTGAACTTCGTCGTCGTCGGCGGCGGCGCGACCGGCGTCGAGCTGGCCGGCGCCATCGCCGAGCTCGCGCGGCGGGTGCTCCGGTCGAACTTCCGCACGATCGATCCGGGAACCGCGCGGATCGTGCTGGTGGAGGCCGGGCCGCGCCTCCTCGGCCAGTTCACCGAGGTGCTGTCGAGCTATGCGCAGGCAGCGCTCGGCAAGCTCGGCGTGGAGGTCCGCGTCGGCACCATGGTGACCGGATGCGACGCACTCGGCATCTCCATGGGGACCGAACGGCTCGACAGCCGCACCGTGGTCTGGGCGGCCGGCGTGGAGGCGTCCCCGGCCGGTCTCTGGCTCGGCGCCGAGACCGATCGCGCGGGCCGGATCGGCGTCGGGCCGGATCTGTCGCTGCCCGGGCGGCCGCACATCTTCGCCATCGGCGACACTGCCTCCTGCGCCGGGGCCGACGGCCGGCCGCTGCCGGGCGTCGCCCCGGTCGCCAAGCAGCAGGGCGCCTATGTCGCGCACGCGATCGCCTGCCGGGCGGCGGGCCAGCCGGTTTCGCCGTTCCGTTACCGGGATTATGGCATGCTCGCGGTGATCGGCCGCAGCCGGGCGATCGTGCAGATGGGCAAGGTCGAGCTCAGCGGCTTTCTCGCCTGGCTGCTCTGGAGCTGCGCCCACATCTTCTTTCTCATCGGCTTCCGGAACCGGCTGATCGTCATGCTGAACTGGGCCTGGAGCTTCCTCACCTTCCAGCGCGGCGCGCGGCTCATCACCGGCATCGTCGGCGCCCGGCTGCAGGACCTGCGGCTGGCCCCAGCGGCCGCCGAGGCGGCCCCGCCCGCAGACGCCCTGGCCGCCCGAACCGCCGGCGAGGCGCGATGAGACCTGCCCTTCCCGTTCAACTCGGCAAGCTCGCGCTCGCTCTCGGCCTGGTGCTCGCCTGCAGCGGCTGCGGCGCGCTGACGAGCCCGGACCTCGATCCGAGCGGGCCGTCGACGATGGCCGGGCGGCGCCTCTTGTTCGACGCCGTCTCCATCATGATGATCGTCATCATCCCGGTCTTCGTCATGGCGGCACTGTTCACCTGGCGCTACCGGGCCACCAACCAGAACGCACGATACACGCCGAACTTCGCCTATTACTGGCCAGCCGAGATTCTGGTCTGGGCCGTGCCGGCCGCCATCATCCTCTGGCTCGGCGTTCATCTGTGGAACTACACGCACAGGCTCGATCCCTACAGGGCGATCGACCCGGCGATCGCGCCGCTCGAGATCGAGGCGGTGGCGCAGGACTGGAAGTGGCTGTTCATCTACCCCGAGCAGAACATCGCCGTCGTCAACGAGCTGGTGTTCCCGTCCGGCCGTCCCCTCTCCATCCGCATCACCTCCGATACGGTGATGAACTCCTTCGTCATTCCGGCGCTCGGCGGCCAGATCTACGCCATGGCGGGCATGCAGACGCGGATGAACCTGCTCGCGGACAGGCCGGGCCGCTTCCTCGGCCGCAACGTCCAGTACAGCGGCCGCGGTTTTGCCGACCAGCAATTCTGGGCCACCGCGACCGACGAGACCGGCTTCCAGGATTGGCTCGCCAAGGTGCGGGCGGCGCCGGCGAGGCTCGACGCCGCCACCTACGAGGAGCTGGCCAAGCCGAGCGAGAAAGTGCCGCCGACCTATTATTCGGCCGTCGCGGCCGGCCTCTTCGACGGCATCATCGCCAAATGGCGGGACGGCCATGCGCATCATGCCGCTCCGACCGCCGACCCCGCCGCCGCCCCGAGCACAGCGCAATGAGGCACCGTGGACATCTTCGGTAGGCTGACGATCGACTCCCTGCCCTTCTACAGTGCGATCGCAGCCTCCGGCGCGGCGATCACGGTGCTCGGCGCGCTGTCGGTGATGGCGGTGATCACCTGGTTCGGCGCCTGGCGCCTGGTGCTGTTCCACTGGGTGTCGGGCCTCGATCACAAGAAGATCGGCATCATGTACATCATGCTGGCGCTGGTCATGCTGCTGCGCGGCTTCGTCGATGCGGCGATGATGCGCAGCCAGCAGGCGATCGCCTTCAACAGCGACGGCTACCTGCCGCCGAGCCATTTCGACCAGATCTTCTCGTCGCACGGCACGATCATGATCTTCTTCATGGCGATGCCGTTCCTGTCGGGCCTGATCAATCTCGTCATGCCGCAGCAGATCGGCGCGCGCGACGTCGCCTTCCCCTTCATGAATGCCCTGAGCTTCTGGCTCAGCTTCGCCGGCGCCGGGCTGGTGCTCGTCTCGCTCGTCGTCGGAGTGTTCTCGACCGCCGGATGGACCGGCTATCCGCCCTATTCCGGCGTCGAATACAATCCCGGCGTCGGCGTCGACTACTGGCTCTGGGCAGTGCTGATCTCCGGCGTCGGCTCGACCATGAGTGGCATCAATTTCCTCGTCACCATCCTCAAATGCCGCGCGCCGGGCATGCACCTGTTCCGCATGCCGCTCTTCACCTGGACCGTGCTCGTCACCAGCGTCCTGATGATCTTCGCCTTCCCGGCGCTCACCGTCGCCTGCGGCCTGCTCGCCCTCGACCGCACCTTCGGCATGCACTTCTTCACCAATGCCATGGGCGGGAACATGATGAACTACATCAACCTGTTCTGGCTATGGGGGCATCCGGAGGTCTACATCCTGATCCTGCCGGCCTTCGGCGTCTTCTCGGAGGTGGTGGCGACCTTCAGCCAGAAGCGCCTGTTCGGCTACGTGTCGCTGGTTCTGGCCACCATGGCGATCGGCCTTTTGTCGTTCACGGTCTGGCTGCACCACTTCTTCACCATGGGCTCCTCGGCCAACGTCAACGCCTTCTTCGGCATCATGACGACGATCATCGCCGTGCCCACCGGGGTGAAGGTGTTCGACTGGCTGTTCACGATGTTCCGCGGCCGCATCCTCTTCACCACGCCGATGCTCTACACGATCGGCTTCCTCGTCACCTTCGTCATCGGCGGCCTGTCCGGCGTTCTCCTGGCCATGCCGCCGGTCGACTATCTGATGCACAACACCACCTTCCTGATCGCGCACTTCCACAACATGATCATTCCGGGCGTGCTGTTCGGCTATCTCGCCGGCTACATGTACTGGTTCCCGAAGGCCTTCGGCTTCCGCCTCGACGAGAAATGGGGCGTGCGCTCGTTCTGGTGCTGGATCGTCGGCTTCTATCTCGCCTTCATGCCGCTCTACGTGCTGGGTCTGCTCGGCATGCCGCGCCGCATGGAGCATTACGACGTCGCCGCCTGGCAGCCGCATCTCATCGTCGCCGCGATCGGCGCCTTCATCATCATGCTCGGCATCGTCTGCCTCGGCGTGCAACTCGTGGTCAGCATCCGGGATCGCAAGCTGGCCCTCGACCTCTCCGGCGATCCGTGGAACGGCCGCTCGCTCGAATGGGCGACGTCGTCGCCGCCGCCGCCCTATAATTTCGCGGTGCTGCCGCAGGTGACGAGCATCGACGCCTTCTGGGACTTCAAGCAGCGCGGCATCGCCTGGCGGCGGCCGGAGCGCTATGTCGACATCGTCATGCCGAAGAACAGTTTCGTCGGCGCCTTCATCGGCGGCACCGCCTTCGTCTTCGGCTTCGCCGTCGTCTGGCACATGTGGTGGCTCGCCATCCTCGGTCTCGTCCTGATCGCCGCCGCGATCATCGTCCGCGGCTCGGACGACGACACCGATATCGTCCTGCCGGCGAGCGAGGTCGAGAGGATCGAGAACGCCCGCTTCGCCGCCCTCGCCCGGGCGCCCCGCCCCGCCATCGCCGACGTCCGCGGCTTTGCCGGCGTCCCCGTGCCGGAGGGCTCCGCATGACCGTGCTGCCGGCGACGGAGGCCCTCCCCGCTGCTTCCCGATACGAGGAGCGGGCGTTCGGCTTCTGGCTCTACCTCATGAGCGACGCGATCATCTTCGCGCTGCTGTTCGCGACCTATGTCGTGATGGCGGGCAACACGGCCGGAGGGCCGACGGGCAAGGACGTGTTCTCGCTCGGGCGCGCCGCCGCGGAGACGGCGATCCTGCTCGCCAGCAGCACGACCTTCGGGCTTGCGACGATCGCGCTCGCGGCCTCCGACCGGTCGCGCGTTCTCGCCTGGCTAGCCGTCACCGCCACTCTTGGCGCCGCCTTCCTGTTCCTCGAGCTCGGGGAGTTCCGCGGCATGATCGCCGCAGGCGCCGGCCCGGACCGCAGCGGTTTCCTGTCGAGCTTCTTCGCGCTCGTCGGCACGCACGGGCTGCATGTCGGCATCGGCATGCTCTGGATCGTCGTGATGATCGGCCAGGTTCTCGTGAAGGGGCTGACCGTGCCGGTCGCCTCGCGGCTGATGCGGCTCGGGCTCTTCTGGCATTTCCTCGACATCGTCTGGGTGGCGATCTTCTCGATCGTCTATCTGCCGGGGCTATCGTGATGGACGCGTCCGGACTGCCCGTCGAACGCAGCGCAAGACCCTATCTCGTCGGCCTCGCGCTCGCCGTGGTCCTGACGGCGATTTCATTCGGCCTCGTCGCCACCGGTGCCCTGCCGCGGACCGCGACACTGGTGGTGATCGCCGTCGCCGCCCTGCTCCAGATCCTGGTGCATCTGCGCTTCTTCCTGCACATAGGCCTCCGCTCGACGCCGCGGGAGAATCTCGTCGCCATGGCCTTCGCGGCCGTGCTGATCCTCTTCATGGTTGGCGGCTCGCTGTGGATCATGATCGACCTGCACCGTCGGATGATGATGTGAGCGCGCGCCGGCGACGGGGCCGCGCGGAGGCCGGCATGCCTCGCCTACGACATCATTCCGGCGACGAGGGTGCCGACGAGAAGAACGACGAATGCCGCGAACAGCCCGCCATAGAGGGCCGGCCGGCGGAGCCCCTCGTCGAGATGGCACTCGATACGCCGAGCCCATTCTCCCGGATAGTCGCGGCCCGTGACCTGATGGTCGGGCTGCGCGGCATCGCGTCTCGTCTCGTCGTTCGGCATGGCGGCACTCCGGTTCATGCGTCCAACGCGCGCGGCAGGGCTTGTGATCCGCGGCCGCTTCGCCGAGGGTTCGTGCGCTATCCTAACGAGGGGACGACCGGGCGATGGAATGGCTGATCAACGACGCTCTGCCCGTGCTCGCGCGGATCTTCATCGTCTGGATCTTCCCGTTCAGCTTCATCGACAAGATCATAAACTGGGACGACGCGCTGAAGCAGGCCAATTCGAGCTGGCTGCCCGGCGGCCCGGTTCTCCTCGTCATGGCGATGATCGTCGAGCTGCTCACCCCGCCGATGATCGTCTTCGGCTTCTATGCCGGGATCGCCGCGTTCATCCTCGCCGGCTACTGCGTCGTCACCGGTATCGTCTACCACGCCTTCTGGACCTATCCGCGCTTCTGGTCGCCGCGCAGCGACGGCTATCCGCATATCTGGGATTTCTTCAAGAATTTCGGCCTCGTCGGCGGGCTGATCTACGTGATGTACGAGACCCGCTTCATCGAGGAGGTCGGCGGCGACCTCGAGCGCATCTCGGCGTTGCTATAACGAGACGGAGGACGAGGCAGCGGAGGCGAAGCGATGGCCGATTCCGAACCTCCGACGATCGCCTATTGGCACCTCTGGGCCGACGATGCGGGCGTGACGCATCAGACGCGCTGCGAGGCGAGACGCTTCGTCCTCGAGGGCATGGGTGGCAAGGCGGCGCCCCAGTGGAACGATCACCTTTTGTCGGGCGAGACCAGCATGCTGTTCGCCGTCCTTCCGGTCGGCTGGATCGGCGACTGGCACGAGAACCCGAAACCGCAATGGATCGTCGTCCTCTCGGGGCGCTGGTTCGTCGAATCGATGGACGGCACGCGCGTCGAGATGGGGCCGGGCGATCTCGCCTTCGGCGGCGACCAGAGGGCGAAGCCCGATCGCCAGGGCCGCCTCGGCCACCGCTCCGGCACCGTCGGCGACGAGCCATGCCGGCTGATGATCGTCCAGCTCGACCCCGCGCGATGGGCCGGCGCCGCGCCCGGCGCCTTCGATTGAGGAGCACCGCATGCCGGTAACGCAGCTCGTTTGCGGTGCCATCACGGTCGGCGACCTCGCCGGCGCGGCCGCCTTCTATCGCGATGCGCTCGGCCTCGAAGTCGGGCCGGAGCATGCGCTGGCCGATCCGGCCTGGGGCCGCGTGCTCGGGCTCGCCGAGGGCACTGCTGCGCGCGCCGTGGACATCGCGGTGGGACGGCAGATGCTCGAGCTGATCGCCTTCGATCCGCCCGGGCGGCCCTATCCTGCCGAGCGGGCCTCCAACGATCCGTGGTTCCAGCATTTCGCGCTCGTCTGCGGCGACATCGCCGCCGTCTGGAGGCGGCTCGAGGCGGCCTCGCCGGGCCTCGTCACCGGTGGCGAGCCCGTGCTGCTGCCGCCCAACACCGGCCGTGTCACCGCCTTCAAGTTTCGCGATCCGGAAGGCCATCCGCTGGAGCTGATCGCCTTTCCGCCGGGCGTCGGCGATCCGGTCTGGCAGGCGACCGGCACCGCCGGCATCCGCGGCTTCGACCACACCGCCATCACGGTCGCCGATCTCGATCGCAGCATCGCCTTCTACACGGGGCTGCTCGGGTTTCGTATCGCCGGCCGGTCGCTGAACGTGGGGCCCGAGCAGGACCGGCTCGACGGGCTCGCCGGCTGCGAGGTCGACGTGGTGGCGCTCGCGCCGGCCGCCGTCGCGACGCCGCATGTGGAGCTCCTCCACTATCGCCTGCCGGCCGGCCGTACAGCGATGACGATCTTCGCCGTCAACGACGTCGCCTCCGTCCGCCAGATCCACAAGGTCGATGGCCTGCCCGCGCTCCTCCGGCGGCTCGAGGCGGCGGGCGCCGCGTTCGTGTCGCCCGGCGCCGTGCCGCTGCAGAGCGGCGGCACGGCCGCGGCCGTCCGCGATCCGGATGGGCACATTCTCGTGCTGATGGAGCGAGTGAAGTCCGGCTGATCTCGGACGCGCCGCGCGCCTCCTCGAAGGGAGAGGCCTGTCCGCGCTCGTCTACCTGTCGGCCGAACCTTCAGCAACTCCGGGAACCATCGCGTCCACAGGGCGACGGCAACGAGCGTGCCGACACCGCCGATGACGACGGCCGGGACCGTGCCGATGAGCGCCGCCACCGTCCCTGCGCGAAACTCGCCGGCCTCGTTAGAGATGCTGATGAAGACACTGTTGGCGGCCGAGACCCGGCCGCGCATCTCGTCCGGCGTCCACAGCTGGACGATGGTCTGGCGGATCGTTACGCCGATCATGTCGATCGCGCCCATGCCGGCGAGCGCCAGCGTCGACAGCCAAACCGTCTCCGAGAGACCGAAAACGACCGTCAGGCCACCGAAGCCGCCGACGGCGAAGAACATCCAGCGGCCGACATTGTCGCGGATCGGACGCCAGCTGAGATAGGCGGCGGTGGCGATCGCGCCGATGGCGAAGGCCGAGCGCAGCAAGCCGAGGCCGAATGGCCCGGCATCGAGGATGTCCCGGGCGAACACGGGCAAGAGCGCCATAGCGCCACCGAGGAGCACGGCAATCATGTCGAGCGACATAGCGCCGAGGAGCACCTTCTGGCTGCGGATGTAGGCGAGTCCGGCGAGCAGCGATCGCGGCGTGTCGCCGGGCGAGGCGACGGGGATTTTCGGGATCGCGAACGCGCATGTCGAAGCGGCCAGGAACGCGCCGCTCGCGACCGCGAAGGCGACAGCCGGCGACAGGCCGTAGAGGAGGCCTCCGGCCATCGGGCCGATGACGGCGCCGAGCTTGAAGATCATGACGGTGGAGCTGATGGCGCGCGGCAGCTGCTCGCGCGCGACGAGGTTGGGCAGCATCGCCTGCTGAGAGGCGCTGAAGAAGGCGCGGCAGCACCCGAGCAGCACCATGGCGGCGAAGATCGGGACGAGATGCTGATCGCCGCCGACAGAGAGGGCGAGCAGCCCCAGGCTGCAGAACGTCGCGAAGAACAGGCTCGTGCCGACGATCCGGTTCCGAGGGAAACGATCGGCTGCCGCGCCGGTCACGAGCACCAGCGAGAGCGCCGGCACCACCTGCGTCAGCCCGATGAGGCCGAGATCGAAGGGATCGCGGGAGATGTCGTAGACCCACCAGCCGACCGCGACGGTGACGATCTCGAAGGCGAGACTCGTCAGCGCGCGAACCGCGACGAAGAGCAGAAAGTCCGAATTGCGCCACAGGGGCAGCGGTTCGGCCCTTCGGAGCTCGTCGGGCAGAGGCTCGACCGGGGCCATCAGCCGCCCGTATCCGCCAAGCGACGGCCGGCCCGCTGCTCGTTCAGGCCTCCGTCCCGACGGCGACGTGGAAATCCTGCCGCTGCCACGCCTGCGTATCGAGCCACTGCATGGTGAAGTCGATGCGGTTCGCGTGGGCGAACGAGGCGGCGGGAAGCTCGATCGCGTGCATCCCGACGCCGGTATCCTGCGTCTCGCCGTCGGCGATGTTCTGCCAGCCGTCGACGCCCCAATGCACGCGCGCCGGCCGCGGCAGGGCGATGGTCAGCCGCGTGCCGCGGCCGATCGCGGCGATCGGCGCGTGCAGGCACCAGACGGCATGGCCGGCGTCGGGGCGCTTGCCGCCGTAGCGGCGCCAGGCCGCCGCGGGCCGGTCGTACGGATAGCCGAGCTGCCGGGAGATCATCAGCTTGACGAACTCCGCATGCGTCCAGGCGAGCGGCATCGCCGAGCCGCTCGGCCGGCCGGGAAACAGGCGCAGCGCGGGGATGGCCGGGCTGTCCCAGACCTGCTCGGGCATCATGCCGCCCGGCCCGGTCATCGCCGCCATCGCCTTCAGGTACGGCGCCGGATCGTTGCCGGCGACGAGCTCGTAATGTCCCCGTTCGCCGGTGAGCAGCGGCCAGGCGCGCCCGCGGCCGGTGCCGTCGAAGGGGCGCCCGTCATCGTGCTCGCCATAGCCGTCGCCATTGTAGCGGTGCCAGGACGGCCCGTTCGGCGTGTCCACCTTCAGCAGCTTGTCGACGACGGCGATGCTGTCGCGGATCAGCGGATCGTCGGCGGCGCGCAGCCCGTAGCGGACGAGCTGGATGAAATCGATGCCGATCTCCTCGTCGGCCGGGACCGCCGAATTGCGCTGCCGGTTCTTGATGTTGAGGATGCTCTGCAGCGACTGCGGATCGCCGAGCACCTCGGCCGGCGCGATGCGGATGTAGTAGCCGTCGACGCCGCAGCGGGCGGCGAGCGCGGTGCCATGCACCGCCGTCCAGGCCTCGATGCGATCGTTCCAGAAGTCGGCGAGCGTCAGCGCGAACGACTTCGCCGCCGGCGGCAGGAACTCGGCGCCGGCGACGAGGGCGGCGATGGCGACCGAGATCGTGAAGGTGTTGATGCCGGAGTTCTCCTCCCACCGGTCCTGCGGACTCGACGGCCCGGTGGCGGCGATGAAGCTCACGGCCTTGCGGATCATCTCGGAGACGGCGATGCCGCCCAGCGCGTTGCGCTCGGCGAGGACGGCGGCGAGCAGCACGGGGAACGCCGCCTCGTCGAGCTGCAGGCCCTGCCAATAGGGCGTGCCGCCGAGCCACTGGTTCTGGTACCAGCTGCCGTCCGGCTTCTGCGAGGCGATCAGATAGCGCAGCGTGTTGCGCGCCTCCTCCTCGGCGCCGAAGGCGAGGAGCGCGGTGGCGCACTCCACGAGGTCGCGCGGCCAGACGAGGTGATAGCCGCCGCGATCGTCGCGGCTGTTGCCCCAGGGCACGCTGAGGCTCGCGGTCATGGCCCCCGGATGCTGCTTGTCGCGATGCGCGCGCAGCACCATGGAGGAGAGCGCGAACTCGGTGGCTAGCTCGTCGGAATCGTCCGGACGCAGCAGCGCGCGCTCCTTGCAGGCCTGGTGCCACTGCCGCCAGTCCTCGATCTGCCGCTCGGCGAGGCTGTCGAAGGGCTGCATGAGGCTCGAGATCGCGAGCGTGCCGGCGTCCTGCACGCTGGCACCGAAGCCGAGGCCGAGAACCGCCTTGCGCGGCAGCTCGCCGATCAGCGCGACATTGCCCGGGCCGGCGCTGTCATAGTGCCAGGTGAGCGCGCCGTTGCGGTGAAAATCCTGCCAGCCGTCGCTCATGCCGACATAGCCGGCGCTGGCCGCACCGAGCACGTCCCGCTGCTCCTCGTCGACGGCGGCGAGCGCGAGGCCGAAGAGGCCCCTCTGGGCCGCCAGCACGCGGCGCGATCCATGCCGCTGGACGCTCGCCTGATTGTCCTCGCCCTTCGTGCCGAGCCGCGGCGCGAGCAGGACATAGGGCTTCAGATCCGCATCGCCGGCGAGCTCGACGGCGATCACCAGCACGTCGCGGTCCGGATCGGGGGTGACGCGCAGGGTGAGCGTGAAGCGATCATGTGTATGCACGACCTCGACCGCCGGGGTCGCCGGTGCCAAGAGCCGCAGGCTGTAGCTCTCGAGCCGCTTGACCTCGACCCAGAAGCCCTTTCCGTCGGCGACGATGAAGCCGAGATCGCGGATCTGCGGAATGTCGATGCGCGGGTGGTAGACCTCGTTGAGGATGCCGAAGCCGAGCGTGAACCACACGCGGGAGGGCCCGAGCGCGCAGCCGACGATGTCCTTGGCGCTGCTCGTCCAGGTCGGCGGGATGCCCGGTCGCCCCGGCGCGTCACCATCGGTTTCGGCGGTCGTCTCGCCCATGCTCGGAGTGTCCCTTCACGGAGATGGAAGCCGCCGGCGGCACGGGCAGCGATGCGCCGCCGTGCCGGGCCGATCTCGGAGCGCGTACCGACAGCCGTCAGGTCGCGGTGCGCCGTCCCGCGGGCCGGAGGGACGATTGGCGAAATCGGCGATGTTGTCCAGAACCCGCGCGCCGGCTCAGCGGGCGGCAGCCAAAGCCTTGCCGACGGCGTCCGCGACCCAGCTCTCCGGCGACATGCCGGCGGCTTTCGCGCGGGCATTGATCGCCTCGACGACCGAGGGCGCGAAGGGCACGTCGAGAATGATCTCGTCGGCGCTGTCGAGAGCATAGACGGTCCGCGCGATGCGCCCGGCGAACTGCCTGACGCGCGCGGTCTGCTGGGCCGGGGTCAGCGCCGAATTGGCCGCGACGAGCGGACAATAGGCGCCGATCAGCCCGTCGATGATAAGCGCCTGGGAGATGCCCTTCTGGCGTAGCGTGGCGACGGAGGCGTTGAGCCGTGCGACGTCGGCGAACGCATCGCCGGTCGGCAACAGTGCGCGGATCTCGGCGCCCTGCGCGCCTGCCGCCGGCACCGGGCACTCGAGTGCATTCGCCGTCGCTACCTGTGCCAGCGCGGCGAGTGCGATGGCGCACAGCGCCGACCCGACCGATCCCCTCATGATCTCGATCCTTCCGAGCAATTGCGAACGCGGCGCGTCCGCGACTGCGATGAATGACTTGGCGGGAGTAGTACGCCCGCCGCGGCCGGTCAAAGACCAACCCGCGTCAGAAGAGCCCGAACACGCGGCTCGCGGCCCACAGCACGACGACGATCACGAGCAGGCCCATCCAGACGCTCTCCTTGCGCAGGAACGCGGCGGCCACGAGGACGACGACGGCACCGATGGCGATGGCGTCGATCGCGCGAAAATAGTCGGTGAGGAACTGCATCGCCGCCGCTCCGTCACACAGCGCCCGTCTGCCTGGCGAGCACCGCCCAGGAGAGGCGAAGTCCGATGATCGGTCGCAATGCCATTCCCCTGCCCTCTCCGCGCACCGGGCACTTCGCCATGCCCATCCCGGGCCGAGATTAATGGCGCCGCGGGTGTGAACAACTCGCAAAGGCCGCGACGCTCGGAAGCGGAGATCGACCAACCGAGCGGCTCCACTCCGTCATTGCGAGCGAAGCGAAGCAATCCAGGCCTTCTTCGCCGCCCGAAGGCTGGATTGCTTCGGCGCTACGCGCCTCGCAATGACGACGCCGCCGCCGAGCGTCCGTGCTAGACTTCACGCCCATGCGACCCCGCCTCCATGCCTGAATCGAGCGCCCGAAGCGTGCCCGCCGGCCTTTCCGTCCGCCTCTACGACGAGCTGTCGCGCGCCATCGTCTCGGGCGAGCTGGCGCCGGGCGAGAAGCTCAGCGAGCCGGTGATCGCCCGCCGCCACGGCGCCAGCCGCGCTCCGGTGCGCGAAGCCATCCGCCGGCTCCAGCAGCGCGGCCTCGTCACCTATGCCGCCCACCAGGGGGTGCGCGTCGCGCAGCCTTCGGCACGCGAGTTCCTCGCTTTGCTGGATGTACGGGAGGCGAACGAGGGCATGGCGGCGCGGCTCGCCGCCGCCAACATGAGCGCTGCCGAGGCCGAAGCGCTCGAGGCGTTGGTCGCCGGCCACAGAGGCGACATCGAGCGCAATCCGGAAGGCGCCTACCTGCAGGAGGAGCCGGAGGCCGACTTCCACATCCGCATCGCCCGCGGCAGCGCCAACCCGATCCTCGCCGAGCTCTTGTGCGAGCAGTTCTATCCGCGCCTCCTGCTCTGCCGGCGCCTGCACACGACCGTTCCCGGCCGCGGCCGCGAGGCCTGGCACGAGCATGTCCGCATTGCCGAGGCGATCCGGCAGCGCGACGGCGAGCTCGCCGAGATCCTCATGCGCCGCCACATCCGCTCCGCGCGCACGGCGCTCGAGCAGGCGCTGGCGCGGAAGGGGCGGAAGACCGCCGGCATCCAACGAAGAAACACCGAGGGGGAGATTGCATGACCCAAGCAGCCTGGCGCGCCGATCCGCTCGTCTGGGGGCACGGCCCGCGCGTTTTCGAGGTGTTCCTGGAGCCGACCTGCCCGTTCTCGGGCCGGGCCTTCGGCAAGCTCGATGCGCTGCTGAAGGAAGCGGGCGAGGACAAGATCACCGTAAGAATCCGCCTGCATTCGCAGCCTTGGCACCTCTATTCGGGCGTCGTCGTCCGCTGCATCCTCGCCGCCTCGACGCTTCCCGAAGGAAAGGAGGCGGCGAGGAAGGTGTTGCAGGCGGTCGCCGCCCACCGCGAAGAATTCGAGTTCGATAAACATCACGCGGGCGCCAATCGCGACGCGACGCCGAACGACATTATCCGCCGGATCGAGGGCTATAGCGGCGTGCACTTGATGGACGCCTTCTCCATCCCCGACCTCGACCGCGAGATGAAGTGGCATGCGAGATATGCGCGCCAGAACGGCATCCACACCTCGCCGACCTTCATGATCGACGGCATCGTGCAGCCCGACCTCGGCAGCGGCGACGAGGTGTCGAAATGGGCGGAGCGGCTGAAGGGATAGCGCGCGCCCGTCATTGCGAGCGAAGCGAAGCAATCCAGAACTTTGCTACGCTGGTCGGCTGGACCCGTGACGGCGAGGAGCAACCCGTGCCCCTCGTCATCCCGGGGCAGCACCCCCGCTCGTCATCCTGCGCGAAAGCGCAGGATCCAACTTCCTTCGCGCGCGCGGCACGAAGATGGGTCCTGCGGTCGAGCCGCAGGACGACGAGGAGAGGGAGGGCGGCGAGAAGCCCATCCGCGATCGCCGAGGGCCTTACCGAAGCGCCTCAGCAGGGCGGGTACGGGTAGTAGCCGCAGGCCGGCGGGGCATAGTACGGATACGGATAAGGCCGGTAATAGGGCGCGGCCGCCGCGGCGCCGATCGCGGCGCCCGCCACCGCACCGGCCGCGACGGCGCCCGGATGGCCGTACCAGGCACCGTGCCAGCCGCGGCCCCAGCCGCCGCCATGGGCCACGAACCAATCGATGAACAGGGCGGCGCTGCCCTTGGCATTGGTGATGGCGCCCTCGAGCACGTCGACATCGAAGGTCAGCTGGTCGCCCTCGAGCTTGGGCGACTTCAGAACGACGACCGCGTCCTCGACCGACTTGCCGTCGGCGCCGAACACCGAGATCGTCGCGTTCGGCGGATCTTTCGCGAAGCTGTCCTTGCCGACGGCCCACTCGTCGACGAACTCCAGCGTCGACACGTGCCCTGCCGCCCGCACCGGGCGATCGGCGAAGACGATCGTGTTCGTGCCGACGCCGGTGAGGGTGAGCTTGCCGCCGGCGAGCGTCGCACCGCGTGCGTTCAGCACGGCGAGCGAAGGCACCATCTGGTGCGACTTGGTGCCGCCGATGTGCTTGCTCGCCGGCGCCTTGATGGCGTCCTGGGCGAGAGCGGAGCCGGCGGCCGCCGCGAGCAGGCCCGCGACCAGCGCGGCCATGCCGATTGCTCGAGTCATCTCGTTCCTCCTGCCGCAGGGGCGGCGCAACATGGATCCGGTGCCGACGGCGACGCGCACCACGCGCCCGGGCGGCTCGCCGTCCTCATCCGCCCGACGCGCCTGCTATCGGCCGAATTGGTTGCGAAACCCTTCGAGGTGCCCGCTAATCCGCCTCCGCCGCTGCGAAATCGGCTCTCCGCGCGGCGCGCAGCCGGGCGAGGATCGGCGGCACGACGATGACGAGGACGGCGATGCCGAGCAGCGTCGCCGAGATCGGCGTGCCGACCAGCACGGCATAGTCGCCCTGGCTGACGGCCAGCGCCCGGCGGAACTGGATCTCCGCCTGCGGCCCGAGAATGAGCCCGATCAGCACCGGCGCGATCGGGAAATCGTAGACGCGGGCCATGTAGCCGACGAGGCCGAGGCCGCACATCAGCAGGAGATCCATCCACGAGGTGGACAGGCCCCAGACGCCGACGAGGGCGAAGACGACGATGCCGCCATAGATGTATTGCCGCGGGATCAGCAGCAGCCGCACCCAGATGCCGACCAGCGGCAGGTTGAGCACGAGCAGGATGGCATTGCCGATATAGAGCGAGGCGATCAGGCCCCAGAGCAGATCCGGATTGGTGACGAAGAGCAGCGGGCCAGGCTGCAGTCCGTAATTCTGGAAGGCGGCAAGCAGCACCGCGGCCGTGGCCGTCGACGGCAGGCCGAGCGTCAAGAGGGGCACCAGAATGCCGGCCGCGGCGGCGTTGTTGGCCGCCTCCGGCCCGGCAACGCCCTCGATCGCGCCGTGCCCGAATTCCTCCGGATGCTTGGTCAGCCTCCGCTCCAGCGCGTAGGACAGAAAGGTCGGGATCTCTGTGCCGCCGGCCGGCAGCGCGCCGATCGGGAAGCCAATGACGCTGCCGCGCAGCCATGGCTTCCACGAGCGCGCCCAGTCCTGGCGCGTCATCCAGGCGCCGCCGGAGAGCGGGTTGACGGTCGGCGGCGTCGAGCCGCTGTGGCTCGCCACATAGAGCGCCTCGCCGATCGCGAACAGCGCGACGAGGACGACCGTGAAGGCGACGCCGTCGAGGAGCGCCAGCGAGCCGAACACCATGCGCGCCTGGCCGGTCTGCGTGTCGATGCCGATGGTACCGAGCGCGAGGCCGAAGAACAGGGAGGTAAAGCCGCGCACCATCGACCGGCCGAGCACCACCGAGACGGCCGTGAAGGACAGGATCATCAGCGCGAAATAGTCCTCGGGCCCGAAGACGAAGGCGAGCTCGGCGATCGCCGGCGCGAGGAAGGTGAGGGAGAGCGTGCCGACCGTGCCGGCGACGAAGGAGCCGACCGCGGCCGTGGCGAGCGCGGCCGCCCCCCTGCCCGACCGGGCCATCTTATTGCCCTCGAGCGCGGTCATGACCGCGCCGCTCTCGCCCGGCGTGTTGAGCAGGATCGAGGTCGTGGACCCGCCATACATGCCGCCATAGTAGATGCCCGCGAACATGATCAGGGAACCGGCGGGGTCGAGCTTGTACGTGACGGGCAGCAGCAGCGCGACCGTCAGGGCCGGGCCTATGCCCGGCAGCACCCCGACGGCGGTGCCGAGCGTCACGCCGATCAGCGCATAGAGCAGGTTCATCGGCTGGGCGGCAATGGTGACGCCCTGCAGCAGGAATTCGAATGTACCCATCGTCAGCTCCTCAGAAGAACAGGTGTTCCAGCGGCCCGGCGGGCAGCGAGAGCTGCAGGAAGCGGCCGAAGATGATGTAGACGACGAAGCTGAAGGCGATGCCGATCGGCAGCGAGATCCACAGCTTGCGCCGGCCGAAGCCGAAGGCGGTCAGGGCGAAGAGCACGCCCGTCGCAATCGAGAAGCCCGCGGTCTTGAGCAGCAGCATCTGCCCGGCAAGGCCCGCCACGATGAAGACGACCGGCTTGACCTCGATCGGCTCGCGCTCCGGAAAGTCGCCGCGCCAGGCTTCGAAAGCCGTCCAGACGGCGAGCAGGGTAAGGCCGATGGCAACGACATGCGGCACGGTGGCGGGGCCGATGCGGGAATAGTTGCTCATTTCCGCAAGGCGTCCGGCATCCCACCAGATCACGGCGGCGATGGCGAAGAGGACGGGGGCGATGACCAGCGCCGCCCGGTCGGGGCG
>JAEZCD010000186.1 GCA_023430145.1 Pseudomonadota bacterium
CGACGGTCGCCGGGCGGCTGGGCCGCTCGCTGCTCGAGCTGGGCGGCAACAACGCCATGATCGTGACGCCGAGCGCCGATCTGGACCTGGCGGTTCGGGCCGTCGCCTTTTCGGCTGTCGGCACGGCGGGTCAGCGTAGCACCACCCTGCGGCGCCTGCTGGTGCATGAGGACGTGGCCGAGGCGCTGACGGCGCGGCTGGTCGCGGCCTATCGCAGCCTGCCGGTCGGCGACCCGCGCGAGGCCGGCACGCTGGTCGGCCCCCTGATCGACGAAGCGGCGGGCGCCGGGTTCGACGCGGCGCTGGCGCGGGCGCAGGCCGAGCTCGGCGAGGCGCCGGCCGGGCTCGCGGCGGCGCTCGAGACGCTCACGCCCGACATGCTCGATGCGGAAGCGCTCGGCCGCGAGATCGCGGTGGCGGGCATCCCCGTGATCCCCTTCGTCAAGGCCGTGCGAAAACTGCTGCCGGCGGAGCTGGAGCCCTTCTTCCACGCCGGCACGACGACCCAGGACATCGTCGACACCGGGCTCGTGCTGCAGCTGCGCGAAGCGCTCGACCTCGTCCGCGCCGACCTCGCCGCCATCCTCGCCGGACTGTCGCGGCTCGCGGCCGAGCACGCCCGCACCCCGTGCGCGGGGAGAACCTTCGACCAGCACGCGGCCCCGGTTACCTTCGGCTACAAGGCCGCCGTCTGGGCGCTCGGCATCGCCGAAGTGGCCGCGGACCTGCCGCAGGTCGAGCGCCGCGTGCTCGCCGCCTCTCTCGGCGGCCCGGTCGGCACGCTCGGCAGTTTTGGCGCGCACGGCTCGGAGATAGCCGTCCGCTATGCGAGAATCCTCGGGCTCTCCGCCGAGCCGCTCGCCTGGCACACCCGCAGGGCCCGCATCGCCGGGCTCGGCGCCTGGCTCGGGCTTCTGCTCGGCGCGCTCGGCAAGATGGCGGCGGACATCGTCCACCTCGCCGCGACGGAGATTTCCGAAGTGGCGGAGCCGCACGTGCCCGGCCGCGGCGGCTCCTCGGCCATGCCGCACAAGCGCAACCCGATCGCCGCGACCGTGATCCTCGCCAACCAGGGCGCCTCTGTCGGCCCGGTCGGCACGCTGATGGCGAGCATGGTCGCCGCGCACGAGCGGCCGGCCGGCGCCTGGCACGCGGAGTGGCACGCGCTCCCGCAGCTGTTCGGCCTCGCCTCCGGCGCGCTGCGCGAGGGGCGGCTCCTCGCCGAGGGCCTCGTGGTGGACGCCGATCGCATGCGCGAGAATCTCGAGGCGACACGTGGCCTGCTGTTCGCCGACGCGGCCGCCGCGGCGCTGGCGCCGGTTCTCGGCAGCCGCGGCGCGGCGCACCATCTCGTCGAGCGGGCAGCGGGCGAGGTCCGGACGAGCCGCCGCCCCTTGCGCGAGGTCTTGGCCGGCATGCCGGAGGCGGCGGGCGCGAAAGACCTCGACGCGGCCTTCGACCTCGAGCCCGCCGTCGCCGCCGCGGCCGCCGCGACCGGCCGCGCTCTGGCCGAGATCGCCCGCCTTTCCGTCCACCTCACCTGAGAACGCATCGGACCAGCCAAATGCCCCGCATCCACGCCAACGGCGTCGAGCTGAACTACGAGCTGACCGGCCCGACCGGCGCGCCGGTCGTCGCCCTCTCCAACTCGCTCGGCACCACCTTCGCCATGTGGGACGAGGTCGTGCCGGCGCTGCGCGGAAAATTCCGCGTGCTGCGCTACGACACGCGCGGCCATGGCGGCTCGCAGGTGATCGACCGCGCGATCGAGATCGCCGACCTCGCCGCCGATCTCGCCGGCCTGCTCGATGCGCTCGGCATCGGCCGGGTGCACCTCGCGGGGCTCTCGCTCGGCGGCATGACGGCGCAAGCCTTCGCCGCGACCTGGCCGGACCGCGTCGTCAGCCTCGTGCTGATGGCGACGGCGGCCGAGATGGAGCCGAAACACCTCTGGGAGGAGCGGGTCGCGACCGTGCGCGCCGAAGGCATGGCGCCGATCACCGAGGCGACCATGATCCGCTGGTTCTCCGACGAGCAGCGGGAGGAGCCGGGACCGGTCCGCATCCGCGATACCTTTCTAGGCATCGATCCGGTCGGCTACGCGGTCTGCTCCTCCGCCATCAGCCGCATGGATCTGCGGCCGCTGCTGCCGAAGATCACCGCGCCGACGCTGATCCTCGTCGGTGCGGACGATCCGGCCACCACCGTCGCGCGCGCCGAAGCCATCCGGGACGGCATCGGCCATGCCGAGCTGACGATCCTGCCGCGGGTGCGGCACATGCTGGCCGTGGAGCGCGGCGAGAGCGTCGCCGCGCATCTCGTCGCCTTCCTCGAGCGCTATCGCGAGCCGGCCACGGCGCCGCTCGGCGGCGTTGCCTTCGACGAGGCGATCGGCAATCGGCGAGCCGTGCTCAGCGACGAGCATGTCGACCGCTCGCTCGCCAAGGCGGGCGAGTTCGGCGGGGCCTGGCAGGATTTCGTCACCCGCATCGCCTGGGGCGAGGTCTGGGGCGACCCCCGGCTTCCCTGGAAGACGCGCTCACTCATCACGCTCGCCATGATGGTGGCGCTGCATCGCGAGGAGGAGTTCAAGCTCCACCTGCGCGGCGCGATGCGCAACGGCGTCACGCCGGCGGAGCTGCAGGCGCTGCTGCTGCAATGCGCGGTCTATGGCGGCGTGCCGGCCGCCAACGCCGCCTTCCGCTGGTCGCGCGAGGTCTTGGGCGACGCGCTCGGGTGAGGCGCCGCCCGCCGCGCGATCTCAGAAGCAGAAGTCCCAGTAGCCGCGCGTGAAGCTGGCGTCGGTCCAGTACCAGCACAGGTTCGAGGCCGGCGCGATCGGAACCGCGCTCGCGGCGATGATCGTGCCGAGCGTGACGCCGGCGACGACGGTGCCGAAATAGGGGCGGCGCGACCAGCCGCGCACGGGCCGCGTATTGACCCGCACGTTCACGTTCGTGTTGCGGTTGCGGTTGTTGTTGAAGTTGCGATTACTATTTCGATTATTATTCCGATTGGCGTTGTTATTTCGATTGTTGTTTCGGTTTGCGTTCTGCCGGTTGTTGTTGTTGCGGTTCGCATTCTGCCGGTTGTTATTGTTCCGATTGGCGTTGCGATTGTTGTTGTTGCGATTGCGGTTGGCGTTCTGATTGTTGTTGCGCCGGAACTGCTGGTTGCCCTGCACTTCGGTGGCGAGCGCTGCGGCGTCCGCGGGAAGCGGATTCGGCGCGACCTTCATGGCCTGGCTCGGCTGTGCGCCGACGAGCGCGAAGAGCGCCACCGTCATGCTGGTAAAAAATCCTGCGCGCTTCATCGTTTTCCTCCGCATTTGGCTTTTTTGGCGGTCGCCGACCACTTGCCGGACGGGCATCCTATCATGCGGCGGCAGTATAGCGAGGCGCTGCCCCGGGGTGAGAAGGCTCGTTCGTCCCGCTATGGCGCGGCAGCGGGGCTGCCATGACGACCGCCGGGAAGGCGGCTCACGTCCACCGGTGAACTTGGCCGAGGCCCGCGACCCACGAGGCGAGCGCACCGAACTTCGGCTCGAGACGCGCTCGTTGCGCCGCTGGCGGGCCGCCCTTGGCGAGAAAGGCCGCCCGCAGCCCGCGAGCGGCCAAAAGCCATCAGTTGCAATAGTCCCAGTAGCCGTTGCTCTGCGTCGCGTCCGTCCAGTACCAGCAGAGGCCCGGCGCCGGCGCGACCGGGATCGTGCTTGCGGCGATGATCGCCCCGAGCGCGACGCCGCCCACCACCGTGCCGTAATAGGGCCGGCGGACCCAGCCGCGCACCGGGCGCACATTGACGCGGACGTTGACGTTCTTGTTCCGGTTGTTGTTGTTCTTGAAGTTCTTGTTGCTCTGCCGATTGTTGTTGTTGCGGTTGGCGTTCTGTTTGCCGCCGCCGCCGCGGTTGCCCTTGGCGTTGCCCTTGCCGCCGCCGCCCTTGAACTTCTGCTTGGCGAGCGCCTGCAGATCGGTCCCGAGCGCCGCGACGTCGGCGGACAAGCCCGCGCCCACCACCGCTGCCTTGCTCGGCTGCGGGCCGAGGACGGCGAGCAGCGTCACCGCCAACCCGGCCAGGAATGCAGCACGTTTCATCACGTTCCTCCGCTTATTGCTCTTCTTCGGCAGTCGCCCGAACGCTCTCCGCCTTCCTCTAGACTAGCACGTAGACTAGCACGCACGCGCCAGTCCGCGAGCGGTGCGGCGAAAGGACCGTCGAGCCTGGTTACTCGCTCGATATGCGAGCCGCGATAGCTACTTCCGGCCGGCCAGGGCGGCCGTGATCCCGAGGCCGACGAAGGAGGCGCCGGCGAACCAGCGCTGAAAGCGGAGGAAGCGCCTGCTTCGGCGCAGGAAATCTCCCGCCGCCCCGGCCACCAGGGCGAACAGGCCGTCGCTGAGGATGCCGAGGGCCATGAAGGTGAAGCC
The DNA here is from genome assembly GCA_023430145.1 of Pseudomonadota bacterium. GTDB lineage: Bacteria > Pseudomonadota > Alphaproteobacteria > Rhizobiales > Methylopilaceae > JAEZCD01. The sequence continues at coordinate 4,431 of JAEZCD010000186.1, forward strand.
GAGCACGAGGATCTGCCAGTGCAGCGGTCCACGCGCCGGATCGGCGAACTGCGGCAGGAAGGCGAGAAAGAAGATCGCCGTCTTCGGGTTGAAGAGGTTGACGACGAAGCCGTCGCGAAAAATGCGGTGCAGCGGCTCGGCCGCCGGCGCCGGCGCCGCCGGATCGGCGTCCGGTCGCATCAGCGTGCGGATGCCGATCCAGACGAGGTAGGCGGCGCCGAGATATTTGACGATCGCGAAGGCGAGCGCCGAGGAGACGATCAGCGCCGAGAGCCCGATGGCCGCGGCGCTGATGTGGACGACGGTAGCGAGATGGATGCCGAGCACGGAGACGAGCCCCGCCGCGCGCCCCTGCGCGAGCGAGCGGGCGACGACGTAGAGCACGGCTGGGCCGGGCGTCAAAAGCAGCACCAGCGAGGCGACCACGAACAGGCCCCAGAGGGTCGGATCAGGCATCGGCTCCTCTCGCCGCCGCGCGGCTCAGGGCGCGGGACAGCTCGGCCGTGCGTCGATCTTCACGCCGAGGAGGTCGAGATTGAAGGTCACGACATCCACCTCGACATAATAGAACGAGTTGTTGAGGTCGAGCTTGGGGCTCTTGATATCCTTGGTGCTGGCGATGCGGATGTCGCCCTGCTTGCCGGAGCTGGTCACCTTGGCCATCACGACCGGCTTGGCGAAGGCATCGTCGCCGACCGCATAGCGCTTGCGCAAGAGTCTCGCCGTCATGGCGTCGTCATTGTTGGCGTCACGGTAGACAAGGCTGAAGCTGCACACCCGCAGCCCCGCGTCCCGGAACGGCACGGCGGCGAAATAGGTCGCATTGGTGCCTTGCGTGACCAGCACGCCGTTCGACACCTCGCCGGCCGGCTCCTGCCCGCAGGGGCACTGCTCGAAGAAGGCGGGGCCGGCGATCTGGATGATGTCGGCATTCGCCGCGCTCGCGCAGCCGAGGACGCCGAGGGCGACGAGCGTCCGAAGGACGGGCCTGCGGGGGAGCACCCGGCGGGCCGATGCACGGTCGATGCGTGATGCGATCGCAAATGCCATGGCGCGAACTCCTGGTTCGGCCGCGCCGGCCGCGGCGCGGCGGACCGATCAGCAAAGCGAGCGCGCCCGCCGGAGGCAAGCGTGGGCTGTGCGGGAAAAGGGACGTTGCCGAGGCACGAGCGTCCTCGGCGAGAGCGAATCGCCCTCTTCCATGGGGTGCTCTGGGGAGAAGAAAGAAGGCACGGCCTCCGACCCCGTCATCCACCGGACACTCGGCTTGCCGTCCCGCGACAGCCCCTCCGCTCGTCATCCTGCCGCTCGACCGCAGGATCCAACTTCTTCTTCCCGCCGCAAAGAATGGATCCTGCGGTCGAGCCGCAGGAGAGGGACTACGCGGAGAGTGGAACGACGGGGAGAGGACAGGTGGCGCGCAGCGGAGCCTGCGGGCACACCCCCGCGTTCTCACGGCGCGTTCGCACCCGCGCCGAAAAGGTCCGCCGCTACAAGGGGCGCGCGGCATGCCGGAGCGCCCGACGCCTATCCCGCCCGGTCGATCACGCCGAACAGCGCATCCACCTCGTCCGCGCCCGTCGACCAGGCGCAGACGAAGCGGAACAATCCGTCCTCGCCCTCCGTCGGCGGCTCCCACTCGTAAAACACCGCGCCGGCGCCCCGCAGCGCCGCCTCGACCTTCGGCGGCAGCACGACGAACACCTCGTTCGCCTCGACTGCGGCACCAAGGCGGAAGCCGCGCCGCTCGAAGCCGGCCGCGAGCCGCGTCGCGGCGGCGTTCGCGTGTGCGGCGAGCCGCAGCCAGAGCCCGTCCGCGAGCAGCGGCTCGATCTGCGCGGCGAGGAAGCGGCCCTTCGACCAGAGGTGGCCGCTGCGCTTCCTCCGCGCCTCGAGCTCGTGCGCCCGCGCGGCGTCGAAGAACACGACCGCTTCGGCCGCCAGGGCACCGTTCTTGGTGAAGCCGAACGAGAGCGCATCCACCCCTGCCCGCCAGGTCGCCTCGGCCGGCGTGCAGCCGAGCGTCGCGATGGCGTTGGCGAGGCGGGCGCCGTCCATGTGCAGCGCGACGCCGGCCGAGCGGCACAGCTCGGAAAGGGCCGACACCTCGGCCGGCCGGTAGACGGTGCCGAGCTCGGTCGCCTGGGTGATCGTCACCGCGCCCGGACGCACGCTGTGCGGAAAGCCGTGCTCGGCGCGCTCGATGCCGGCACGCAGCGCGTCCTGCGTGAGCTTGGCCCCCTCCCCCGGCAGGCCGATCAGCTTGGCGCCGCCGGTGAAGAATTCCGGTGCCCCGCCCTCGTCGACGATCGCATGCGCCGCCTCGTGCGCGAGCACCGCCCGATAGGGCGGGCACAGCATGGAGAGGGCGACCGAGTTGGCGGCGGTGCCGGTGGTCACGAGCGAGACCGCCACCTGCCGCTCGAACAGCTCGGCGATCCTTTGCTCGACGCGCCGGGTCCAGGCATCCGCGCCATAGGCAGGCGCCGGGCCGGCATTGGCGGCGGCGAGCGCGGCCATCACCTCGGGCGCCGCCGGCGCCCCGTTGTCGCTCGCGAAGAACATCTCGGAATGCCCGCCTGTGGGAGGTCAGCCGCTTAGTCGGGCGAGCAGGCCCTCGGAGATCTCGAAATTGGCGTAGACGTTCTGCACGTCGTCCGACTCCTCGAGAATCTCGATCAGCTTCAGGAGTTTCTCGCCGGCCTCGTCGTCGACGGCGATCGTGTTCTGCGGCCGCCAGGTCAGCGCCGCCTTGCGCGGGCTGCCGAAGCGGGCCTCGAGCGCCTTCGCCACCTCGTTCAGCGCCGTCGCCTCGCAGGTGACGACGTGGCCGGCCTCGCCGGAGGCGACGTCGTCGGCCCCGGCCTCGATCGCGGCCTCCAGCATGTCGTCGGCGCTCGCCACGTCGGCCTCGAACTCGACCGTGCCGATCCGGTCGAACATGAAGGCGACGGCGCCGGTCTCGGCGAGATTGCCGCCGTTCTTCGAGAAATAGGAACGGACCTCGCCGGCGGTGCGGTTGCGGTTGTCGGTGAGGGCCTCGACGATGATGGCGACCCCGCCCGGGCCATAGCCCTCGTAGCGGATCTCGTCATAGCTCTCGGCGTCGCCGCCCTGGCTCTTCTTGATCGCCCGATCGATATTGTCCTTCGGCATGTTCTCCGCCCGGGCGGCGATGATCGCCGCGCGCAGCCGGGGGTTCATGTCGGGATCGGGCAGGCCGAGCTTGGCGGCGACCGTGATCTCGCGCGCCAGCTTGCCGAAGAGTTTTGACCGCTGGGCGTCCTGCCGCCCCTTGCGGTGCATGATGTTCTTGAACTGCGAATGTCCGGCCATTCTCGTCTACCGTGCCGGCCGCCGCCGGCGGCCCGTTGTCTCGTCGCGCTTATAGGGCGGGGAACGCGCTGCGTCATCCCGCGGCGAAGATACGGGCGGCCGGCTCGGCGTCATTGCGAGCGCAGCGAAGCAATCCAGACCTTTCTTCGCCGCCGCAAGGCCTGGATTGCTTCGTCGCTTCGCTCCTCGCAATGACGCCCGGGCCTCACCAGAAATCCGGCACCGCCTCCGACAACACGCCGCCGAGCCGCACCGGCGCGATTTTTTGCGCGAGCCCGGTCGCGTCGTCGAGCTCGACGGCGACCCCGGAGAGCGTCGCCGGGCCCGTCGCCGGCTCGAAACGCGAGGACGGAATCTTTCGCAGGAAGCGCTGCACCGGCTCCTCGCGCTGCATGCCGAGCACCGAATCATAGTCGCCGCACATGCCGATGTCGGAGATGTAGGCGGTGCCGCCGGACAGGATCCGGTGGTCGGAGGTCGGCACGTGCGTGTGCGTGCCGACGACGAGGCTCACGCGGCCGTCGAGATGGTGGCCGAGCGCCTGCTTCTCGCTCGTCGCCTCCGCATGCATGTCGACGATCACGGCGTCTGCACCGCTCCCGAGCGGACACGCGGCGAGCTCGCGGTCGACGGCGGCGAAGGGATCGTCGAGCGCGTCCATGAAGACGCGGCCCATGACGTTCATGACGAGCACGCGGGCCCCGTTGCGGGCCTCGACCATGGTCGCGCCGCGGCCGGGGGTGCCGGCCGGGAAATTCGCCGGACGGACGAGGCGCGGCTGCCGCTCGATGAAGACCAGCGCCTCGCGCTGGTCGAAGGCGTGGTTGCCGAGCGTGATGGCGTCGGCGCCGGCGGCGAGCACGGCATCGCAGATCGCCTCGGTGATGCCGAAGCCGCCGGCGGAATTCTCGCCGTTGATGACGACGAGATCGAGCTTCCAGGCCTCGCGCAGCGCCGGCAGCCGCTCGGCGATGGCCGCCCGGCCGGTGCGTCCGACGATATCGCCGAGAAACAGCAGGCGCACCGGCTCAGCGCTCCTGCCGGGGGAGGAGCACGCCGCGCTCGGTGACGATGCCGTCGAGGGCGATGTCGTGCGCCTCAGCCGGCAGCGCCGGCACCTCCTGCACCGAGAAAGCGAGGCCGAAGGCGGGCGTGTGGCGCACCCGCCGGAGCGCTTCGAGCGTGCGGTCGTAAAAACCGGCGCCATAGCCGAGCCGGTGCGCGGCACGGTCGAAGGCGGCGAGCGGCACGAACAGGAAGTCGGGCGTCACCGCGGGTGATTCGGCGAGCGGCTGGGGAATGCGGCCGAAGCCCGGATCGAGCGCATCGCCCGGCGTCCAGGCGCGGAAGCCGAGCGGCCCGTCGCGATCGCCGACCACCGGCAGCGCAAGGCCGTGGCCACCGGCCCGCAGCGCCGCCGCGAGCGGGCCGGTGTCGAGCTCGCCCCTGATCGGCAGATAGAGGGCGACGGTGGCGCCCTCCGGAACGAGGGAGATCGCCAGCGCCGCCACGGCGGACGCGGCCGCGCGGCGGGCCGGCTCGTCGAGAGCGGCCCTGCGGGCGAGCGCTGCGGCACGCAGCTCGGACTTGGTGAGCGGGGGAACGATCGTCATGCGAAAAGTTGCGGAGCCGCGAAAGCCGTCGGAGTAATCGATCCCGGGAACCTACGAGTGTAGGTGGGCGCCGTGCGGCCGAGCCCACGAGCAAGGCCGGGAACAGCTCCCGTTCGGATCGATAAGGCCCCGGGGATACGTGTCTCCTGACGCGCCCCACAGCCCCGCCGACCCAATCTAATGGCTCGGCTCCTCGCCCGCCAGTGGCGGAAGCGAACGATCGTCAGCCGCGCCGCACCTCCTCGGCGATCTCGCGCGCGAGGCCCTCGAGCCGCTCCGCGACCTCGTCGATCAGCACCGCGGCGCTGTCGCGTGCCTTGCCGATCGCCTCCGCCTCCTCGCGCTCGGCGACCGTGAGGCCGGCCATCTCGCCGCGCAGCCGGTCCATGTCGCGAGCGATGTCCTGCATCTCGTCGATCAGCGCGATCCCGACCAGAACCACGAGCCGCATGTCGCCGAGCTCGCCGAGCTCGCCGCGCAGTTTGCCGACGCGCTCGGCGAGCGCGCGGCCGAGCTCGGCGAGCCGCTCCTCCTCGCCGTCGGCGCAGGCGAGCCGGTAGGGCCGGCCGGAGATGCTGACCAGGACCTCGCCCATGGCTAGCGCTCGTGCGCGGCGACGACCGAGCGGATCGTGTCGATCGCCTGATCCAGTCGCCGGCCGACTTCGCGGTTGACGTTGGCTAAGGTGGCGGCGCGCGTGTTCGAGGCGTCGAGATCCTGGGCGAGCCTCGCCCGGTCCTCCTCGAGCAGGGCGATCTCCACCGCCCGGTCGCGTCCCGTGCGCGACTGCTCGAGGCATTGCGCGACTGCCGCTTCGACCGCATCCACGGCGCCGACGAGGCGCCGGATCGCACCGTCGAGAGGCGAAACTCCGCTCATCGACGCCCCCGAACTCATGGCCGCGCAGCAAGCGCGGCGCTCGCCCCACCAAGGGCTTGGCGCTCGGACATTAGATGCCGGTTTAACGTTCCGTCAATCGTCGGCACCAGTTTCGAGGCGGAGAAGCGCTACCAATTGGAGGGAAATGGATAGACAAATGGAGGTGTCGCGCCCAGGTTGCTTGGATGGGAACGGATGGAAAATTGGCGGACCCCTTCGACCTCTCGGCTGTAGGCATCACGCCCGAGATGCTCTTGCTGATCGCCGAGATCGACGAGTTCAAGGGCGCGTGGCGAGCCATCGGCAGAATCGCCCCGGAGCGGCTCTCTGGCCTGCGCCGCATTGCGACCATCGAAAGTATCGGGTCGTCGACCCGGATCGAAGGCGCGAAGCTCAGCAATCGCGAAGTCGAGCAGGTCCTGTCCGGCCTCCGGGTGCGTCCATTCGAGACCCGAGACGAACAGGAGGTCGTCGGCTACGCCGAGGTCATGGAGACTGTCTTCGCCCATTGGGAGGCGATTTCGCTCACCGAGAACCATATCAAGCAGCTTCACCGTGATCTTCTGGCCCATTCGGACAAGGACGAGCGCCACCGTGGGGCTTACAAGACTCTCGCCAACCATGTGGAGGCGTTTGACGAAAGCGGGAAGAGCCTCGGGGTGGTGTTTGCTACCGCGACACCTTTCGATACACCGCTTCGGATGGCCGAATTGGTGTCCTGGGTGCGCTCCCAGGAAGAGGCGGGGACGTTTCATCCACTGCTGGTCATTGCGACCTTCGTAGTCGTGTTTCTGGAGATCCATCCGTTCCAGGACGGCAATGGTCGCCTCTCCCGCGTGCTGACGACCCTGCTGCTTCTCCGGGCCGGCTATGCCTATGTCCCTTATAGTTCCCTGGAAAGCGTTATCGAGCAGAGCAAGGATCGCTATTATCTCGCCTTGCGGCGTACTCAAGGAACGATCAGGACGCCTGCGCCCGACTGGAACCCGTGGCTTGTATTCTTCTTGCGCGCGCTACAGCAGCAGAAGCGCCGCCTCGAGAGGAAGATGGAGCGCGAGCACATCATCCTCGGCGATCTGCCGGAGCTGTCGGTCCAGATTCTCGAACTGGCCCGCGAACGCGGCCGGGTAACGATCGCCGATGCGGTGAAGGCGACGGGCACCAGCCGCAACACCATCAAGGACCATGTCAAATCGCTCGCAGGACGGGGACTCCTAGTCCGCCATGGAGCCGGGCGGGGAGCCTGGTATGCACCGGGGTAGCCGCCTCGTCCCCCTTTGTCCCCTGAGGGACGCGCTACCATCGAACGTAAAGCCGCACCCGGATCGGCCAACCAGATCACTCCCCGATGGCGGCGGGCCGCACGGGATCGGCGCCGATGATTCGGTCGCGGCCCGTCCCCTTGGCCTGATAGAGGCGCCGGTCGGCGCAGTCGAAGAGGGTCTTCAGACCCCGCCCGTCGCGCGGGCCGGTGGCGACGCCGATGCTGACGGTCAGCGGCAGCCCGCCGCTCACGAGTTCCTGGTCGGTGACCTCCCAGCGGAGCCGCTCGGCCCATCGCATCGCCGCGTCGTGGGTCAGGTTGGGGCAGACGACGACGAACTCGTCGCCGCCGAAGCGGAAGCAGCGGGTCTGCGGGCTCGGCGCGGAGGATCGGAGCTTGGCGGCGACGCCGCGCAGCACCGCGTCCCCGGCGCTGTGGCCGAAGCGATCGTTCACCGCCTTGAAGTGGTCGATGTCGACGACGAGGACGCTGACCGACTGGCGCCGCCGCAGCGCGTCCTCGACGAAGCCGGCGGCCTCGCGGTCGAAGGCGCGACGATCCGGCAGCGACGTCAGTCCGTCGAGGAAAGACTCCTTCAGCAGCGTTTCGTAGCGCTCGCGATAGGTCAGGAGATCGAAGACGTCCCACAGGCGGCGCCGCGGCCGTGCCCTGCCGTCCTGCTCGAACAGGCGCAGGTAGAGGCCGCAGAGGGCGCTGAAGACGGCGGCGCTGCCCATTTTCGCCACCCAGCCGCCGACGAGCACGTCGATCGGCGCGTCGAACAGGAAGCGGAGGGCGAGGTAGAAGCCGATCTGGTCGAATGTCAGGACCGCGGCGGCGCTGGCGAAGATGCGCAGGGTCGGCCAGGTTCGGAGGGCGGCGAGGCGCTCGTAGAGCAGCACGATCAGGATGCAGTCGACGAACAGGAGCGTCGTGCCCCAGACCATGAGGCCGCCCATCTCCTCCATGAACTTGTAGTCGGGCAATTCGCCGCCGATCGGCGCGATCGCCCCGTGCAGCCGCATCATCGCCGTCAGGGCGACGATGATGAGGTTGGCGAGCAGGAGGCCGTAGATCGGCTGGCGGACGGCCACTGCGTCCTCCCGGATGTAGAGCAGGAGGAGCATGAACAGCTTGCCGACGAACAGCACCGACGAGCCGGGCGACAGCACGATGTCGAACGGCACGCGGACATAGAGGGTCGCGGCGAGATAGGTCTCGAAGAAATGAAAGGCGCCGAGCGCGCAGATGAAGGCGCCGATGCCGAGCACCCGGCGGGCGCGGAAAAGCGCCGCCAGGGCAGTGAAATAGAGGACGACCTCCGCAAGCAGGAGAAGGATTTCGGTCATCGTCGGCGCCGAGCCCGGTCCACGGCCATGCGGGACGGCGGGCGCGCAGTCTCGCCCGGCGGGGTTAACGCCGTCTTGCGATGCGAGGCCGGCTCGGAAGGCCGCCGCTGCATGTCATCCTCTCGGTAGGGCTTGCGGTACGCCGCGCCAGCGTCCAAGGAAGGCGCATGGCAGCCCGCAAACAGATCAACCCGTTCCTGAAACTCGCGCTCGAGATCGGGCCGCTGGTGGTGTTCTTCCTCGCCAACGGCCGCGCCGGCATCTTCGTCGCCACCGCCCTGTTCATGGGCGCGGTGCTGATATCCCTCGTCGTCTCCTACGCGCTGACGCGGCACCTGCCGATCATGCCGATTGTCACAGCCGTGGTGGTGCTGATCTTCGGCGGCCTCACGCTGCTACTGCAGGACGAGCATTTCATCAAGTTGAAGCCGACGATCGTCAACCTTTTGTTCGCCGCCGCCCTGTTCGCCGGCCTCTTGATGAACAAGCCGCTCCTGAAGATCGTCCTCGACGCCGTGTTCGACCTCACCGAGGAGGGCTGGCGCAAGCTGACGCTGCGCTGGGCGCTCTTCTTCCTCTTCCTCGCCGCGCTCAACGAGGTCGTCTGGCGCGGCTTCTCGACCGACACCTGGGTCAGCTTCAAGGTGTTCGGCGTGATGCCGCTGACCTTCGTCTTCGCGCTCGCCCAGGTGCCGCTCTTGCAGCGCTACGCCGTCGAGCCGACCGAGGCCCCGCGCACCGACGCCTCGCCGCCGGCGGAGAGCTGAGGGCGGTCAGACCACCGCCATCATGCCACCGTCGACATAGACGATCTGGCCGTTGACGTAGTCGGAGGCGGCCGAGGACAGAAACACCGCGGCGCCGACCAGCTCCTCCGGGCGCCCCCAGCGGCGGCTCGGCGTACGGCCCGTCACCCAGGCGTTGAAGGCCGCGTCGTCGATCAACGCCTGGTTCATGTCGGTGATCATGTAGCCGGGGCCGATGGCGTTCGCCTGGATGCCGTGCTGCGCCCATTCCGCCGTCATGACCTGCGTCAGCGCCTTAATGCCGGCCTTGGCCACCGTGTAGGGGGCGATCGTCGGCCGCGCGAGGCCGCTCATCAGTGAGCCGATATTGACGATTTTTCCCCGCCCGCGCGGGATCATGCGCTTGGCCGCCTCGCGGCCGACGACGAAGGCGCTCGTCAGGTTGGTGTCGACGACCCGCCGCCAGTCGGCGGTGGCGAGCTCGACCATGGGCTTGCGGAACTGGATGCCGGCATTGTTGACCAGAATGTCGATGGCGACGCCGTCGCGGTCGAAGGCCTCGAAGGCGGCCACCACCGCGGCCTCGTCGGTGACGTCGAAGCGCGCCTCGCGCGCCGAATGGCCGGCCTTGCGGACGGCCGCCGCGGTCTCGGCGAGGCGGGCGGCGTCGACGCCGTTGAGGAC
>JAEZCD010000199.1 GCA_023430145.1 Pseudomonadota bacterium
GCGCCGCAGGGCGCCGGGTCGGGTGGGGTGACAGCGCCGGGCCTCTCGCTCCGAGGGATGAGGAAGACCGTAGCCCGGGTGAGCGCAGCGAACCCGGGACGGCATCGCCGCGCGAAAAAGACCCGGATTGCGCTCCGCTTATCCGGGCTACGCTTGCTGGTCAACCGCGATAGGATCAGGCAGGATGGAAATAACCCAAGATGCTGGAGAGCTTCGTGCCGACCGCAGCATTATTTCGCTCGCCGTGCGATTTTGCCCGTCGTATGCCAGAGATGGTGTCTTACTTCCTATCTCTTGAAGAAACTGTTGGACGTCGATTTCGTGAAGATACTATAAGCGATGCCATTGTGGCAACACTGTTAGATATTGGCGGTCGTAACGTCGTCGTCCTTACCCCAGATGAAAAACAACTGGCAGCGATTTTGATGTTATCATTTTAGATTTATCAAAATCTGAGGCAATACAATATAGAATTCAAGCAAAAAGGCTATTTACCCACCACAGCAAGTGGGAAATGGGATCTTACCGAGAGATAACGCATCCGAATGGTAGCGGAAAACAATCATCCACACTAATTAGATCTTCCGCTCATGAGAAGATACCGACTGTACCTCTGTATGCGTTCTACAATCCAGAATCAGTTTGTCATTTATCATCGGGAGCTATTAGAGGTGTTGAGTTGGCGGATGCCAGATACGTGAGTCACGTCGTACAAGCTCTAGTGAAAGCGAAGCCGAAGAGATTGCCATTTAAGAGAATTGGTTATCTTCGTTATCTATTTTTTCCCGTCTCCACCACTTTTTGCGAACAGCCCGAGCCGGCCGATAGCGGAGGCGGAGCGATCATCACGCCACGCGCATCGCTGGCGGCGGTCGAAAGAGAGATTTCCATTCGGAAGCCCCCTCCTCCACCTCCGCCTATTGGAACACTGCTCACAATGCATCGATCGGAGGAACCGAGATCGATACCTCCACCTGAGCCAGACGGCACTGAGCCAGACGGCACGCCCAAAGTTTCGCGCGATCTTCGCGTCGAACTTCCCGCGGTCATCCGCCGAGCAATTGAGCGACGCGGCGAGCGCGTGATCCGTCGTGAGTTGCGGCGACCAAAGGTCGTGCTCTTCTCTGGAGAGTGACCCGGCCACTACGCCGCCTTCTTCTTCCCCTCCGCGATCCCGACCAGCGTCTTCAGCAGCACCGTCGTCCCCTTCAGGCGCGCCGCCGCATCCGCCCAGTCCCGGCGGAACACCAGCCGCATGTCCGGGCGCAGCTTCGCGTCCCCCTCCTTCTTGGCGAGCCAAATGATCAGCCCGTCGGGATTGGCAAACGCGTTGTCGCGGAAGGCCAGAACCACCCCCTTCGGGCCGGCGTCCACCTTCTCCACGTTGGCGCGCTTGCACAGCAGTTTTATGCCGACGAAGTCGATCAGCTGGTCGACCTCCTTCGGGCGCTCGCCGAAGCGGTCGGCGAACTCGGCGGAAAAGCCCTGCAGCTCCTCGTCGGTCTCGACATTGGCGAGGCGGCGGTAGAGGCCGAGGCGGAGGTCGAGGTCGGGCACGTAGTCCTCGGGGATGAGGACCGGCGTGCCGATGGTGATCGCCGGCGACCACTGGCCGACGGTGATCTTCTTGCCGGCCTTCAGCTCCGCCACCGCCTCCTCGAGCATCTGCTGGTAGAGCTCGTAGCCGACCTCGCGGATGTGGCCGGACTGCTCCTCGCCCAAAAGGTTGCCGGCGCCGCGGATGTCGAGGTCGTGGCTCGCGAGCTGGAAGCCGGCGCCGAGGCTGTCGAGCGACTGCAAGACCTTCAGCCGCCGCTCGGCGCCGACCGTCATGGTGCGCGCGGCCGGCACGGTGAGGAGCGCGTAGGCGCGCGCCTTCGAGCGGCCGACCCTGCCGCGCAGCTGGTAGAGCTGGGCGAGGCCGAACATGTCGGCGCGGTGGACGATCAGCGTGTTGGCGTTCGGGATGTCGAGCCCGGATTCCACGATGGTGGTCGAGAGCAGCACGTCGTACTGGCCGTCGTAGAAGGCGCTCATCACGTCCTCCAGCTCGCTCGCCGCCATCTGGCCGTGGCCGACGGCGACCTTCACCTCCGGCACGTCCGAGGCGAGGAAGGCGCGCAGCTCGGCGATGTCTTCTATGCGCGGGCACACGAAAAACGACTGCCCGCCGCGATAGCGTTCGCGCAGCAGCGCCTCGCGGATCGTCACCGGGTCGAAGGGCGAGATGAAGGTGCGCACCGCCAGCCGGTCGACCGGGGGCGTGGCGATGATCGAGAGGTCGCGTACCCCGGTCATGGCGAGCTGCAGCGTACGCGGGATCGGGGTGGCGGTGAGGGTGAGGACGTGCACCTCGGCCCGCAGCTGCTTCAGCTTCTCCTTGTGGGCGACGCCGAAATGCTGCTCTTCGTCGACGATGACGAGGCCGAGATCGGCGAATTTTATCGCCTTGCCGAGGAGGGCGTGTGTGCCCACCACGATGTCGACGGTGCCGGCGGCAAGGCCCGCCTTGACCTCCTTCAGCTCGGCGGCGCCGACGAAGCGCGAGGCCTGCGCCACTTTCACGGGAAAGCCGCGGAAGCGCTCCTGAAAAGTCTTGAAGTGCTGGCGGGCGAGCAGCGTGGTCGGCACGACGACGGCGACCTGCTTGCCGTTCATGGCGGTGGCGAAGGCGGCGCGCAGCGCCACCTCGGTCTTGCCGAAGCCGACATCGCCGCAGATCAGCCGGTCCATCGGCTTGCCGGCGGCGAGATCGGCGAGCGTGGCGTCGATGGCGGCGTTCTGGTCCTCGGTCTCCTCGTAGGGGAAGCGGGCGCAGAACTCGCCGTAAAGGCCTTCCGGGAGGGTGAGGCGCGCCGCCGGGTTCAGCGCCCGCTCGGCGGCGATTTTCACGAGCTCGCCGGCCATCTCGCGGATGCGCTGCTTGAGCCTGGCTTTCCGGTTCTGCCAGCCGGCGCCGCCCAGGCGATCGAGCGCGACGTCCATCTCCTCGGAGCCGTAGCGGGTGAGGAGGTCGACGTTCTCGACCGGCAGAAAGAGCTTGTCGCCGCCGGCATAGTGGATTTCCAGGCAGTCGTGCGGCGCGCCGCCGGCCTCGATCGCCTGCAGGCCGACGAAGCGGCCGATGCCGTGGTCGATGTGGACGACGAGGTCGCCGGTCGAAAGCGAGGTGATCTCGGTGAGGAAGTCCTGCGCGCGCCGCGATTTCCGGCGCGGGCGGACGAGGCGGTCGCCGAGCACGTCCTGCTCGGAGATGACGGCGACGTCAGCGGTTTCAAAACCCTGCTCGAGGCCGAGCACCGCGAGCCCGGTTTTCCCCTTCGGCAGCGCCAGCGCCTCGGCCCAGGTGGCGATGTCCGCTGTGCCCTTCAGGCCATGGTCGGCGAGAAGCCCGGCGAGCCGCTTGCGGCTGCCGGCCGACCAGGAGGCGAGGCCGACGCGCCGGCCCTCCTCGCGCCGCGCCTCCACATGGGCGACGACGGCGTCGAAGACGTTGCCGCCCTCCTCCGCCCGCTCGGCGGCGAAGGAGCGCCCGGCGCGGGCGCCGGCGTCGAAGTACGCCTCCCGCTTCCTCTCCCCCCTTGCGGGGGAGACGGACTCGCCCAGCAGGGCGAGCCGAGAGGGGGGTATCTCTTTCCGGCTCACCGGCGCGGAAGGGTACCCCCCTCCCCGGCCCTCCCCCGCAAGGGGGGAGGGGGAAGAAGAACCCTCGACATCGTCGTGCGATCCCCCCACCTCGAACGGCGACAGCCGCGCCACGCCCGTGGCGGCGAGCGCCGTCTCGAGCTCATCGGCGGAGAGGTACAGCCGGTCCGGCGGCAGCGGATTGTAGGCCGGGCCGCCGCCGTCGGACTGCGCGGAAAGGCGCGCCTCGTAATAGTCGGCGACTTGCGCCAGCCGGTCGCGGACGGCGTCCTCGAACTGGTGGTCGAGCAGCACCGGCACGTCCGGCAGATAGTCGAAGAGGGTGGCGAGCCCGGTGTGGAATAGCGGCAGCCAGTGCTCGACGCCCGGATAGCGGCGCCCCTCGCTCACCGCCTCGTAGAGCGCGTCGTCGCGGCGGGCGGCGCCGAACAGGCCGACATAGCCCTGCCGGAAGCGCGGGATGGTCTCGCTCGACAGCACCACCTCGCTCATCGGTACGAGATCGAGCGCCCGCAGCGTGCCGGTGGTGCGCTGCGTCTCCGGATCGAAAGAACGGATGGATTCGAGCGTGTCGCCGAAGAAGTCGAGCCGCACCGGCTCCGGCAGGCCGGCCGGATAGAGGTCGACGATGCCGCCGCGCACCGCGTATTCGCCCGTGTCGCGCACGGTGGCGGTGCGCGAGAAGCCGTTGATCTCGAGCCACTGCACGAGCTTGTCGAGGTCGATCGCATTGCCGGGCGCGGCGGAAAAGCTCTGCGCGCCCATGCGGTCGGGAGCGATGACGCGCTGCGTTACCGCGTTCGCCGTCGTCAGCACGATCCGCGGCTTGTCGCCGCCGCGGGTGCCGACGAGGCGAGCGAGCGTCGTCATGCGGCGGGCGATGACGGGCGCGCTGGGCGAGACGCGGTCGTAAGGCAGGCAGTCCCAGGCCGGGAAGGTGAGCACCTCCATCTCGGGCGCGAAGAAGGCGAGCTCGCGCTCGAGCGAGGCCATGCGGGCGCCGTCGCGGGCGACATGGACGATCGCGGCCTTGCGCCGGTCGGCCGCGAAGGCGCGCGCGAGATCGGCGACGGCGACCGCGTCGAAGCCGTCCGGCACGCGGCCGATGGAAATGTGGTCGCCGGCGGCGAGGCGCTCGGCGGCGGCTTTGAAGGTTTTCACGGCGTGCGGCTCGAGGAGGAGACGGAGAAGCTGCGGATGCGGGCGAAGAGGTCGGTGTCGTAGGTCTCGGGCACCGCGGCCGTGCCGAGCACCCAAGCGAGAAGGTCGGGGTCCGGCACGTCCATCAGCGCCTCGAGCGTGTCGAGATCGGGCTCGGCGAGCGTTTCGATCTCGGCGTCGGCGAAGCGGCCGAGGACGAGATCCATCTCGCGCGTGCCGCGATGCCAGGCGCGGAAGAGGATGCGGCGGCGACGGAGCGGCAGTCCCTCGCTCGATCGCGTCGTGCCGGTCATATGGGGCTCCCGGGAACGTTCCGACAGGGTTCGCGCGGACGGCGCGCATGCAAAGACGCCCGCGGGCGAAAACACGCGGGGTGGCGCGCTGTCCTAGCAGGCCGGCGAGGTGATGTCAGCGCGGCGGACTAGAGCGGATGAGCGGGGCGGATGCGGGCCGCCCGTTCCCCGCGGGGGGCGTGCCCGGGTTGGGGG
>JAEZCD010000208.1 GCA_023430145.1 Pseudomonadota bacterium
GGCTCGGAGTCGAGCCGGCGCTGGCGGCCGAGAATCTCGGCCAGCGCCGCCTTCAGGCTGATCGCCGGCGACGACGCGGCGGCCGGGGCCTGCTCGGCCTCCGGCACCGCAACCGAAGCCGGCGCGCCCGGCCCGGAATAGACGGGGGAAATCTCCTCGGCAGCTGTGATGGCGGTCGCCAGCGCCGGCGCGTCTTCCGCGATCGTGGCCGTGGCTTCGTCGGCGAGCCCGGCCGCGACCGCTGCCGGCTCGGCGACCTGTTCGGCCCTCTCGGTCGCGAGCGCGACGGCATCCGCCGGCGCCTCCTCGACGGAGGCGGTCACTGCGCCGGCCTCGGGCTCCTCGAGCTCGACGCGCGGCGGTGGCGCGGCCGGGCGCCTCGCCGCCTCCTGGCGAAGCCGCGCACGGCGGTCCAGCTCCTCGCCGAGCGCCTTCAGGCGCGCTTCGATGCGGGCGAACGGATCGTCCTCTGCCGGCTTCTCGCCACTTCCGGCCGGCGAAGCCGCGGCGATCTCGGCGGCAGCCGCCGCCTCCGCGCGAGCGGCACGGTCAAGCTCGGCGAGCCGGCGGGCGATCTCGTCCAGGGAGTGCTTCTCGACGGGCGCCGCGGCCGGTCTCCAATCCTCCGCCCCGCGCGGATCGCTCACCGGCATCGCCGCTTCCCCTTCCCCGCCCTCGTCGCTCCGCCCGGCGGTGAAAGGTTACCGACACCTTTCGATCGCACGACGAACCGGTTCCGGCTCGGGAATTTTTACGAGTAAGGTAAACGGGTGGTTAATCCCGTCGGCCAAAGGCCCGACGCTGTTTGAATCTGATTCGACGCGACTCGACTGTGGCCCGGTGGCGACAGGGCGTCCCGAGTCGCGGCTTCTCCCCAGCGGGCCGCGAGGAGACGCGGCATTCCCGGCCGCCGCGCCGCCAAGGGGCGGGCGAGTCGGAGCACAGGCCGACCCGGCCTCAGCCGCGCCGCCGCGGCCACATCGCCGGATCGACGAGGTGCTCGGGCCGCTCCCCGGCGAGCACGTCGAGGACGCCGCGCACGAGGCTGATCGCCGTGCGCTCCAGCCCCTCTTGCGAGGAGCCGCCGATATGCGGCGTCAGGACGAGGTTCGGGACATCGCGCAGCGGATGATTCTCCGCGAGCGGCTCCTGCGCGAGCACGTCGAGCCCGGCGCCGCCGAGATGGCCGCTGCGCAGCGCCTCGGCGAGGGCCGCCTCGTCGACGATGCCGCCGCGGCTCGTCACGAGCAGGCTGGAGCCCGGCTGCATCCGCGAAAGCTCCGCCGCGCCGATCATCCCCGCTTTCTCGGGTGACCAGCCCGTGTGCACGGAGACGATGTCGGTGCGGGCGAGGAGATCGTCGAGCGATACAGAGGCCTCGCAGCCGGCCGCGGCCACCTCGGCGGCCGGCACCGAGGGCGACCACACGAGAACCCTCGATCCGAACGCGCCGCGAAAGATCGCCGCGACGCGGCGGCCGATGTCGCCGAAGCCGACGATGCCGAGCGTTTTTCCGGACAGCTCGCCGAAGCGGTTCTGGAACTTGAAGCCGGTGTCGGCCGCACGGGCGGCACGATCGGCGCCCGGAACCTTCCAGGCGACGGCGAGGGCGAGGGCCAGCGTCAGCTCGGCCACCGACTGCGCATTGGCCCCGGGCGTGTTGACGACCGCGATGCCGAGCCGGCTCGCCGCCGCCACGTCGATCCGGTTGGTGCCGACGCCGTGATTGCCGATCACGAGCAGGCGCTCGCCCGCCTCGATCTCGGAAGCCGACAGGCCGCTCGAGCGCGTGATCACCGCCTCGACGCTCGCGATCTCCGCCGCGACCCGCGACCGCTCGGCGAGCCCCAGCGCGCGGACCCGAACGCCCGCCGCATCCAGCATCGCGATCCCGGTCGGATGGATCGGCTCGACGACGAGGCAGGTTTTCACCTGTTCGCGCCCTCGGCGGCCGCCTCGAGAAACGCCGCGATCGCCGGGTGCGGCGTGCCCGGCCGGCTCGTCAGCTCGGGATGGCCCTGCAGGCCGATGAAGAAGGGGTGGCCGGCGAGCTCGATCGCATCGGCGAGGTCGCGGTCGGCGTGCAGGCCGGTGAAGGAGAGGCCGGCGGCGGCGAGCGGCTCGTGCAGCCCGGGATCGAGCACGTAGCGGTGATTGTAGCGGACGCGGACCTCCGGAGCGCCGAAGACCGCCCCGAGCCGGCTGTTGCGGACGACGCGCATCGTCCGCTCGCCGAGCCGGTGTGTCGGCCGTCCGTGCTCGTCGTGCAGGCGCACGAAGGTCTTGACCGGCGCCTCCGGGCTCGCCTCGGCCATGCCGGCGTCCGACAGGCCGGCGCGGAGCTGCGCGACCGCGGTGCACATGGTCTGCATGCCGAGGCAGAGGCCGAGCGTCGGCACCTCCGCCTCGAGGGCGGCGCGGGCGGCGGCGATCTGGCCGGCGACCTGCTCCATGTCCGAGCCGCCGGGCAGCAGCAGCCCGTCGACGCCGGCGAGCTGCTCGGGCCAGGCCTCGTCCGGTATCGCGCGCGGATCGGCGATGGCGAGGCTGGGCGCCGACCCCGTCGCATCGGCCGCATCGCCGAGCGCCGCCAGCACGCCCGGATAGACCTCGCGCAGAAAAGCCTCGTCGCCGACCAGCAGCAGGCGCGTTGCCGGGCCGGCAGCCCCATCCGCCCCGCCGTCCAGCCGGGGGCGGCCGAACCTGTCGATCCGCACCTCGCGCGGAGGCCGGTCACCGACGATCGCGAAGCCTGCGTCCGTCGGCTCGGCCCGAAGCCGCTGCACCGCCCTGCCCGCGCGCTGCGCCGCGAGAAGAATCCGCTCCGCCGCCTCGCGATGGGCCTGCAGCAGCGGGTTGACCGCGACGACAACGATCGCCTCCGAACATCGCGCGACGGCGCCGCGGTCGACCGGCGGTCCGACGGGCCGGCCGGTCGCCCGCTCGGCCCAAAGGAGGCCGTTCGGCGCCAGCTCCCCATGCGCCAGCACGTGCTGGGCGGCATCGAAGCGGTCGTGCCCGGCGCCGCCGCCGACCAGCGCCAGAACCGTGCCGCCCGTTTCGGCGGCAACGAGCGCCGCCGCCATGCCGTCGAGCGCCGGCAGGCGGGTCGCATGCTCGACGAGGATGACTGTCATTCCCGAGGTCCCGCTACGGATGCGGCCGCTACGCACACCGCTGGCATACCGATTGCTTACGAGACCGTCATCCGGGAAGATCGGCAAGGCGGTCCGCCGCGCTGCTTTCGATTGGACCAGATTGTTCTTTTTGTCACAATCGGAACTGCATCGGCCATGAGAGCCGGGAGGAGGGAAGACCATGTCGAAATCCAGACTGTCGGTGTTCGCAACGTTCTGTGCCCTCGCGGGCCTCGCGCTGTCGGCCGGAAGCGCCGGCGCGCAGTCGCTGATGGAGAAGGTGAAGTCGGGCGACATCATCCGAGTCGGCTTCGCCAACGAGGCGCCCTTCAGCTCCGCCAACGCCAATGGCGAGCTGATCGGCTCGGACATCACGCTCCTGCGCGAGGCTCTCGGCAAGATCGGCGTGAAGGAGTTCGACGGCGTCCTGACGCCGTTCGGCTCGCTGATCCCCGGGCTGAAGGCCAAGCGCTTCGACATCATCGCCGCCGGGCTCTACATCCGCCCCGACCGCTGCAAGCAGGTCGCCTTCGCCGAGCCGGTGTTCGCGCTCGGCGACGCGATCGTCGTGCCGGCCGGCAATCCGAAGAAGCTGTCGAGTCTCACCGACTTCGCCAAGAACAAGGATCTGAAGCTCGGCTACACGACCGGCGCCGGCGCGCTGATCGAGCACGCCTATGCCGTCGGCATGCCCAAGGAGCAGGCGATTCCGCTTCCCGACGGCCCCTCGCTGATCGCCGCAGTGAAGGCCGGCCGCATCGACGCCTTCCTCTATCCGACGCTGTCGACGCAGGAGCTGCTGAAGGCCGCGAAAGATCCCGGCGTCGAGCGCGCTGATCCATTCGAGCAGCCTGTGATCAACGGCAAGCCGGCGCTCGGCATCGGCAGCTTCGCCTTCCGCCCCGAGGACAAGGAGTTCGTCGAGGCGTTCAACAAGGTTCTGGTGCCGATCGTCGCCTCGCCGGACTACGTCAAGATGATCGAGCCGTTCGGCTTCTCGGCCCCGGACGTGCCGAAGGGGCTGTCGACGGCCGAGCTCTGCAAGGGCTGACCGGCAGCCAAAGGGCCGGCGGCCGTGGCGCCGCCGGCCCTGGTTCGCGTCCGGAGGCGGGATGCAGATCGTCTGGGAATACCGCTTCCTGCTTCTGCAGGGCCTGTGGGTGACGGTCCAGGTGTCGGTGCTGGCCGCGCTCATGGCGATCGTGCTGTCGCTCGTCGCCGGCATCGCCCGCGACGCCGCGTTCTGGCCGATCCGATGGCTCGCGGCGATCTATGTCGAGTTTTTTCGTGGCACCTCGCTGCTGGCGCAGCTCTTCTGGCTGTTCTTCGTGCTGCCGGCCTTCGGCGTGAACCTGTCGGCGCTCGCCTGCGGCGTGCTCGGCCTCGGCCTCTGCAATGGCGCCTACGGATCGGAGCTGGTCCGCGGGGCGCTGCGCTCGGTGCCGCGCGCCCAGCGCGAGGCCGCCGTGGCGCTGAATTTCTCGCGCTGGCAGACGCTGCGGATCGTCATCGTGCCACAGGCAGCGCTGGTCCTCGTCCCGCTCTACGGCAATCTCTGCATCGAGCTGCTGAAGGCGTCGGCGCTCGTCTCGCTGATCACCCTGCCCGACCTCACCTTCCAGGCCAAGAACATCATCCTCGTGCACGTCAACACCGCCCCCGTGCTGTCGACCGTGCTCGTCGTCTACTTCGCCCTGGCGCTCGTTATCTCGTGGAGCGCGAGCTCGCTCGAGAGGAAGCTCGCACAGGGGCGCAACCTGACGATGGCGCGATGACGTTCGACTTCGATCTGCTCGGCGAGATCTGGCCGCTGCTGCTGCAGGGGACGATCGTCACCCTCGAGGCGACGGCGGTCGGCTTTCTCCTGTCGCTCGTCTTCGGCGGCGTGCTCGCCATGCTGATGCGCCTGCCCTCGCGGGCGGCCGCGACGATCGCGCGGCTCGTCATGGACTTCTTCCGGGCGACGCCGCTGCTGGTGCAGCTCTATTTCCTGTTCTTCGTGCTGCCGAGCTTCGGCGTCTCGCTGCCGCCCTTCACCACCGGCGTCATAGCCCTCGGCCTGCATTACGGCGCCTACGCGGCCGAAGCCTATCGCGCCGGCCTCGCCGCCGTGCCGAAGGGGCAGTGGGAGGCCGCGATCAGCCTGAATTACTCGCGCTACCGCATGTATCGCCACGTGGTGCTGCCGCAGGCGCTGCCGCCGGTGACGCCGGCGCTCGGCAACATCTTCATCGCCATGCTGAAGGACACGCCGGTGCTGTCCGCCATCACCGTCACCGAGCTGATGTTCGTCGCCAACGCGATCGGCTCCGAGCGCTTCCAGTACACCGAGCCGGTGACCGCGGCGGCGATCATCTACCTCGTGCTCAGCCTCGCCGCAGCCGGGCTTCTCCGCGTCTTCGAGCGCTTCGCCTATCGCCTGGAGCGGGCCCGATGACGCCCGCCGTCCGCTTCGATTCGGTGTCGAAGAGCTTCGGCAGCACGGTGGTGCTCGACCGCTTCGATTTCTCCGTGCCGCGCGGCGAGAAGGTGGCGCTGATCGGCCCGAGCGGCTCGGGGAAGTCGACGCTGCTGCGTGTGCTCATGACGCTCGAGCGGATCGACGACGGCCGGGTGATGATCGGCGACGAGGTGCTCTGGGAAGTCGCCGATGGCGTTGACCGACAGAAGGTGACGCAGGCCCACTTGCGGCGCATGCGCAGCCGCGTCGGCATGGTGTTCCAGCAGTTCAACCTTTTTCCGCACATGACGGCGCTGCAGAACGTCGCCTCCGGCCCGCGGCATGTGATGGGCATGAGCCGCAAGGAGGCCGAGGAGATCGCCAGCACCCTGCTGCGCGACGTCGGCCTCGCCGACAAGCTCTCGAGCTATCCCGGCAGCCTTTCGGGCGGCCAGCAGCAGCGCGTCGCGATCGCGAGAGCCATGGCGCTCAGGCCGGAGGTGATGCTGTTCGACGAGGTAACCTCGGCGCTCGATCCGGAGCTTGTCGGCGAGGTGTTGGACGTGATGCGCCGGCTCGCGCACGAGCGCGACCTCACCATGCTCGTCGTCACCCACCAGATGGGCGTGGCGCGCGAGATCGCCGACAGAATATGCTTCTTCGAGAAGGGGGTGATCGTCGAGGAGGGAGCGCCGGAGGAGATTCTTTCGGCGGCGAGGAACCCGCGCACGCAGGCCTTCCTGCGCGCCGTGCGGCTGACGTGACGGCGTACCGTCCCCGCAAGCCTGCCTCGGCCGTCATTGCGAGGAGCGAAGCGACGAAGCAATCCACACCTTAGGGCACCGAAGGTCTGGATTGCTTCGCTGCGCTCGCAATGACGGGGAGCCGCGCTCGCAATGACGAGGAGCAATGACGAGAAGGCCATGACAAAAGACCCGCCCCTCCTCACTTTCCCGCGCGCCGAGTACGACGCCCGGATGGCGCGCACCCGGGAGGCAATGGCCGCGCGCGGGCTCGAAGCGCTGCTCCTGTTCGCCCAGGAGAGCCTGTTCTATCTCACCGGCTACGACACCTCGGGCTACGTCTTCTTCCAGTGCGCGGTGCTGCCCCTCTCGGGCGAGATCACGCTGCTCACGCGCCGCCCCGACGTCGCGCAGGCCCGCGACACCTCGACCATCACGGACATCCGCGTCTGGTACAATGCCGAGGACGCCGACCCCGCCGCCGACCTCGCGCTGATCCTGCGTGAAAAGGGGCTCGCCGGCCGCAAGCTCGGCGTGGAGCTGTCGACCTATGGCCTCACCGCCGGCAACTGGCGCACTGTCGAGACGGCGCTCGCCGGGGCGTTCACGCTCGATGACGCCTCCGACATCGTCCGCCGGCAGCGCTTCGTGAAGTCGCCGGCCGAGCTCGTCCATGTGCGGCGCGCCGGAGAGCTCGCCGATATCGCCATGCTGGCGGTGCGCGAGGCGGCGAAGCCCGGCCGGCTCTCGGGCGAGCTGTCGGGCGCGGCGCTCACGGCGATGCTGGCCAATGGCGGCGACCTGCCGTCAGAGATGCCGATCGTCAACAGCGGCCAGCGCGCCGTCTACGGCCGCGGCGTGCTCGGCGCCTACGAGCTCGAGGCGCACGACCAGGTGATGGTCGAGTTCGGCGCCAGCCACCGCCGCTACATGGCCTGCATCGAGCGCACCGTGGTGATCGGCCCGCTCGCGCCCGAGCATGCGGCGATGTTCGCCGTCGTCCGCGACACGCTGGAGGCGATGGTGGCGGCGATCCGCCCCGGTGTCGCCCTCGGCGAGATCGACGCCGTGCACCGAAAAATGCTCGACGCCTCGCCTTACGGCGCCGACCGCTACGGCGCCTGCGGCTACTCGCTCGGCGCCACCTATCCGCCGACCTGGATGGACGTGCCGCCGATGATCTTTTCGGGCAACCCGCTCCTCGCCGAGCCTGGCGTCGTGCTGTTTCCGCATGTGATGCTGGGCGCCGTCGGCAGCCGCCGCGCAGTCGGAATGGGGCACACGATCATCGTCACCGAGACCGGCTGCGAGGTGCTGAGCCGCCTCCCGCTCGAGCCGCTCCGGGGGTGATTTTTTCCCTCTCCCAGAGGGAGAGGGTGCCGCCGAAGGCGGCGGGTGAGGGGTTACGGCGCATCGGGACAGGCGCCGTAACCCCTCATCCGGCCGCTTTCGCGGCCACCTTCTCCCTATGGGAGAAGGAAAGAAAGAGTGCTGCTACGTCGACTGAGGGAAAATGCAAGATGCCGATCCATTTTACCGAAGTCGAGCTCGCCGAGCGCCGCGCCATCACCTGCGCCGGCCTCAAGGAACGCGGGCTCGCCGGGCTGCTGATGTTCCGCCAGGAGAGCATGTACTACCTCACCGGCTACGACACCTTCGGCTACGTGTTCTTCCAGTGCCTCTATCTCGGCGCCGACGGAAGGCTGATGCTGATCACCCGCTCGGTCGACGTGCGCACGGCCGCCTACACCTCGATGATCGGCGACGTCCGCATGTGGGAGGATCGGGCGGGCGCCGAGCCGGCGCTGGACCTGCTGGCGGTGCTGCAGGAATTCGGCCTCGAGGGCGAAAAGCTCGGCGTCGAGTGGGACGCCTACGGCCTCACCGCCGCCAACGGCCGCCGGCTGGCGGCGGCGCTGGATGGGTTCTGCACGCTGGTCGACGCCTCCGACCTCGTGACCAAGCAGCGCGTCATCAAGCGGCCGGCGGAGATCCCTTACGTGCGAAAAGCGGCCGAGCTCGCCGATCTGGCGCTCGCCGAGGCGCTGCCGCTGGTGCGCCCCGGCGCCTGGGAGGGCGACATTCTGGCCGCGCTGCAGGCGCCGATCCTGCGCGAGGACGGCGACTATCCCGGCAACGAGTTCATCATCGGCTCGGGGCCGGCCCAGAATCTCGGCCGCTACGTCTCCGGCCGCCGGCGGCTCGGCGAGAGCGACACGATCGCCCTCGAATGGGCCGGCGTCTTCCGGCACTATCATTCGGCGCTGATGCGCACCTATCGCGTCGGCGTGCCCGATCCGCGGCTTTCGGAGCTCTACGCGATCGGCCTCGATGCGATGGCCGCCTGCCGCGAGGAGATGCGGCCCGGCAAGACGTTCGGCGAGGTTTTTTCCGCCTATGCCGGCACCATCGCCAAAGCCGGCCTCGGCGGCCTCGCCAACCGCCTGAACGCCTGCGGCTACAGCCTCGGCACGACGTTTTCGCCGAACTGGATGGACTGGCCGATGCTCTATCGCGACAACCCGGCCGTGATCGCGCCCGGAATGGTGATCTTCATCCACATGGTCGTCACCGATGGGCCGCGAAACGTCGCGCCGGGCGAGACCTTTCTCATCGGCCCGGACGGCGCGGAGCGGCTCGGAAAGATGCCGCTGTCGCTGGACCCGACGGTGGCGGGGTGAGCGACGAAGACCCGGGCCCCCAGCGCGGGCGACTCTTCGCGAAGCACATATTGCGCTTCGCGCGTCGGTCGCTGGGTCCCGGATCTGCGCTGCGCTGCGCGCAGCTTGTCCGGGAAACGAAGCGATGCGTGAACCCCGTAGCCCTCTAGGAGACGGAAGATTTCTCACCCGCCACGGCGCGTCTCAACCGCGCGCCAGCATGCGGCGGGCGATGTCCGTATAGATGGTGCACGAGGCGAAGAACTCGTCGGTCGGCACGAACTCGTCCGGCTTGTGCGCCACCGACAGCGAGCCGGGGCCGACGATCACCGCCTCGGCGCCGAGGGTTCGGAAGTGCACGAAGTCGCACGCGCCCGGAAAGCCGATCGGTCCGCACTCGGTGACGCCGGCGGCGCGGCGCGCGGCGAGGGCGGCGGCGACGATCGGCGCGTCTGCGCGCGTCTCGGCCGCGCCGCCGGTGGTGGCGCGCCACTCGAGGATCTCGGAGCGCACGCCATGCCGGGCTTCCGCGTCGCGCAGCAGCTGCTCGATCTCCGCCTTCACCAAACCCTCGTCCTCGCCCGGCACCATGCGGCGGTCGAGAAGCAGATCCATGGCGTCCGGCACGACATTGTCGGCGACGCCGGCATTGGCGCGTGTGATCGTCAGGCTGGCGGCGCCGGTGAGCGGATGCGTGCGGTGGCGGATGGTATCGGCGTGCAGGCGCTCGACAAGTGCGATCAGCCTCGCCGCGCGGTAGATGGCGTTGTCGCCGTCGTCGGGCGCGCTGGAATGCGTGGCGACGCCGCGCACGCGCACCAGCGGCCTGAGACTACCCTTGTGGGCGATGGCGATGCGGTTGCCGGTCGGCTCGCCGATCACCGCGTAGTCGATCCGCATCCCGGAGGCGGCGATGCGCTTGGCGCCGGCACTCGCCGTCTCCTCGTCGGCGACGAAGACGCCGAGCAGCGTGCCGGACCAGGTCTCACGGCCGGCGATCATCAGGCGCATCGCCTCCAGCATCGCCGCCAGCGGGCCCTTGCAGTCGCAGGCGCCGCGGCCGTAGAGCCGCCCCGCCGAAGGACGCAGCTGCAGCGGATCGGACGACCACCCCTCCCCGCACGGCACGACGTCCATATGCGTGTTGAAGGCGAACACCGGCCCGGCGCCGTTCTCGAAGCGGCCGATGACATTGGCACGGCCGGGCGCATAGGCGTCGAGCTCGGTCGTGCAGCCGGCCTCGGTGAGCTTGCGGGTGACGACGGCCGCGACCTCGGCCTCGCGGCCGGGCGGATTCTGGCTGTCCGCCGCGACGAGGGCGCCGAGAATGCGCTGCATGCGTGCGAAATCGGGCTGCATGTCTATGAGCCTCGCAGACGCGCCGCTACGATAGCGGGCAACGAGGAGTTTCGGGACGCGCAGGGGTGAGTCGCCGCGACAGGAAGCAGGGCCAATACGTGCTGGCCAACCTCGTGCTCGACCTCGCCCGCACGCGGCGGCTCGAGGCGGGATACCGCCTGACCGAGCAGAGCCTCGCCGAGGCGCTGGCGGTCTCGCGCACGCCCGTGCGCGGCGCCTTGCAGCTGCTCGCCGGACGCGGCTTCGTCGCGGTGCGGCCGCCGCGCGGCTATGTGCTCGCCAAATCCTGGTCCGAGCTCAGCTCGTCGGAGCCGATGCAGGTCCCCTCGACGGTCGAGGAGGATTTCTACTTCACCCTGATCGGCGACCGGCTCGCCGGAGCCCTCCCCGAGCAGGTGACGCAGGCCGACCTCTCCCGGCGCTACCGCATCAACCGCATCGCGCTGATGCGGACGCTGACGCGCATGGCCGACGAGGGCCTCCTGATCCGCAACAAGGGCCGCGGCTGGCGCTTTCCGCCGACGCTCGATTCGGCCAATGCGCTCGGCGAGAGCTACGATCTCCGGCGCACCATCGAGCCGGCGGCGCTGCTGCTCGAGCACACCGTCGTCGACGCCGCCGAGCTCGCCAGTCTGCGCCAGACGCATGAGGAGATCCTGCGCCTGCAGGACGCGGTGCCGAACGGCCGCCTGTTCGCGGTCGACGCGGCCTTCCACGAAAAGCTCGTCGGCTTCTCGGGCAACGCCTTCTTCGTGCAGGCCGTGCAGCAGCAGAACCGGCTGCGCCGGCTGCTCGAGTTCAGCGGCTACACCAACCAGCGGCGGGTGCGCGCTTGGGTCGGCGAGCACCTCGCGGTCATCCGCGCCCTGCAGCGCGGCGACCGCACCGAGGCGGCGGAGCTTCTGGCTCGCCACCTCGACAATGCGCGCCGTGCGGCGACGCTGCCGGCACGGAACGGACGCCGCCGGGCGGGCGCCAACGGGGCAGCGAAGCACGCCTGACAGGCGAGGCACGCGCGCTCCTCGCCCGGCAGGGGCAAGGAAAGGGGGCCCTGCCCCCATCCCTGCTCTGGAGCGCAGCACCGCCGTCATCCTTTGAGCCGCCGCTCGAGCCGCGCCATCAGCTCGTCGAGCTCCTGATGATCGCGGGGGCCGAGCTTCGGCCCGGGATGACGGACCGCGGCGCTCGAGATCACCCCCTTGCGGCGCAGGATCTCCTTGCGGATGGCGAGCCCGATGCCGAGCTGCTGCTCGTGCCGCAGGATCGGCAGGTAGACGTCGAACAGATCCTCGGCGCCCTCGACGTCGCCGGCGAAGAAGCGCCGGCAGACCTCGACCAGCATTTCGGGAAAGCCGAAGCCGGTCATGGCGCCGTCGACGCCGCGGCGCAACTCCTGCGGCAGATAGAGGCCGCCATTGCCGACGAGGATGCTCATGCGGCGGCCACCCTTGTCGGACAGCTCGCGCAGCCGCGTGACCTTGTAGAGGCCGGAGCCCTCCTCGTGCTTCAGCATGACGAGGCTTGGGAAATCCTCGAAGAGCCGCGCCAGCACGGAGACCGAGCTGAAGGTCTGCGTCGCCTGCGGATAGTCCTGGTAGCAGACCGGAATGTCCTTTCCGAGCCGGGTCAGCACGCCTTCCCAGTAGCCGTAGACCGCATCGTCGGTCTTCAGCCCCGGTGGCGGCGCGATCATGACGCCGGCGGCGCCCTTGGCCATGGCCTCGGAGGCGAAGCGGACGAGGTTGTCGGTGCCGGGATTGCTGGCGCCCACCACGATCGGCACCCGGCCGCCGACGCGCGCCAGCACCCGGTCGAGGAAGATCTCCGACTCGGTCGGCGACAGCTTCGGCGCCTCGCCGAGGATGCCGAGGATGGTGATGCCGTCGACGCCGACCTCCTCGTAGAAGTCCATCAGCCGGTCGGTGCTCGCAAGATCGAGCTCACCGCTTTCGGTGAAGGGCGTCGGCGAGATGATGTAGACGCCCTTGGTGGTGGTCGAGATGCTTGCCATTTTCTATCGTTCCTCAAATTCGGTTCAGCTTCTCGATGATGCTGAGCCGCACGTTCTCGATGTGGGTCGTGATGCCCTCGCGGGCGGCGTCGCGGTCCTGCCGGCGTAGCGCGTCGAGAACGGCGAGATGCTCCCTGTGGCCGACCACGAAGCGCTCGGGCACACGGTCGAGGTTGAACATGTAGGTCTTCAGCCTGAGGTCGAAGATCAGCCTGGCGAGCGCGGAATTGCCGCTGTGATCGGCAATCGTCTGGTGGAAGCGGCTGTCGACCGCCCAGTCCTCCGCGGCTGTCGGCTCGGGCTTCTTCATCAGCGCCTCGATGGCCTCGATGATCGCCTCGATCTCGGCCTCGGCGATGCGTCCCGTCGCCAGCGACACACTCTCCGCCTCGAGGATCTGGCGCAGGTGCAGCGTCTCGATCAGCTCGCGGACGGAGAACTCGCGCACGACGAGGAGGCCGCCCGGCTGGCGGGTGACGAAGCCCTCGTTCTCGAGCCGGTTCAGCGCCTCGCGCACCGGGGTGCGGGACATCTCCATCTCGGCGGCGAGGCGGCGCTCGAGCAGCACCGAGCCGACCGGGATCTCCCGGCGCATCAGCTTGTCGAGCAGCTGCTCGTAGGCCGTCCGGGACAGGCTTCGCTCCTGTCCCGCCGCGGCCCCGTAGGGCAGGCGCTCCGACACGGTTTCCTTCACGGGCGATCGGCCTTGCATGGTCTGCGCCGCCGCCCGGGCAGGACCAGGCGGCGGGCGGTAGGGCGACGGCTCAGAGCTGCGAGCGGATCGGGTCCTTCGGCGCCGGCGAATAGCCGACGAGCGGCGTCGTCAGCTTCTCGTAGGTGCCGTCGGCGACCATGTCGGCGAGCGCCTTGTTCACCGCTTTCACGAGGTTCGGCTTGCCCTTCTTGAAGGGGAATCCCTTCTGCACCTGGCTGACATAGTCCGCCGTCATGACGAGCGGCAGCTTCGAGGCCTCGATGGCGTAGGCGCCGGCGATCGAGTCGGTGATGACGGCGTCGATGTTGCCGTTGACGAGATCCTGGATCGCGTCCGACTCGGCCTTGTAGCCCTTCACCGTCGCGCCCTTGTCCTCGGCGAGCTTGGCCCAGGTGGAGGCGACCAGCACGCCGACGTTCTTGCCCTTGAGGTCGGCGGCCGACTTGATGGCCGAGTCCTTCTTGGTGATGACGCGACCGCCCGACTGGAGCCAGCCGTCCGAGAAGGTGACCTGCTTCTGCCGCTCGGCGGTGATGTCCATGGCGGCGCTGGCGAAATCGTACTGGTCGGCCATCAGCCCGACGAGCAGCGACTCCCACTTGATGACGACCGGCGTGTATTCGAGGCCGAGTCGTTTCGCCACCTCCTTGCCGACGCGGATCTCGAGGCCCTCGAGCTGGCCGTCCTTCATCATGCTGAAGGGCGGAAAAGTGCCCTCGGTGGCGACGAGCAGCTTGCCCGGCGTGACGACTTCGAGCGTCTGGGCCTGCGCGGCGGCGGCCGGCAGGAGACCGAGAATCGCGGCGGCGAGTGCGAGTGATGTGAGGCGCATGCCGATCTCCATTCGCTTGTGGTTAGGACGCATGTGACAACTGCACGGAAGGCGCGGTTCGGGAGGCTTCTCGGGCGAGCCGCGTCTCCGCGGCGAGCGCCAAAAATTCGGCGAGGATCGTCGCCGCGAGCAGCGCGGTCGTCTGCGCCGGCCCGTCGAAGCTCGGATTGACCTCGACGACGTCGGCGCCGGCGATGTCGAGATCGTGCAGGCCGCGCAAGAGGGCCAGCGCCTCGCGCGCTGTCGGGCCGCCGGCCTCGGGCGTCTGCACGCCCGGCGCCGCCGACGGATCGACGAAATCGAGATCGAGGCTGATGTAGACGGGCGCGCCCGCGGTGCGCTCGGCGATGCGGCGGCAGACGGCAGGAAGGCCGATCTCGAACATCTCGTCGGTGCCGATCACCGCATAGCCGAGATCGAGCGACTGGCTGACGTCGTCGGCCTGAAACAGCGAGCCGCGCATGCCGACCTGGACCGAGCGGGCCGGATCGACGATTCCCTCCTCGACCGCGCGGCGGAACGGCGTGCCGGCGCTAAAACGCTTGCCGGCGAAATACTTGTCCCAGGTGTCGGTGTGCGAGTCGAAATGCAAGAGCGCCAGCTTGCCGTGCCGCTTCGCGAGCGCGCGCAGCACGGCGAGCGACACCGAATGATCGCCCCCGATCCCGAACGGGATGACGCCGGCGCGCACGAGGTGGCCGACCGCCTGCTCGATGCGGGCGAGCGAGTCCTCGACATAGCCGGGCACCACCGGCGCATCGCCGGCGTCGGCGACGCGCAGCGCCTCGAAGACGTTGATGCCGCCGCGGTAGGGATTGATCGGCCGCAGCATCACCGACATCGCCCGGATGGCGTTCGGCGCGAACCTGGCGCCCGCCCGGTAGGGGCCGCCCGAGTCCGACGGCAGGCCGATGATGGCGGCATCGAGCACCGAAAGATCGGTCGCCTGTGGCAGGCGCATGAAGGTCGGGATGCCGCAGAAGCGTGGCATCTCGAGCGAGTCGACCGGGAGCCCGCTCATGCCCGCCTCACGCGTAGCGCGCATAGTGGCGCTCGACCCGCGCCGCCGCGCTCGAGAAGATCGTCGTCATGGCGAGATAGATCAGCGCCGCCGCGGTGTAGAACTCGAACGGCCGGAAGGTCGTGGCGATGATCGTCTGCGAATAGAGGGTCAGCTCGACCACGGTGATGGTGGAGAGCAGCGAGGTGTTCTTCAGCGTCGAGATGGCCTCGTTGGTGATCGGCGGCATGATGATGCGGAACACCTGCGGCAGGACGATTCTGCGCAGCGCATCGAAGCGGCTCATGCCGAGCGCAATGGCGGATTCGGTCTGGCCCTTCGGGATGGCGAGGAGGCCGGAGCGGACGATCTCGGCCACATAGGCGCCGCTGTTGATGCCGAGTGCGAGCACGCCGGCCACGAAGGGGGACATCCTGAGGCCGAGCTGCGGCAGGCCGAAATAGACGATGAACACCTGGATCAGCGCCGGCGTGCCGCGGATGAACCAGATGTAGAAGCGCGCCATGAGCTGCAGCGGCACGATCCGCGAGGAACGGGCCAGCGCCGCCGCAAGCCCGCACGCCCAGCTGACGAGGATGACGAGCACGGTGATCAGCAGCACCGTCCAGGCGGCGTGCAAGAAGCCCGGCATGTAGGGCCAGACGATCTCGATCCATTCGAGGCTCATGGCGCCAACCCCATCGGTGCGGCGCCGAGCGGCTCGGCGGCGACGTGCTCGTGCAGGATGCGCTTCAGGAACTGGCGCAGGCGCTCGCTCCTCGGCTCGCGCAGCACGCTGCGGGCGGCGCCCTCCTCGGCGATGACGCCCTGGTCGAAGAAGATCGCCCGCGTGCTGACGTCGCGCGCGAACGCGATCTCGTGCGTGACGATCAGCATCGTCATGCCCTCGGCGGCGAGCGCGGCCATCAGCGCCAGCACCTCGCCGACGAGCTCGGGATCGAGCGCCGAGGTGACCTCGTCGAACAGCATCGCCTTCGGTTGCATGGCGAGCGCGCGGGCGATGGCGACGCGCTGCTGCTGGCCGCCCGAGAGGTGCGCCGGATAGGCGTCGCGCTTCTCGACAAGGCCGATGCGGCGCAGCAGCCATTCTGCATACTCGACCGCCTCGCCGCGCGGCGTCTTCCTCACCAGCACCGGCGCCTCGATGACGTTCTCCAGCACCGTCATGTGCGGCCAGAGATTGTAGCTCTGGAACACCATGCCGATGGAGGCACGCATGCGCCGAAGATCGCTCGCGGAAGGTTTTCGCGCCCCCTCGCCGAACTCGAACTGTGCACCGTCGAAGCGGATGCGGCCCGCGTCCGGCATCTCGAGCATGTTGATGCAGCGCAGGAAGGTGCTCTTGCCGGAGCCGCTGGCGCCGATGATCGACACTACCTCGCCCGGCCGCACGTCGACCGAGACGCCCTTCAGCACCTCCACCGGGCCAAAGCTCTTCCGCAATCCCTCGATCCGGATCAGGGGCGCGAAGGAGCTCGGCGCGTCGGTCACGCGGCGGCCTCCGGGAGGATCTCGACGAGGCAGTCGCGCGGCGTCCGGTCGGGACCGTTGATGGTGGTGACGTCCTGCGGACAGGAGGAGAGGACGAGCAAAATGTCCTCGTCGGCGCGCAGCGTGACATAGGCGCCGGGCTTGTTGGCCGGCAAGAGGCGCTCGATGGTGCCGTCGTCGTGCACCTTCACGCTCATGAAGAGGTTCACGGGACTCGGCGTGAAGGGGATGTCGGTGCCGGCCTCCTGCATCGCCTCGTGCAGATTGTCGGCGCAGCTGCGGTGGTAGCCCTCGACCCCGAGCTGGCGGTAGATCGCCTTGTTGCAGGCGCAGAGCAGAATGTCGTGCCGGCCGGCCGACGTGTCCTCGACGATGGTGATCAGCGGCCGACGCTCGGTGCTGACGAGCGGGATGTCCTTGTCGGCGGCGACCACGCTGTTGAACGAGCGCGTATTGTCCATCGACAGGTGCTCGAGGACGTCGTCCGCCGCGAAGGCCCAGGTGTCCACCGCCTGCGTGCCGTAGGGGTTGGTGATGCGCACGCGCTGCCCCTTCTTGACGCGAAACGCTTTTCCGCGCGCTGCCGGCAGCACGATGGAGTTTTCCCCGGTCATCCGCTCTCCCATTCCCGGCGCCACCCGTCGCGGGCGGCCCTCAACGCGGTGATCTTGTTTGGTATACCGCTGGCGTTCAAGTGGAATTTTTAAGCAGGCGGCGACGCCGGATTGGGCAGATCGAAGGTTGTGGCGAGTGGTGCCGGCGCGGCGCCGCCGGCTCTGCGCGCCGGGCCAAGCGATCCAGCCGGGCCCGGGTCCGGAAAGCCTCGCGACCCGCGAAAGATGACGCCGCGCCGAACGTGCCGAGATCATGCTCGGGCGCGGACTGCGCAGCGCCCGGTAAAAGCCCGACCGGAAAGGGATTGGCGCTGGCTCACCCAGCGCGAGGATCGCCGGACTGTCCGGCGGAGGGCGACGAGCACCAGCCGGGTCCAACAGCCGAGAGAGGTAAATTGGTCCTTGCCATAATGCGTCATAGTGTTGATAATCAGCAACTAGCGCATTTCCAGATTGTTAATAACAATTCTAAAATGCGAAGTAATCGACGTCATCATCCATCGCATGAATCAGGTTTCACTCATGGCTTCGATGGAAATGCACGTGCTTTGTTGCTGTATTTGGTGAGTCCGGGGGGACTCCAAGGTAAGCGGCGGCCGAACCTGCAGAACTGTTATCGACAAATAAGCTCGAATGTCAGGAATCTCGACCCCGTGGCGCGCAGGAGGATTGGCGCCCCGGGATCACGATATGTGTGGATGCATCACATCGGCTGCCGCGGATACGGGGTTGAAGATCATCGAGCCGGGCGACGGGCGATCGGTACAGCCGCGGCACAAGAGACCTCGGAACGCCCATATCCGGTGAGTCGAGACGAGACGCCGGCAGCTCGCACGCCATCGGGCCTCCATCGCCGTGGTTCGAAGCGTGTGCGGATCAGATCGGGGATGTGCTTGCAGTGCGTTGTCGTCGCCCGGTTATCGGGATCTCGCCGAGGCCTCGACGAGCCGCCGGACCGCGTCCCGGTCCCAGCGGATCAGATCGGTCGGCGCGGCGTCCTTGCGCAGCAGAGACGTGCTGACGATGGCGCCGTCGGCCTCCGAGAGCGCCTCGGCGACATTGCCGGCATCGACGCCGCCGCCGACGAAGATCGGCCGCTGCACGCCGGCCGCCCGGGCATGCCGCACGCGGCCGAGCGTGTCGGCGAAGCTGCCGCCGGTGACGATCACGCCGTCGGCGCCCATCTGCTGCACCCAGAGCGCCGCCGTCGTGTCGGCGACCGGCGCCAGCGGCACGCTGGTGCGGTCGTGCGCGTCGGCGAGGATGGCGATGTCGGTGCGCCCGAGCTTTCGGCGGTAGTCGACCGCCTCGAGGGCGAGGCCGCTGCGCGGCCCCTCGGCGTTCACCGAGGCGCCGACGAAGATCTTCAGCCGCACGAAATCGGCGTCGGCGGCGTTGGCGATGGCGAGCGGCGCGACGGCATCGTGCGCCTGCACGATGATGCCGAGAACGGTATCCGGGAACTCCTTTCGGAAGCCGCGCGCGAGCGCCCCCATCATCGCCACCGTCTCGGCGGCCGCAGGGCCGGTTTCGCGCGTCTCGTCCTGGACCTTGATGGCGCCGATGCCGCCCTCGACGAAGATATGGGCATTGGTAAGAAGAAAATCCTCGTAGTAGGAGAATGTGCCCTGCCGCATCGGCCGGAACGGCGGCAGCTGCAGGGCGGCGATCAGAGGCGGCAGCGGTCGCGCCATGCGGGCGGTCCTCGGCGAGCCGCAACGGAGGGGCGCGCGCGCGCCCATCGGGTGCGGCCGGGTTGGCTTCAACTGGGCCGTGAGAGACAATGGCGGGCGCCTCCGGTTCGAAGGCGAGGGTTCTTTAGCTCATGACTTCTTTGAAAGCGAGCGAAAGGCACAGCAGGATCCTCGACCTGCTGCACGCGGAAGGCCGTGTCGAGGTCTCGGCGCTGGCCAGCGCCCTTGCGGTCTCCGAGGTGACGGTGCGGTCCGACCTGTTCCACCTCGAGAAGCAGCAGTTCCTGCGACGCATCCGCGGCGGTGCCATCCTGGTGCGGACGAGCCGCTACGAGCGGCCGCTCGATCTTTCCGCTGGCCTGCGACGCAGGGAGAAGGAGCGCATCGCCGGCCTCGCCGTCGACCTCATCCGCGATGGCGAGACGATCATCCTCGACACCGGATCGACGCTGGCCGAGCTCGCCCGCCTGTTCCCGAAGAATCTCTCCGACGTCGCCGTCGTCACCAATGCGCTCGACATCGCCATCCAGCTGTCGACGCATCCCGGCGTCACCGTCTTCGCCACCGGCGGCCGGGTGCGCCCGCGCTTCAACTCGCTGATCTCCCCTTACGGCAAGCTGCTGCTCGGCGAGATCAACGCCGACATCGCCTTCATGAGCTGCGCCGGGGTCGACGCGGAAAAGGGCTTCACCAACAGCAACTGGCAGGAGGCGGAGATCAAGCAGGCGATGATCAAGGCCGCCCGCCGCGTGATCTTCCTCGCCGACCATTCGAAGCTGAAGCACGTGGCGAGCGCCCGCATCGCCGGCCTCGATGCCGCCGACCTGATGATCACCGACAGCAATGCGTCGCCCGAGCACCTCCGCGAGCTGCGCGCGACCGGCCTCGAAGTGCAGGTCGCCTGACGCGCGCTCGTGCTCCGAAAGGAAACGAAAGCGTCTGCAACCGGTGACCGCGGCGCTCGCCGGCGGGCCGGGAGGCTTTGGCGGATGCATCCTATCCATGCGCAGCGCCGATTTCGAAAGGAAAGGACGTTCATCGAAAGCACGCGGCCAGCGGCTAAGCATGTGGCCGGCCGGCTCCCCGCCCGTCGAAGGACATCTCATCATTGCGCTAAGTGCTTGTATTCTCTGAGCACATAGGAAACCTCAGATCCCCGATGCCTGCCGCAAGGGCGGCACTGCGTAAACGCAAGGCATTTCTTCGAACTCTTTCATTTGCAGAGCTTACGCAAATTTCTGTTGCGCGGCCGTGATCGCCATCGCTAGTCTCGCTGCAGCTGGCCAACGACACCGGACCCGCATGCGCACACGCCTGTCCTCTCGCTGGGTCCTGGGATTTGCCCGTGGCGATCATGTTCTCGTCGAGGACGGCGAGGTGTTGGTCGAGGGCAACCGCATCCTGCGGGTCGGTCCGCGCTCCGAGGTGCCCTGCGACGCCGATCACGATTTCGGTACCGCCCTCATCGCCCCCGGCTTCGTCGATCTCGACGCGCTCGCCGACGTCGACACGACCATTCTGTCCTATGACGCGCCGGGCGCCGACCGGCGGGCGCGGTTGCCGTCGCGAGACTTTGTGGAGCGGCGCGCGCGCGACGTGTTGACGCCCGGCGAACAGGTCGCCGGCGCCCGCG
This sequence comes from Pseudomonadota bacterium, assembly GCA_023430145.1. Taxonomy (GTDB): domain Bacteria; phylum Pseudomonadota; class Alphaproteobacteria; order Rhizobiales; family Methylopilaceae; genus JAEZCD01. Next base: position 20,351 of record JAEZCD010000208.1, read on the forward strand.
CCGCCTTCGCGCAGCTGCTGCTCGGCGGCGTCACCACCGCGCTGCCCGTCACATCGCTCCTGCATCGCGCCTGGGCCGAGAGCGCCGACGAGCTCGACGGGATCGCCGGCCTCGCCGGCGAGCTCGGCATCCGCCTCGTGCTCGGCCCGAGCTTCCGCTCGGCCGTCAATGTGTGCGAGGCGGACGGCAGGGTCGGCCAGGTCGAGCGTGCCGGGCGCGGCGCCGCCGGCCTGCGCGATGCGGTCGACTTCATCGCCCGCTGGGTCGGTGATCCGCTCGTCTCGGGCCTCCTCGTCCCCTCCACCGTCGACACGTGCTCGGACGCGCTCCTGCGCGAGACCGCAGCGGCGGCGGATGAGCTCGACGTGCCCTTCCGCCTGCACTGCTGCCAGTCGCCCATCGAGGCCGAGCTGATCTGGGAGCGCTCCGGTCAGACGTCGATCGGCCTCCTGGAAACGCTTGGCGTGCTGTCGCGGCGGGCGCTGCTGCCGCATGCGATCGTGCTCGGCGGCCCCTCCGGCGACCCGGATCTCGCCCGCGCCGACGTCGATGCGCTGCAGCGCTCGGGGGCGGTCGTCGTGCATTGCCCGCTGGTCGTCGGCCGCGGCGGCAGACGGCTCTCGAGCTTCGGCGGTTTTCGCGGGCGCGGCATTCGCATCGGGCTCGGCACCGACACGGCGCCGGGGGACATGCTGATGAATCTCCAGCTCGGCGTCGCCACCGCGCGCATGGAACCCGTGCCGGCCGGCCCGGCCGACTATTTCCGCGCCGCGACGCTCGGCGGCGCCGACGCCATCGGCCGGCCCGATCTCGGCCGCCTCGCGGCAGGGGCCGCTGCCGACCTCGTCGTCTGGGATCTGGCCGATCTCCTCGTGCAGCCGGTGCACGACCCGGTGCAGGCGCTCTTCCTGATGCCGCCCGGCCGGCGCGCGCGGGAGGTCTGGGTGGCCGGCCGGCGCGTGGTGGGGAACTTCCGGCTTATCGCCGGCGACGAGCGAAAGATCGCCGCGGCAGTGCCGCCGATCTTCGACAAGCTGCGCGAGGCCTATGCCGAACGCAGCCCCGATGGTGCAGACTGGCGGAGTCTCTTTCCGCCGAGCTTTCCGATCGCCGCGGCGGACAGGAGCTTCGCGGCGCTCGCCCACCCCGTCTCAGGAGGACAGGCATGACATCGCTGCACACCGGGCTGCGACGGATCGCGACCGCGACCGCGCTCGCCCTCCTCGCCGTGGCGCCACTCTCGCCCGGAGCCTTCGCGCAATCCCAACCGGTGATCATCGCCTCGGCCGAGGACATGACGAGCCTCGACCCGCATCTGCTCGACATCAACCACCCGACGGGCAGCGCCATCTGGTCGATCTTCGACAGCCTCGTGCGCCGCGCGCCGGACGGCACGCCGGTGCCGCGCCTCGCGGAGTCCTGGAAACGGATGGACGACCGGACCTGGCGCTTCAACCTGCGCAAGGGCGTGAAATTCCACAATGGCGAGCCGTTCAACGCCGAGGCCGTGCGGATCAACTTCGAGCGCATGAGCAAGCCGCCCTTCTCGGCCGTGCAGCAGTTGCACGACCAGACGGGGCTCACCGACGTCAAGGTCGTCGACGAGTACACGATCGACCTCGTCACCAAGGAGCCGACCGTCAACATGCTCTACTGGCTCGCCGAGGCCTTCATCGGCGCGCCGAAATATCTCACCGAGACGGCGCCGGACGTGGTGGCGACGAAGCCCGTCGGCTCCGGGCCCTACAAGTTCGTCGAGTGGCGCAAGGGCGACCGCGTCGTGCTCGCCGCCAATCCGGACTATTTCGGCGGCGCGCCGCCGATCAAGGACGTCGTCTTCCGGGTCGTTCCGGAACTGTCGTCGCGCGTCAACGAGCTGCGCGCCGGCACCGTCGACGTCGCCGTCGGCCTGACGCCGGACAGCGCCGTCACGGCGAAAAGCGACAAGAGCGACGTGCAGATCGTCGAGGGCCTGCGCAAGATGCACATGGGCATCTCGATCAAGGGCGAGCAGCCGGCGCTGAAGGATCCGCGCGTCCGCCAGGCGCTGAACAACGCCGTCGACGTGCCGACCATCATCAAGACGCTGATGCGCGGCTCGACCTCGCCCCTCAAGAGCGTCGTCAACCCGCCGAACAACAATCCGGAGCTGACGCCGTTCGCCTACGATCCGGCCAAGGCCAAGGCGCTCCTGGCGGAAGCCGGATTCCCGAACGGCTTTCCGCTGACGATCGAGTGGTCGACCCGCTATCCTGGCGGCAAGGAGGTCTCGGAGGTGGTCGCGGCCTATCTGCAACAGGTCGGCATCCAGCCGAAGGTGGAGGCGGTCGAGCTCGGCAAGTTCCGCGAGGGCCTCGGCAAGGCGAACCTGAAGGGCATCTATTATCAGGGCTGGGCGGCGCTGATTAACCCCTCGGTCGAGCTCGTGATCCTGACCTGCGGCCACATCGACAATTCGAGTGGCTACTGCAATCCGGACTACGACAAGCTCGTCCACGAGGCAGCCAAGACGCTCGACGACGGCAAGCGCAAGGAGCTCGAGCTGGCGGCGCAGAAGATCGTCTGGAACGACGCGCCCTGGCTCTATCTCTGGCGGCTGCCGAACTATTATGGTGCGAGCAAGCGGCTCGACTACACGTTCCGGGCCGACAACTATGTCGAGCCCTATCTGATGAAGCTGAAGTGAGCTGATCGTCGCCCGCGGCGCCCGGGGGGGCCGGGGGCAAAGAGG